>DASZUO010000261.1:0-86315 GCA_035547575.1 Amycolatopsis sp. | reverse complement strand
GTACTCGGCGTGCAGCGCCTGCTCGGTGCCGGCGCAGGCGACGAGCTGGCCGACCTTGAACTCCTCCGCGCCCTTGCCCACCTCGGTGACCACACCGCACAACGAGTAGCCGAGCGGGGTGTAGGAGTCGAGCTTGTTCATCACCTTGCGGTAGGTCGCGGAGACACCGTTGGTCGCGACGCTCTGCATGACCTTCGCGACCTGGTCCGGACGCGAGCGTGCCTTGCCCACCATGGACATGCTCGCCTCGGAGACCTTCATCAGCTCGGTCCCGGTGGAGATCAGCGAGTACAGGGTCCGCACGAGCACACCACCCGGCTTGCACGCGGGCGCCTGCACGTCGAGGAGCGTCAGCTCCCCGCTCTTGTAGTTCTGAACGACCTGTTTCACGCTGCTCCTTGGTTCGCGCCGCGGTACCAGTACTCGAGTGTCAAGATGTGCCAGAGATGCTTCGCGCGGTCCTGCTGACCGGAGGCGTCCTCCGCGATCAGCCGCTGCAATGCCTCCCGCTGCAGCAAGCCCGAGCGCACCAGCACGCCGTCGTTCGCCACCTCGCGCACGAGGGGGGCCAGGTCACGGCTCATCCACGCCCGCAGCGGGGCGCTGAACAACCCCTTCGGCCGGTACACGATCTCGTCGGGCAGGATCGAGGTGGCGGCCTTCTTCAGCGCCATCTTGCCCTGGCGGCCCACGATCTTGCGGTTGCCGGGAATGCTGAACGCGGCCTTGACCACCTCGACGTCCACGAACGGCACCCGCACCTCGGTGGAGGCGGCCATGCTCGAGCGGTCGGTGTAGGCGAGGTTCAGGCCGGGCAGGAACATCCGCGCGTCGGTGAGGCACATGCGGTTGACGAAGTCGTTCAGCGCGTTGTCGTGGTAGGTGTCCGCGTGCTCGGTCAGCACATCGTCCACAGTGGACGCGAGATCCGGGTTGACCAGATCGAGCAGCTCGGTCCGGTCGTACATGGTGTAACTGCGCCGGAACGCGGTCTCCTCGGGCAGCCCCGCGAAGGACAGGAACCGCTTGGCGAACCGCACCGAGCGCAGACCCCGCTTCGACGTGGCGACCGGCAGCCGGTCCACCAGCGACTCGACCGGCCTGCGCACCACACCGGGCACCCGGTGGTAGCGCAGCGCGAGCACGTTGGCGAGGTGCTTGCGATACCCGGCGAACAGCTCGTCGGCACCCATCCCGGACAGCATCACCTTGACACCGGCCTCGCGCGCCGCCGTGCAGATCAGGTAGGTGTTGATCGCGGCGGGGTCGCCGATCGGCTCGTCGAGGTGATACGTCATGCGCGGCAACAGGTCCAGCACCTGCGGCGCGATCTCGATCTCGTGCAGGTCCACGCCGTACCGCGCGGCGACCTGCTTCGCGTACTTGAGATCGTCCGGCATGGCCTCGAACTTGGCGTCCTCGGCGCGGAAACCGATGGTGTAGGCGGAGATGCCGGGCTGGTGCCGCGCGGCGAGCGCGGTCAGGTAGCTGGAGTCGAGCCCGCCGGACAGGAACGTCGCGACCGGCACGTCGGAGAGCAGGTGCTTGCGTGTCGAGTCCTCGACCACGGCCGCGAGATCCGGTTCCGGCGCGTACTGGGCCTCCTCCGCCACGTCCTGGATCGACCAGAACCGCCCGCGGTCGACCTGCCCGTCGGGGCGGAACCGCAACCACGTGCCCGGCGCCAGCTTCTCGGCCTCGCGGAACGCGCACCGGCCGTCGGGCACCCAGTAGTACAGCAGCGACGCGATCATCGCGGCGTCGTCGACCCGCAGCGAGCCGCCCAGTTCGCCCGCGAGCGCCTTCAGCTCGGACGCGAACACCAGCCCGCCGCCGCGGCGCACCAGGAACAGCGGCTTGATGCCCAGCTGGTCGCGTGCCAGCACCAGCTCACCGGTGCGCTCGTCGAAGATGCCGAACGCGAACATGCCGCGCAGCCGCGGCAGGCAGTCGGTGCCCCAGCGGCGCCACGCCTCCAGCAGCACCTCGGTGTCCGACGTGCCGCGGAAGGTCACCCCGGCCGCTGCCAGCTCGGCACGCAACTCGGGCGCGTTGTAGATCTCGCCGTTGTAGGTCAGCGCCAGGCCGTGGGAGACCATCGGCTGGGCACCCGTCTCCGACAGGTCCAGAATGGACAGCCGGCGATGTCCGAAGTGGACCTCGCCGTCGCCGGCGCGATGCGAGTACCGGCCGGAGCCGTCGGGACCGCGATGGGCCAGCGTCTTGGTGAGCCGGTCCGTCAGCGGGCCACCGTCGGGCCAGAGGTAGGTTCCCGCGATACCGCACATGGGGGTGTCAGCTCCCGTCCTGGCGCCCCACCGGGGCGAACCGCCTGGTGGGCAGGTCGTTCGGCGGCGTTCCGTTGCCGTTCGCGACTGGCGCGAACTTCTTGGTCTTGTCGTCGTCGCTGTTCACCACGGGAGCGAACTTCTTCGTCCGGTCCCTGTCCACGCTGCTCGGTCTGGGCAGTGCGCCGCGGCCGCGCAGCGCGGTGTGCAGGCCGTCCCAGAGCGTCCCGTCGGTGTGGTCGCGCGGGTCCGGGGCCACCAGCACGACGCCGATGATGGGGATCTTCAGGTCGGCCAGCTGCCGCGCGACGGTGTGCAGCCACAGCGTGCTGGCCTTGCCCGCGCGCACCAGCAGCACCGTCTCGGCGCCGAGCCGGTCCAGGTCGGTCCACGCGGTGCCCGGCGACACCGAGCCGACGCCGACGACGCGGTCCGCCTGCGCGGGCACCCGGTCGCTGCCGTCGATGACCTGCACCGACTTGTCGTCGGGCTGCGCCACCGCGGTCACCTCGCGGTCCGGCAGGTCGTCGATCACCACGACCGGGCCGTCGATCGTCAGCTCTTCCGCGACGGCCAGCGCCAGCGCGGCCGCGACGCCGGGGCAGCCGATCTCGAGCACCGACACCGTGCCAGGGTCACCGGTGACCGCGCGGGCCAGTGTCGAGGCGATGCGCTTGCGTTCCTCGTCCTCCGTTCGCGACCGCATCCAGAACCTCAGCGGCCCGCGGCGCTGCCCCGGAAGCTGCGCGATGACCGAGGCGCCGAGGTTCGCGGAGATGTCGCGGCGGAACACCGGCCGGTCCCGCACGACGCTCATCACCGCCGCTGCCACCAGGCCGAGCACCAGCCCGAAGCCGAGGCCGATCCCGCCGCTGGTCGCCGCCGAGGACAGCATCGACGACTTCACCGGGCGCGGCGCGTCCACGATCTGCGTGCCCGCCGCGAGCTGCGGCGTGCCGATCTTGGCCTGGCTGGCCTGGTTGGTGAAGTCGCCGATCCGCGAGGTGAGGTCCGCGCGCTGCGCGTACAGCGACTGCAGTTCGGCCGGGCCGACCTGGTTGTTCCGCCCGCCCGCCGCGGTGATCTGGTTGTTCACCTGGTCCAGCTGGGTCTGGAGCTCGTTGCGCTGGGTCAGCAGTGCCTGCGCCTCCGCGTCCGCCGTGGTCTGCATGCGCTGGCGGTGGTCGGTGATGAAGGCGTCCGCAAGGGCCTGGGCCTTGGCGGTCGCGTCCGCGTAGCTCGTTCCCTTGACGTCGATCCGCATGACGTTGTTGGTGAGCCCGGTGCCCGTGTAGTCCTTGACGAACTTCTCGGGCGGCTCGGTGGAGTGGATCGCCTTGAGCGCGGCGTCCGCGATCAGTGTGGTCTGCAGCACCGCGACGTCGGTCTTGATCAGGGTGCCGGCGTCGTTGGGCTGGTCCTCCTCGTGCAGCACGAGCAGTGTCGTGGCCGCGCTCGGCGGCGTCGGCACCAGGAACGCCAGCAGCGCGCCCGCGATCAGCCCGATGACAGCGGTCGAGAGCCACAGGCGACGGCGGCGCCGGATCGCCATGAACACCCGCTGCAGGTCCAGCAGCGGCTGGGCACTTTCCGTTGTCGTCACGCCGAACCTGCCAATGCTTGCTCCCCGGCCGACGCCGGGTCGTGCGGGGCGGCGGGCCGCGCGCGGTGCGCGACGACGCTGCCGATGACCTGGTGGTGCGCGTCCGCGCACGCGGTGGCGAGCCCGACGAGGTCCCAGCCCGTCCGGGTGCCGGTGGACATCACGACGAGCACCCCGGACGCGCCGTCGTCGTCCGGGACGACCGGCCGCTCCGGCGTGGTGACGACCACCCGCAGCTCGGTCGGCCCGCCCGCGGCGGCCATGAGCAACTGGGCGACGGCGGCGCGTGCGGTCGGATCGTCGTCGGCGGCGAGCACGATGACCCGCTTGAACACCCCGGACCCGTCGCCGAGGCGGGACAGCACGCGGCGGTAGCGGATGTCCCGTGCCTGCTCGTCCGCCGAGGGCACGGGCTCGGTCACGTTCCACGGCCGGTCGAGGCGCAGCAGTGTCGCCCACCATCGCGCCTTGCCTTCGGGCTCGTCCTCGGTGACCGACTCGGCGGGCACATCGACCTCGCCCAGCACGGGTGCGCCGAGCGCGGCCGCGATCTGCGACTCGTCGCGCAGCCGGCGGTCGGTGCGGGCGCGGATGAGGTGGCCGAGCACGCCGACCAGAAAGAACACGATCGCCCCTCCGCCGACGAAGTCGATCATGGTCGGTGGCGCGGGGCTGGACGGCAGTTCCGCCGAGCCCATCACGACGACCTTCGCCTGGCTGCCGGTGCCGTCGAGCTCGTCGAGCTTGGCCATCGCCTGTGCCAGCCCGGTCCGCAGGTCCTCCAGGTCGGTGCGGACCTCCACGCTCTCGACCGTCAGCCCGGTCGCGGACCGGGAGATGTCGGTGATGCGGTCGCTGGTCTCCTGCACCTGCCTGCGCAGCGAGTCGGTCTGCTCCTGCTTGATCTGGCTGGTGGCGTCCAGCGCGCTGCCGACGAGCTGCGCCGAGTACGCCACGTAGTCCTTGGCCACCTGGTCGGCGAGCTGTTTCGCCCGCTGCGGGGTGCTGCCGGTGGCGGTGATCTGCACGATGTTGCCGTCGCTGGTGAGCGCGGTCACCGAGTCCCGCAGCTTGTCCGCGCCGACTCCCCAGTTCAGCGCCTGCGCGCTGCGGTCGAGCACCACGGAGCTGGTGGCGACCTGGGCCTCGGTGGCCAGTTCACTCGTGTCCCTCGTGCCCTGCAGCAGCACGTTCGCGCTGGTCTGGTACCCGGGCGAGAACAGTACCGACACGCCCGCCCCGACCAGTGCGCCCAACACGGCCAGCGCGAGGAGCACCCGCCAGCGCCTGCGCAGAATCTGCCCGATCGTGGACAGGCGGACCGTGTCGTCACCCACTGGGAGTCCCCCCTCATCTGACGAGTGGCCGCCGGTGCCGTGCACCGTATGTGTGGTGGTCTTTCACAAACCCCGTCGTCCCCGTCACCGGAATGGTTACGCGGTTGCGGCGGTCTTATTCAAAACGCGACCGAGTTGGTTATCCCTTGGCCACTGCGCGGTCATACGCGGCAATAAGTGACGACGCCGAATTGGTCCAGGCAAGCGGCCCCTCGACCCGCGCCTGCCCCAGCTCGCCCATTCGCCGGCGTTCGTCCGGATCGTCCAGCAGGCGCGCGGTCAGCTTGGCGAACTCCCGTTCGTCGTTGGCAGGCGCGTACACGGCGGCGTCCCCGGCTGACACCCGCGCCTCGCGCAACTCGAACGAGACGATCGGCTTCGCCATCGCCATGTACTCCATGATCTTGTTCATGGTCGACACGTCGTTGAGCGGGTTGAGCGGGTCCGGCGACAGGCACACGTCGGCCGTCGACAGGTACCGCACCAGGTCCTCGTCGGGAATGCGGCCGGTGAACTCGACGCAGTCGGCCAGCTCGAGCTCACGCGACAACGCCACCATGTCGTCGTAGGTGTCGCCCGCGCCGACGAACACCGCGTGCCAGTCGGTCCGGCCGATCTCGTCGCGCAACAGCTTCAGCGCGCGCAACGCATAGTCGACGCCGTCCTGCGGGCCCATCACGCCGAGGTAGCACAGCATGTGTGGCTTGCCGCGCTTGAGTTCCGGCTCGGCGGGCACCTGGCGGAACCGCTCGACCGCGGGCGCGCTGCGCACCACGAACACGTCCTCCGGGCGCTTTCCGCCCCGCCTCAGCGCCACGTCCCGGTAGCTCTCGTTGGTGGCGATCACCACATCCGCGGCGCGGTAGGTCATCCGCTCCGCCGCGCACACCGCGCGATAGAGCCGGTCCTGCCCGCGGTCGAAGCGCGACAGGTACAGCTCGGGCACCAGGTCGTGCTGGTCGAAGACGAACTTCGCGCCGCGCAGCTTGAGCATCCGGGCGACGACGAACAGCAGGTCCGGCGGGTTGCACGCGTGCACCACATCGACCGGACCGACCTTGCGGGCGAGCCGGAACGTGTGCCACAGCGCGCTGCCGTACTCCTGCAGGTATCCGGCTGGGCCGCCGGTGGCCGCCTTCAGCGGGTAACGGTGGATGCGCACGTCGTCGATCACCGTTTCGGGTTCGGTGTCCCGTTTCGTCCCCTGTGGACAGATCACGTGCACCTCCCAGCCCGCGTCGCGCAGCGTGGTGCATTCCTGCCACACGCGCCGGTCGAACGGCACCGAGAGGTTCTCGACGAGGATCAGCGCTCTCTTACCAGGCAAGACCCACATACCCCTTTTCGGTCCGGCGCGCCTCGGCGTCGGGAAGGCGGACGAGGTCGATCAGCACGTGACCGTCGCCGTGCGGCAGCGCGTCGAGCACGGCCGGGTCGGTGGAGCCGACGAGGCACACCTCGGCGTGCTCGAGCACCTCCCCGACGGACGACGCGAGCAGCTGGCCCAGGTGCGGCAGCCGGCTCTCGATGTACTCGCGGTTGGCGCCCATGAGCCGCGACAGGCTCACGTTCGCGTCGTAGATCTTGAGGTCGTAGCCCTTGCCGAGGAGCCGCTCCGCCAGCTCCACCAGCGGACTCTCGCGGAGGTCGTCGGTGCCGGGCTTGAACGACAACCCGAACAGGCCGACCTTGCGCTTGCCGGTGCGCGCGACCAGGTCGAACGCGCGGCGCAGGTGCTCGTCGTTGGAGGGCAGCACGTGCGCGAGGATCGGCACCGCGACGTCGGCGCGGTGCGCGGCGTAGACCAGGCCACGCAGGTCCTTCGGCAGGCACGAGCCGCCGAACGCGAAGCCCGGCCGCAGGTAGGCGGGGCTGATGTTGAGCTTGCGGTCGGCGAGGAACACGTCCATCACCTTGTGCGAGTCCAGCCCGACCGCGCGGCAGATCGCGCCGAGTTCGTTGGCGAAGCCGATCTTCAGGCCGTGGAACGCGTTGTCGGCGTATTTCGCCATCTCCGCAACGGGAATCGGGACGCGGAAGACGTCACCGGGCAGACCGGCGTAAAGCTCCGCGACGACGTCGCCGGTCGCGGAGTCGATCTCGCCGATCACCGTCTTCGGCGGGGCGAAGAAGTCCTTGACGCTGGTGCCCTCGCGCAGGA
Organism: Amycolatopsis sp.; assembly: GCA_035547575.1. GTDB lineage: Bacteria > Actinomycetota > Actinomycetes > Mycobacteriales > Pseudonocardiaceae > Amycolatopsis_E. Next base: position 78,926 of record DASZUO010000261.1, on the reverse strand, counting down.
ACTCCGGGTTCATCGCGACACCGAAGTCCACGCCGGCCGTGCGGCCCGACGTCTTCTCCAGTATCGGCACGAGCAGTTCCAGGCAGGTGCCCGGCAGCATCGTGCTGCGGAACACGACGGTGTGCCTGCTCGCCTTCGTCGCGAGTTCCTTGCCGATCTCCTCGGTCACCCGCTCCAGGAAGGTCGTGGACAGGCTGCCGTTGGGCTCGGACGGGGTGCCGACGCAGATCAGCGACACGTCGGTGTTCGCGACCGCCTCCGCCACGTCCGAGGTCGCGCGCAACGCGCCGCTCTCGACGACTTCCGCGGTCAGCTCGCCGATCCGCTCCTCCACAACGGGTGCCTTCCCGCTGCGGACCAGCTCGACCTTCACCGGGTTCACGTCGACCCCGATGACCTCGTGCCCGCGACCGGCAAGGCACGCGGCGGACACACAACCGACGTAGCCAAGACCGAAGACGCTGATTTTCATGAAAGAACTCCCGCCGCATCCGACTGCCTCAAGGGTCGGATGCGACGGGAGTGTCGTTACAGGGAGCCGGTTTCGTGAATTAGTGCCCGGAAGTGCGGGGATTCAGTAATCGGCCACCTCGGGGATGACGTCCTTGGCGAGCTCGTCGATCACGTCCAGCCTCGGGCCACCAAGGATCGAGACGAAGGTGACGTCGATGCCGAGCTCGGCCTGCTCTCGGAGTTCGGCCTTGAGATCGTCGGTCTTGCCGGGAGCCAGCCTCGCCAGCGTCGTCTTGGTGATCTCGTTGTAGTCGCGGCCTTCCGCTTCGCAGTGTCCACGCAGCACGTCGAGTTTGTGCGCCAGCTGCGGGCCGCCGGCGATGTTGCAGGCGTCGCCGTACCGCGCGACGAGGCGCAGCGTCTTCTTCTCCCCGCTGCCGCCGATCAGGATCGGAGGGTGCGGTTTGCTCAATGCCTGCGGCACGTTCATCAGGCGTTCGGCTCGAATGTGCGCGGACTCGAACGGGCCGTCGTCATCCGACCACATCTGCCGGATGTATCGCAGCGCTTCCTCGAGCATCTCGAAGCGCTCTTTCATGGCCGGGAACGGGAAGCCGAGGCTCTTGGACTCCTGCTCGTTCCAGCCCGCGCCGATGCCGAGGATCGCCCTCCCGCGGGAGAGCACGTCCAGCGTGGTGACCGCTTTCGCGAGCAACCCCGGCTGCCGGTAGTGCACGCCGGTGACCAGGGTGAGCAGCTTCATGCGTGCCGTGTTCGCGGCGATGAAGCCCAGTGCGGTGTACGCCTCGAGCATGTCGTTCTCGACCGGGCCGACATACGGGATCTGGAAGAAGTGGTCCATGATCGACAGGTATTCGAAGCCTGCCTCGTCCCCCGCCCGCACGGCGTCGGCGAGATCGGGGCCGAGCCTGGCAGGCCCGCCAGGCCAGGTGAAATCGGGAACGCTCAGTCCTAGTTTCATGTGACAGGCCTCAGTAACCGGCTATTTCGGGAATGACGTCCTTGCCGAGCACTTCGATCGCGTCCAGGTTCGGGCCGCCGGGGATCATCACGAACGCCGTGTCGATGCCGAGGCCGGCCTGCCGGCGCAGTTCGGTCTTGAGATCGTCGATCTGGTCCGGATTCATGCCGGCCAGCGTCGTCTTGGTGATCTCGTTGTAGTCGCGGCCTTCCGTCTCGCAGTGCCCGCGCAGCACGTCGAGTTTGTGTTCGAGTTCCGGCGTGCCGAAAAGGTTGCACGCGTCGGCGTATTTCGCGACGAGGCGCAGCGTCTTCTTCTCGCCACTGCCACCGATCATGAGCGGCGGACTCGGTTTGCTGAGCGTTTGCGGAACATTCAGCAGACGTTCCGCCTTGATGTGCGCGGACTCGAACGGGCCGTCGTCATCGGACCACATTTGCCGGATGTATCGCAGCGTTTCCTCGAGCATGTCGAAACGTTCTTTCACGGGCGGGAACGGGAAGCCGAGGCCCCGCGACTCCTGCTCGTTCCAGCCCGCGCCGATGCCGAGCACGGCACGTCCCTGGGAAAGCACGTCGAGCGTGGTGATCGCCTTCGCGAGCAGGCCCGGCTCCCGGTAGTGCACGCCGGTCACCAGCGTCAGCAGCTTGACCCGTTGCGTATGCGCGGCAAGGAATCCGAGCGCCGTGTAGGCCTCGAGCATGTCGTTCTCGGCCGGTCCGACGCCGCGGATCTGGAAGAAGTGATCCATCACCGACAGGTATTCGAAGCCCGCCTCGTCCACGGCCCTGGCGAACCCGGCGAGATCGGGGCCCATCGTCCCGGCGCCGCCCGGCCAGGTGAAATTGGGAACGTGTAGACCTAGTTTCATGTGACCCGACCCTATACCCGGAGTTGCTCCAGGCTCAGAAATTCGTGATGACGTGCAGCAGACCGTGCACGGGGTCGGTGACATAAACGGTTTTCGTGTCCTGGTCCACCGCGACCTGACCCGGATTGATGCCGAGCGAGAGTTCGCCGGTGATCTTCGCCATGACCCCGTCGATCCTGACGATGCCGTCCGGGCCGCCGTTGCAGTAGACGGTGTGGCTCGACTGGTGCACGGCGACCGAGGACGCCTCGCTGCGCAGCAGGATCGTCTCGCGCTGGGTGCGCGAGGCGCCATCGACGACAGATAGGTGGTGGATGCCCGAGTTCGCCACGTAGACGGTGTTGCTCTCCTGATGCACCGCTGTTCCGCTGGGCGACTGGCCGACCGGGATGCTCGCGGTGAAGTCTCCGCTGGCCAGGTCGAGAACGTGGACGGCGTTCTCCGCGGGGCTCGTGAGGTAGGCCACTTGGCTGCCGCGGTGCACGCGCAGCGCGGCGTAGCCGGTGCCGGTGCCGTGCAGCAAGGCGTCGAGGACGCTCGCGATCGTGTCGACGACGGCGACGCTGGCGGCCGACGCGCTGCCCACGTAGAGGCGGTCGGCGTCGGCGTCCACGTCCAGCACGGCAGCGCCGGGGCCGCAGGGCACGACGCTGCGTAGATCCCCGTCGGCGTCGAACACGGTGACGGTGCCCGCCGTGCGGTTCGCGGCGTAGACACGGCCGGTGATCTCGTCCACGGCGAGGTCGTCGGCGTCGGCGGGGATGAGCCCGCCGCCGACGATCGTCACGGTCCCGTCGCCACACCCGACGTAGACGCTGCCGGTGGTGGAGTTCACCGCCACCGGGCCGGGCCGGGGCCCGACGTCCACACTCGTGACACGCGGCGCCGCCGCGGCGGTCGCGACCGGGCTCAGTCCGAGGCCCGCCACCAGCACGAACAGTCGACGACGATTGACGAACACCACATCCTCCCGGTCGGACTCTAACGTGATGTTGGTCGAAACGACGCCGTGGCAAACCAGAGTGGCGGAACTTTCGCCTGGTCCCCGCGCGTTTCACTCGTCGGAGGGTGTCGCGAGAAGGGAGGCGCAGGGCACGTGCACAGGCACCAGAACGGGCTCAAGACCGCGCTCCTGCTCGGGCTGCTGAGTGCGATCATCATCGGGATCAGTTCGCTGTTCGGGCGCGGGGCGCTGTTCATCGGGCTGGCGATCGCGCTGGCGATGAACGCCTACGCGTACTTCAACTCGGGCAAGCTGGCGCTGCGTGCGATGCGGGCGCGGCCGGTTTCGGAGCCCGAGCAGCCGGTGATGTACCGGATCGTGCGGGAACTGGCCACGTCGGCCCGGCAGCCGATGCCCGCGCTGTACGTGAGCCCGACCACGGCGCCGAACGCGTTCGCGACCGGCCGGAACCCGCGGCATGCGGCGGTGTGCTGCACGACGGGGATTCTGGGCCTGCTGGAGGAGCGCGAACTGCGGGCGGTCCTGGGGCACGAGTTGTCGCACGTCTACAACCGGGACATCCTGATCTCGTGCGTGGCGGGCGCGCTGGCGAGCATGATCAGCGTGCTGGCCAACCTGGCCCTGTTCTTCGGCGGCGACGACCGTGAGGGCGGCAACCCGTTCGTCGCGCTCCTGCTCGTGCTGGTCGGCCCGATCGCGGCCGCCGTCATCCGGATGGCGGTCAGCCGTTCGCGCGAGTACCAGGCGGACGCCTCAGGGGCGGAGCTGACCGGCGACCCGCTCGCCCTGGCCTCGGCACTGCGGAAACTGGAGATCGGCACCCGCCGCGCGCCGCTCGTCCCGGCGCCGAATCTGGTCTCGCAAGCACACCTGATGATCGCGAACCCGTTCCGCCCCGGCGAGTCGTTCTCCCGGCTGTTCTCGACCCACCCGCCGATCGCCGACCGCATCGCGCGGTTGGAGGAAATGGCCCGGCGTCAGTTCTGAGCGCCGGCGGAGGGTGCCATCGACACCCGCGCCCGAGGTCGGCCAGCTTCGAGGGCTTCAGTGCGCGCGATCTCGACGGCCTGGTTGTCGTGGAGGTGCAAGCCCGTGATGGCGTTGGTCGACTTCGGCCGGGCGGGCTTCTGCTCGATCGACCCACCCGCCGATCGCCGACCGCATCGCGCGGCTGGAGGACATGGCTCGGCGTCAGTTCTGAGCGCCGGCCGAGCGTGCCACCGATACCACGTAGTCGCCGTAGCCGGACTTGGAGATCTTCAGTCCCAGCGCGAGGCATTCGTCCGGCGTGATGTAGCCCATCTGCAGCGCGACTTCTTCCAGGCAGGCGATCCGCACGCCCGTCCGGTGCTCCAGCACCTGCACGAACTGGCCCGCCGCCAGCAGCGAGTCGTGCGTTCCGGTGTCCAGCCAGGCGAACCCGCGCCCCAGATCGACCAGCTTCGCCCGGCCCTGGCGCAGGTAGGTCAGGTTGACGTCGGTGATCTCCAGTTCCCCGCGAGCCGAGGGCTTCAGCCCGCGCGCGATCTCGACGACCTGGTTGTCGTAGAAGTACAAACCCGTGATGGCCTTGGTCGACTTCGGCCGGGCCGGCTTCTCCTCGATCGACACCAGACGCCCGTCCGCGTCCGTCTCGCCGACGCCGTAGCGCTGCGCGTCCTTCACCGGATAGCCGAACAGCACGCAACCGTCCAAAGCGGACACTTCTTGCCGCATCCGGCTCGAGAAACCCTGACCGTAGAAGATGTTGTCGCCCAGCACGAGCGCCACCGGGTCGTCGCCGATGAAGTCCGCGCCGATCACGAACGCCTCGGCAAGACCGTTGGGGCTCGGCTGCTCGGCGTAGCTCAGCCGCAGTCCGAACTGGTCGCCCGAGCCCAGCAGGCGCCGAAAGCTCGGCAGGTCGGCGGGGGTCGAGATGATCAGGATTTCCCGGATCCCGGCGAGCATCAGCACCGAGATGGGGTAGTAGATCATCGGTTTGTCGTAGACCGGCAGCAACTGCTTGGACACCGCCTGGGTGATCGGATGCAGCCGCGTCCCGCTGCCGCCCGCCAGCACGATGCCCTTCATCGCCAGCCCCCTTCGATCGAGTCAGCCGTTCGGGGGTCCACCCTAGCCTCGGCCTTTACATACATACACCACGTATGTAAATTGACGGGATGACGAATCTAGGACAAGAGCACCGCTTGCCATTGCCGCAGGGCGAGATCCGCTACTACGAAAGAGGTTCCGGGCAACCCGTGGTCTTCGTGCACGGGGTTCTCACCAACGCCCAGCTGTGGCGGAAGGTCGTGCCGGGCGTCGCCGAGGCCGGATTCCGTTGCATCGCGCCGGACTGGCCGCTCGGCTCGCACGAGACCCCGATGCGCGCGGACGCCGACCTCACCCCGGCCGGAAACGCCGAGCTCATCGCCGATTTCCTGGACGCACTGGACCTGCGCGACGTGATCCTCGTCGGCAGCGATACCGGTGGCGCGCTCACCCAGATCATGGTGGCCAGGCACCCCGAACGGGTCGGCCGCGTGGTGCTGCTGCCGTCCGACACCTTCACCCACTTCTTCCCGCCGCTGTTCAAACCCTTGACGGCGTTCGCCAAGGTGCCGGGTTCGATGACCGTGGTGGCGCGGCTGCTGCAGGTCAAGGCGCTGCACCGGCTGCCGGTGGCGTTCGGCTGGATGGTCAAGCGGCCGCCGGAGCCGGGGGTCCTCGAAGCGTATTTCGCGCCGATCCGCCGCTCCGCGGGCGTACGCCGGGACGCGCGCAAGCTCCTGAGCACGGTGCACCCGCGGTACACGCTGGAGGCGGCAGAGAAGCTGCGCACATTCGACCGGCCGGTGCTGCTGGTGTGGGGGAGCGAGGAGAAGGTCTTCCCGATCCGCATGGCGCGCCGCCTCGCCGCGCAGTTGCCCGACGCGCGGCTGGTCGAGGTCGCGGACACGTACACGTTCATCTCGGAGGACCGGCCCGAGGCGGTGGTGCGGCACATCCTCGAGTTCGCGGGCGCCACGGCTCCCTACCAATCCGACCGGAGGTAGCAGGACCCGAGCACGATGACACAGTAGTGGCCGTGCGACGCAGTCAGCAGGATCGATCCAACAGCACCAAGGCGGCACTGGTAGCCGCCGCACGCGCACTGTTCGCGGCACGCGGCTATCAGGCTGTCCCGGCTGACGAGATCGTGCGGGCAGCCGGGGTGACGCGGGGCGCGCTCTACCACCACTACGGCGACAAGCAGGGCCTGTTCCGCGCGGTCTTCGAGGAGGTCGAACGCGAGATCACCGCCGAGGTCAACGCCGTGCTAGAGGGCGCGGGCGACCCGCTCGTCATGATGGCCACGGGGCTGAACGTGTTCCTCGACGCCTGCCTGCGCGACGAGGTCCGGCAGATCGCGCTCCTCGACGCGCCGGCGGTGCTGGGCTGGCGTTCGTGGCGGGAGATCGAGTCGGAGTACGGGCTCGGGCTGCTCGCCGACGCGTTCACCAGGTTCATCGACGCGGGGCTGCTGGTCCCGCAGCCCGTGCGCGCGCTGGCCCAGCTGGTGCTCAGCGCCGTGATGGAGGCTGCGCTGATGATCGCGGAGGCCGATGACCCCGCGGCCACGCGGGAAGAAGTGCAGCAGGTGCTCGGCGTGTGGTTCGCCGCGCTGCTGCGGAATAGCGACGACTGAGCGCACGTTCAGCTGATCGTGCGAGTTGACATCTGGTCCGATGTGGTCTGTCCGTGGTGCTATCTCGGCAAGCGGCGTTTCGAGCGCGCGCTGGCGGGGTTCGAGCATCGCGACGAGGTCGAGATCGTGTACCGCTCGTTCGAACTCGACCCGCGGATGCCGCGCGGCGAGGCCGTGCCGAAGGCGGCGTTGCTCGCGGCCAAGCTGGGGCGCAGCGAGCCCGACGTGCAGGCCATGGAGCAGCAGCTGGCGCAGCTCGCCGCCGCGGACGGGCTCGAGTACCACCTCGACGGCGGCCTCATCGGCAACACCTTCGACGCGCACCGTCTGCTGCACCTGGCACGGGAGCGGGGTGTCCAGGCGGCGGTGACCGAACGGTTCTTCCGCGCCTACTTCACCGAGCAGCGGTCGCTGTTCGACGAGGAGTCGCTGGTGTCCGTGGCGGTCGACGCCGGGCTGGACGGGGACGAGGCGCGGCGCGTGCTGAAGGAGGGCACCTACGCCGACGAGGTGCGCGCCGACGTGGAGCAGGCGCGGGCGCTGGGCGTGAACGGCGTCCCGTTCTTCGTACTCGACGAGCGGTACGGCGTCTCGGGCGCGCAGCCGATCGAGACGTTCGCGGCCGCCTTGCGGCAGGCCTACAGCGGTCCCTTGGCGAAGTAGGTCGTGCAGACGCCGTTGGCGTAGTCGGCGGCGATCTCCAGCACGTCCCGGCCGTTGTCGACCGGCAGCAGGGTCGAGCTGTAGTTGGGGCACCAGTTGTTGTACGCGCCGGGAACCTTGACGGGGGCGGGGATCTCGTACCAGTCGGCGGTGCCGAAGTTGTCGTTGGCGAGCAGCACCTTGCCGTTGCCGGGCAGTGGCTTGCCGGTGCGGTCGGTGTAGATCTGGCCGACCATGACGAGCTTGTTTCCGGGGAAGAGCGTCACGGTCTGCGCGTGCTGGAAGTACGCGCCGCTCGCGGTGTTGACGCGCGTGCCGGGGTCGTTCGGCGAGCCGAAGTTGGCGCCGTCGGGGGAGATCTTGAAGTAGGGGTCGCAGTAGCGGTTGCCGTAGTTGCAGATCTCGTAGCCGAAGTAGTAGCGCCCGTCGGGGAGTTGCAGGACGTTCGGCATGCCGGGCCGGACCCGGTCGGGTGGGATGGCCACGGTGATCTGCTTGGTGCCCCAGGTGACCCCGTCGGTCGACCCGACGCGGTTGAGCACCTGGGCGTAGCGCGGAGCTTCGGTCTCGTCGGCGAAGTGCACCCAGAGCGTTCCGCCCGCGTCGACGGTCAGCTCGGGTTCCCAGAGGCCGTCGTTGTTGTGCGAGCGGGCCGCCTCGGAGAGGAAGGACCAGTGCCGCCCACCGTCGCGGCTGGTGTAGAGCCGGATCGACATCTGCCGGTCGGGCCCGCCGTCCTGGCCGTAGGCGGCGGCCCAGACCAGCGTGCCACGAGGGAGCCTGCCGACCCGCTGGGGCAGTTCGTAGAGGGTGCCACAGCACTCGCCGGCCGCGGGGTCGCGGATCTCGCCGATCTGGTGGAAACTGCGCCCCTCGTCGGTACTCTCGAAGATCGGCGCATAGGCGCCCCTACCGTCCCAACTGGACACCGCGGCGACGATGCGCCCCCGGTAGGCGCTGTCCTCGAGCCGGATCAGGCGCGGGTAGGCGCCCTGGGCAAGCCGCGTCCCGGACGCGGCCCCGGCCGCCGGCGCGGCGGTCACGAGACAGATGAAAGCCACGAGCGGCGCAAGAATCCCGACCCAGCGCATGTCCGGTGTCCTCCTCGATGGTGAGCACCGGAATTACACCACGTGTCGATCTCGCCGCGTACGGTCAGCGGTAATTGGTGAACTGCAGCGCGATGTCGAAGTCCTGACCCTTGAGCAGGGTGATGACGTCCTGCAGGTGGTCCTTCTTCTTGCCCGAGACACGAAGCTGGTCGCCCTGGATCTGGGCCTGGACACCCTTGGGCGCCTCGTCGCGGATGAACTTGGCGATCTTCTTCGCCTTCTCCGAGTCGATACCCTGGATGATCTTGCCGCTGATCTTGTAGATTTTGCCGGACGAGGCGGGTTCCCCGGCGTCGAACGCCTTGAGCGAGATGCCGCGCTTGATCAGCTTCTCCTTGAACACCTCGACGGCCGCGAGCGCGCGCTCCTCGGTCTCGGCCTCGATGGCGATGGCTTCCTCACCGGCCCACGAGACCTTCGCGTTGACCCCACGGAAGTCGAACCGGGTGGACAGCTCTTTCGCGGCCTGGTTCACGGCGTTGTCCACCTCCTGGCGATCAACCTTGCTCACCACGTCGAACGACGGATCGGCCACGTTCCCACCTAGTACTCTCGCTTGTCCGGTAGGCCACACCATAGCGCTGACCATCAACCCGGTTGCCCCCGCCGTGGTGGCGTTCGGTACGCTGTGTCCCGGCCGGTTGGACCGGTCATGGCGGGTTGCCCGAGCGGCCAAAGGGATCTGACTGTAAATCAGACGGCACTGCCTTCAGAGGTTCGAATCCTCTACCCGCCACACCAGCCGAATCACCCCCGTGACCTGCGGAAACAGGGCACGGGGGTGATCTTCGTTTTGGCGGTCGTGTGCAGCCGGATGCGCTCCTGCGCGGCTGCCCGTGTCCAATGCGTGTCCACGCTCACCAGACATCGAACGCCAACTCTGGCATGAACACTCGCGCTCGTGCTGTCGCCATACCCGGCCGTAGCCCGTGCTTCCGACCCGGCCGCCGGCGCGCGCCCCATGGAACAGTATGCCGTTCCGCGCTATGCCGAACTTGTCGATGTGATCATGGGGCAGCTCCGTCAACACGGGCGGCCATGGAACTGTGCGGCCCGCGTTGGTGTCGCGGTGCTTCAGTGGGCCTTGGGTTGACCACGGCAGTCGGATCAACCCTGACGAAGTTCGAAATTCCATGTCTTGGTCTTCACTTCGTCCATGGGTTCTTATCCTGGAGCTTCTTTTCAATGGCAAAGTCGAGCGAATTCCGCAAAGCTACTCGCCTTATCCGTGGGGTGGCACTCGCGGCCACGCCTGCAACAACGTTGGGCGATGCGTCCGGCACCTTGACCCGCGCAGCGCGGTTATCGATGAAATTTCGCTGAGCTACCTCGGTACTGGCGATTCTGAAAATGGCGACGCACTGCTTCGGTTAACGCGACCGATAAGCGTCCCGGCGATGTGCGACCGCCAGCACGGTGACGGTTCGCTGGTCATCGTCGATCGAGTACAACGCCCGATATTCACCGCGTCGGGCTGTCCACACTTCGTGGAATGGCTCGTCGAGCGGCTTGCCGAGGCGGTAGGGGTTCCCAGCGACTGGGCCGGTCAGGTGCTCGTACAGGGCGGAAGCAGCTGACAACGGCAGCTTGGCCAGCCTTCGACGGGCCGCCGGCGTGAAGGTGACGGCGTAGGGGAGACCTTGCGTCATTCGCCAGCTTCGCGGCGAGAGGCGAGGTCAGCGGCGACGTCGCCGGCAGAGAAGACGCGGCCTGCGCGAGCGTCGGCCAGGCCTTCGGCCAGGTCGCGAACGAGGTCGGTGTCGGACAGCACGTCGATAGTCTCGCGCAGCCGGTCCAGCTCGCCGGACGGCACCACGTCCGCGACGTGTTCGCCGTGGGCGACGACAGAGACTGTCTCTCCGTGCTCGGTGCGGCGCACGACATCGACCCAGGACGGTTGGTCCTCGGCCCGTACGGTGCTCGCTGGCTCGCTCACGTCATCCAGAATACGGGGTCGCGGTGTTGCGGCACACCGTAAGCAGCTCGGGACCGCGTCCCGAATGGGCGTCGAAGGTGGCCTTCAGCCCCAATAAGGCGGCGAAGGCCACCTTCGGCTGCGCTAGCGTCAGAAGTCCTGGTGGCAGGCACCGAAAACGTGGGGGACAGATGATCTTGGTAACCGGTGCGGGCGGTAACGTCGGCACCGCCCTGCTCGAGCACCTCGGGACAGTCGGCGCGCCCGTCCGGGCCGCGTACCGGGACCCCGGCAAAACGGCGGCGGCCGTGGCAGCCGGCCGGCAGGCGGTGACACTCGACCTCGCCGAGCCCGGCACCCTGGCGCCAGCGCTCGACGGGGTCGGCACCGTGTTCCTGCTGGGGGCGACCGGGCCGGACCAGACGGCGCACGAGCTGAACCTGCTCGAAGCCGCCCGTGCCGCCGGAACGCGGGTGGTGAAGCTGTCGGTCTGGCGCGCGGACGAGGGACTCTCGGCGATCGCGCGGTTGCACCGGCCGGTCGAGCGAGCGCTCGAAGAGTCCGGGCTGCGGTGGACGATCCTGCGGCCCAACTTCTACCTGCAGAACTTCCTGCGTCAGCCCTCCATCCGCGAGGCGGGCGTGTTCAGCCAGCCGCTGATCACCGCGCCCGTCAGCTTCATCGACGCCGGTGACGTGGCCAGGGTCGCCGCGCGGGTGCTCACCACCGAGGGCCACGACGGCCGGATCTACGACCTCACCGGACCGCAAGCGTTGACCTACGTCGAGGCAGCCGAAGTGTTCTCCGACGTGCTCGGCAAGCCGGTCCGCTACGTCCACCATCCCGACGACGAAGCCCGGGCGGCGATGGTGAGCCGCGGGGTGCCCGAGTTCCAGGCCGACGCCCTGATCGAGGTCGCCCGCGCCTACCGCACGGGCGGCGCCGACAGGGTGACCTCGACCGTCCCCGATCTCACCGGAGAGACAGCGCTCACGTTCGCCGGTTTCGTGCGGCGGCACCGCGACTTCTTCGGCTGAGCCGCCCGCGCGGCTGGGCCGGGCAGTGCCGCACGCCGATGATCTGTGATATCGCTGAGCGGCAAACCGACGGAAGGAACCCGATGTACCGACTCACCGTGGTGTACGACCACCCCGCGGACCCCGAGAAGTTCCTCAAGTACTACCGCGAGGTGCACATCCCGCTCGCGGCGAAGTTGCCGAACCTCGTCGCGGCCGCCTGGGGGCCGTGTGAGAACCCGGACGGCTCGAAGCCGCCGTTCTTCGTCATCACGACCCTGGACTGGGCCTCCAAGGAGGAGGCGTTCGCGGCTCTCGGCTCGCCGGTGGGCAAGGAGACCTCCGCGGACGTCGCCAACTTCGCCGACCCGAAAGCCGTCCGGATGGCCTTCTCGGAAATCGCGCAGTGACCGTGCGCCCGGCCGTCGACAAGGCGGCCGGGCGTCACCACCGGTCGTGGTGCAGCACCTCCGCAAGCGGCTGGCGGCGTGCGGGCTTGAAGGAATCCCCGGTGTAGAACGCCGTCGGGATCAGCCCCGCCTGCCGCACCTCGCGGGGCAGGCCCAGGATCTCGCCGGCCTCGTGCTCGTTCTCCAGATGCACCGACGTGTACGCCGTGCCCAGCCCCAGCATGCGCGCCGCGAGCATGTAGCTCCACGCCGCGGGCAGGATCGACGCCCACAAGCCCGCCTGGTTGCCGGTCGGCAACTCGCCGCGCGGCACCCAGAGCGCGGGGATGACCAGCACCGGAACGTCGCCGATGCGCTCGGCGAGGTAGTCGGCGCTGGAGATCACCCGCTCGTGTGCCGCCATGCGTGCCGGGTTGTCGGCATAGCGCTGCTCGGGCGCCTCGCCCCAGGTCTGGAAGGTCGTGCGCGACCGTTGGTACAGCTTGGCGAGCTCCGCGCGCTGATCGGGGTCGGTGACCACGATCCAGTGCCAGTCCTGCCGATTCGACCCGCTCGGCGCCTGCAGCGCGAGCGTGATCGCCTGCTCGACCAGCTCGCGCGGCACCGGCCGGTCGAAGTCGAGACGCTTGCGAACGGTCCGGGTGGTGGTCAGCAACTCTTCAGGTGTCATACCGTGATCGTCGCAGACGGATTCACGCCTCGACCAGGACCAACCGGTTGCCGTCCTGGTCGCGGAAGGCGAACATCGGCGGAACCCCGGGCCAGCGCAACACCTCCGGGTCGACGTCGACGCCGCGCGACTCGAGTTCGGCGTGGTCCGCGGCCGCGTCGCCGGTGACGAGCCGGATTCCGGTGTCCACCCCTGGCGCGCGGTCCTCGGTCGCGAGTTCGAGCGCGATCGACGTCGCCGCCCCCGCCGGCGCGACCACGAGCCATCGCATACCGCCGCCCAGCGTCATGTCGTACTGCTTCTCGAAGCCGAGCGTGCCGAGGTAGAACTCCAGCGCGCGGTCCTGATCCGCGACCGGCACACCCACGGTCGCCACATGCGAAATCTTCATGGACTCAAGACTCGCCGCCGGGCGGGAACTCATCGGTCAGGTCCACACCGCGCAGGCGACCCCGTCGGCGAACACCTCGGGCGGGTCGGGGCGCGCGATCGCCGTACCGAGCGCGACACGGCGGGCGGACCAGGCGACGGCGGCCGCGTCGAGCACGTCGTCCACGCCGGCGCGCTGTCCGGCGGCGCCGAGGCCGGACAGCACGATGCCCGCGTCGGCGAGCAGGCCACGCCGCAGCTCCGCCCCCGCCCACGTGTGCTTGCCGACGGTGAGCGGCGCGCCCGCCAGCTGCGCGAACGTCACCTCCGGATGCACCTCCACCGCGCGGCGGCCGGTCTCGCGCACCCACTCGTCCACCTGCAGCAGCTTCGACCGCAGCCCGTAGGCCTGTATCGACACGCCCTCGCCAACGCGTTCCCGGTTGATCGCCGACGCGGTGGCGTGATCGGGCGCCTCCAGCGCGGCACGCACCGGGACCAGGAACACCGAGGACCGGAGCAGGCCGATCGGGATGTCGATGCCCACCACCTCGGCCGGCCCATCGGCCTCCGCCAGGGCGACCAGTTCGCCGATCGAGGCCGCGACATAGGCGCGAACGTCGTCCAGCGCGATCCCGACCCAGCCCGCCTTGCACGCGTCCACACCCAGCACCCGGCCCATCGGGTCGTGCATTCTACGTCACATCTGACGAACAGGCATTCGGACGAGGCCCCGTTCGAGTTACCTTGATGGGCATGGCGAGTTTGCCGGCCTTGGGCGTGGAGTTCCGGGCCCACTGGACGTTGATGCGCCTCCATGAGCAGGTGGGCGCCGGGCTGCTGGCCGCCGCTGCCGTGCCTGGGTTGACCGCGGCGATCGACCAGCATTCGGCCGCCGTCCGCGACATCGTGACCATGGGCGTCGAGGGGTCGGCGGCGGTCGCGGGCGTGGTGCTGCTCGCCGGATACGCCCGTGGCCTGGTCGACGCGGCGAAGGAAGCGGGCTGGCGCTTCACCTCGCCCGCCGACTGGACGCAGGCCGACTGGTTCACCGCGCGCCTGCTCGCCGTCTGCGCTCTGGCCAAGCGCATCGACCGCCCCGATTACCAGGCCTGGCGCGACGTCGACCCGGCATAGCGAAACGGCCGGCCCGAAGGCCGGCCGTCCCGCACGTCGCCGCTATCCCTGGCCGCCGGTCGGCGGCATGGGGCCGGGTCCCTGACCGCTGGAAGGCGGCCTCTGGCCGGTGCTGGGCGGCATCGGGCCGGGTCCCTGACCGCCTGCCGGCCGGGACGCGGTGCCGGTCGGCTGCTGCATCTGTTCCGTGGGAGCCTCGCTGGTCGGCGCGCCCGCGCCGGTGCGCGCAGCGTCCTCACGCCCACGCTGGTAGGCCTGTGCTTGTGCCCGTGCGGCAGGCATCTCCCGCTCGGCGCGGCCGAGCCAGCTTTCCCAGCGCTGCTGCATGGGCCGGACGAGGCCGCCGCCCAGGCCGACGATCACGACACCGGCGACCATCGCGAGCACGGTGACGAGCACCGGGGTGGTGACGGTGGTCGCGACGCCGATCTGGTTCAGGGCCGCGACGATGCCGAGGCCCCAGATGAACACGGCCGCGACCGTGGCGATGACCTTGCCGTAGGACAGGCCGCTGAGCGCGCTGCCGACCAGGTCGCGCACCGCCCGCGCGATCGCGCCGGCGACGACGATGATGATGACCGCGACGACCGCCCGCGGCAGCCACGCCACGATGCCAGCCACCATCGCGCTCACCGGGTTCGGGCCGAACACGCCGAGTGCGATCTGCAGTGCGATCAGCAGGATCGCGTAGTAGATGAGTTTGCTGATGATGCCGGAGGCGTCGTATTTGCTCCTGGCCAGCATCTGTTTGATGCCACCGCGTTCGACGGCGCGGTTGAAGCCGACCTTGTCCAGTATCTTGTCGACGATCTTGGCGATGGCCTTCGCGATGAGCCAGCCGATCACCATGATCACGAGGAACGCGACCAGTTTCGGCACGAACGTGGCGATCGTGCTCCAGGCGTTCGAGATTCCCTGTCCAATATCGACAGCGGCCAAATTGGATGTTGTCACCCTTACTCCCTTCCCCGACTTCTTCACATTGGAAGCGCTGACCTTCCGTGCCGCAACTCACTGACCTGCACAGATGTCACCCATCTGGGTGGATACCCCATGGCGGAAGGGCCTAACATCGCCTTGTGGACCTTCCCGTGATGCCGCCCGTGCGGCCCATGCTCGCGAAAGCGGTGCACGAAGTACCGCGCGGCGAGAATTTGCTTTACGAACCCAAGTGGGACGGATTCCGGTGTGTGGTTTTCCGGGACGGCGACGAAGTCGAACTGGGGTCACGCAACGACCGGCCGCTCACCCGGTATTTCCCGGAACTGGTCGAGCTGCTGAAGGAAGCGCTTCCCACCCGCTGTGTCGTGGACGGGGAGATCGTGATCGTCACCGAGTCCGGTCTGGATTTCGAAAGCCTGCAACTGCGGCTGCACCCGGCGGCCTCGCGGGTGCGCAAGCTCGCGGGCGAGACCCCGGCGAGTTTCGTGGTCTTCGACCTTCTCGCGCTCGACGACAAGAGCCTGCTGGACGAGCCGTTCGGGGAGCGTCGGCGGCGGCTGGCGGAGGTGGTGAGCGGCGAGCTCGCGCGGGTCCATCTCACGCCGATGACGGACGATCCCGCGGTCGCCGAGGACTGGTTCCGGCGGTTCGAGGGCGCGGGGTTCGACGGCGTGATGGCCAAGCCCGCGGACGCGCCCTACGAGCAGGACCGGCGCGTGATGTGGAAGGTCAAGCACGAGCGCACGGCGGACTGCGTGGTCGCCGGCTTCCGGTGGCACGTCGACGGCAAGGGCATCGGCTCGCTGCTGCTCGGGTTGTACGACGACGAGGGGACGCTGCACCACGTCGGGGTCGCCAGCAGCTTCACCGCGGCCCGGCGCCGCGAGCTCGTCGCCGAGCTGGAACCGTTGCGGCACAACGCGACCGACGGTCATCCGTGGCAGGATTGGGCGGTCGCGCAGGCCGCGGCGGGCGGGCGGCTGCCCGGCGCGCAGAGCCGGTGGAACGCGGGCAAGGACCTGTCGTGGGAGCCGGTGCGGATCGAGTGGGTGGCCGAGGTGCGCTACGAGCACGTCCAATCAGGACGGTTCCGGCACGGGACCCGGCTCGTGCGGTTCCGGCCCGACCGGCAGCCGGCGTCGTGCACGTACGCGCAGCTGGAAGAGGTGCCGCCCGCGGAGCTGGCGTCGCTGTTCACCGAGGTGGCCACATGAGCGTCCAGGTCGAGGGCGTCACGATCTCCCATCCGGAGAAGGTCTACTTCAAGCAACGCGGCGAGACGAAGCTCGACCTCGTCCGGTACTACCAGGCCGTGGCCGGACCGTTGCTCGCGACGTTGCAGGGCCGCCCGTTGCTGCTGGAGCGCTATCCCGACGGCGCGGGCGGCAAGTCCTGGTTCCAGAAACGGGTGCCGTCCTCGGCGCCGCCGTGGTTGACGACGACGGTGGTGTCCACCCCGAACGGCACGACGAGCGACGCGCTGGTCGCGGCCGATCTCGCGCACGTGCTGTGGGGGGTCAACCTCGGGTGCATCGGGTTCCACGTGTGGCCGATCCGCGCCGCGACGCCGGAGGTGACCGACGAGCTGCGGGTCGATTTGGACCCCTCGCCGGGGGTGACGTTCGACCAGGTGCGGGAGGCCGCGGTGCTGACCAGGGAGCTGCTGGTGGAGCTGGGCATCGAGGCGCAGATCAAGACCACCGGTTCGCGGGGGCTGCACATCTACGTGTCGCTGGAGCCACGGTGGGACGGCTACCAGGTCCGTGCCGCCGCGGTCGCGCTCGCGCGCGAGCTGGAGCGGCGGCATCCGGTGCTGATCACGGCGCAGTGGTGGAAAGAGGAGCGGGGCGCGCGGGTTTTCGTGGACTTCAACCAGAACGCGCCGCACAAGACGGTGTTCGGGGCGTGGTGCGTGCGGCCGAGGACCGGGGCGCAGGTGTCAGCGCCGATCGGCTGGGACGAGCTGGCGACGGTGGTGCCGGAGGAGCTGACGATCGCCACCGTGCCCGCGCTGGTCGCCGAGCGCGGCGACCCGTGGGCCGGCGCCCGGCCCCAGTCGATCGAACCGCTGCTGGAGATGTCCGGCCGTGACATGGCGAACGGCCTGATGGACGCGCCGTGGCCGCCGGTCTATCCGAAGATGCCCAACGAGCCACCGCGCGTGGCGCCTAGCCGCGCGAGGAAGGCTGCGCCGTGAGGTAGCCGCCCATGGTGCGGAAGTACTCCGGCGCGGTGAGGTCGGTGCCGTCTTCAGTGCGGACCCGTTCGACACGCAGGCCGTGGTTGCGGCCGGACCGCGCGTCCGCGCCCGCGACGATCACGACGCCATCGCCTTCCCTGATGAAGATCCGGCCCGGCGTGCCGCCGTAGCGGCCGTCCGACACCGACGCCCCGGTGATCCGCAGCCGATGTCCGTTGTGGAAGGTGAAGGCGTTCGGGTACGGGTCGGACTGGGCGCGGATCAGCCGCTCGATGTCCGCGGCCGGCCACGCCCAGTCGATGCGGCTGTCCTCAATGGACCGTTTGTGGAAGAAGCTGGCCTTGGTGCGGTCCTGCGGAACGAAGTCGGTGCGGCCGGCGGCGATCGCCGCCAGTGCCTCGGTGACCACCGGCCCGATCAGGTCGACGGTCTTGTGGAACAGGTCGGCGCTGGTGTCGCGTGGCCCGACGGGGACGGCCTTCTGCAGCACGATGTCGCCGGCGTCGAGGTCGTCGTCCATCATGTGGGCGGTGACGCCGACCTCCTGCTCCCCGTTGATGAGCGCCCAGATCAGCGGCGAGAACCCCGCGTAGGCGGGCAGTAGCGAGTCGTGCACGTTCAGCGTTCCCCGCGGCGGCAGCGCGAAGACCTCCGGCGGTAGCCAGGTCCGCCAGTTGTTCGCGACGATGATGTCCGGCTCTGCCTCCTTGAGCCGCCGCACCACCTCGTCGTCCGGCCGTCCCCCGATCACCACCGGTACCCCGTGCTCCCCGGCCAGGTCCGCGACCGAGTCGGACCAGATCTTCTCGTAGGCGTGCTCGCTCTTGGGATGCGTGACGACCAGCGCCACCTCGTGCTCCGAGTTCAGCAGTGCACGCAGCGTACGGTGCCCCCAGGTCTGGTACCCGAACATCGCGACCCGCATCTGTCCTCCTCCGGTCAGGGATCAACATCACGCCCGAATGTAGTAGTTGAGCCTGCCCTAACTTAGGTTAGGGTTGCCTGTGTTGTACATCGACAGATTGGACGGGCATGCCAGAACCGGCGGACTTCGACGTCATCGGGGTGGGTTTCGGGCCCTCCAACCTCGCGCTGGCGATCGCCGTGGCCGAGCACAACCGGACCGCGGCTGAACCGGTGACGGCGCGCTTCCTGGAGAGACAGGCCGCGTTCGGCTGGCACCGCGGCATGCTCATCGAGGACGCGACCATGCAGGTCTCGTTCCTCAAGGACCTGGTCACGATGCGCAACCCGGCCAGCGACTTCAGCTTCCTGTCGTACCTGCACAGCCAGGGCAGACTCGCCGACTTCATCAACCACAAGATCCTCTTCCCGCTGCGCATCGAGTTCCACGGCTACTTCGACTGGGCCGCCGCGCGGGTCGCCGACCAGGTCGGCTACGGGCAGGAAGTCGTGTCGGTCAGCGACGGTTTCGAGGTGCGCACGGCAGACGGGTCGACCTACCGCGCCCGCAACCTCGTGATGGGCACCGGACTGCGGCCGAACCTGCCCGAGGGCATCACTCCGAGCGACCGCGTGTGGCACAACCACGAGTTGCTGCACCGGATCGGCGAACTGCGGGACCCGGGCCGCTGCGTGGTCATCGGCGCCGGCCAGAGCGCCGCGGAGGTCACCGCGTTCCTGCACGAACGCTTCCCCGCCGCCGAGATCTGCGCGGTGTTCGCACGCTACGGCTACAGCCCGTCCGACGACAGCGCCTTCGCGAACCGGATCTTCGACCCCGAGGGTGTCGACGCCTTCTACACCGCGCCCGAGGACGTCAAGCGGCGCCTGATGGGCTACCACGCCAACACGAACTACTCGGCCGTCGACATCGACCTCATCGACGAGTTGTACCGGCGCCTGTACCGGGAGAAGGTGCAGGGCAGGCAGCGGTTGCGGATCTTCAACACATCGCGGCCGATCGAGGTCACCGGCGATGCGCGGGTGTCCCTGGAGTCGCTGACCAACGGCGACAAGACCGTGCTCGACGCGGACCTCGTCGTCTACGCGACCGGCTACCAGCCCGCGGACCCGACGCCGTTGCTCGGCGACCTCGCCGGGCGGTGCCGCCGCGACGAGCACGGCCGGCTGCGCGTCGAGCGCGACTACCGGCTCGTCGCACCGGATCTGGACGGCACCATCTACCTGCAGGGCGGCACCGAGCACACGCACGGCGTCACGTCGTCGCTGCTGTCGAACACCGCGGTGCGGGTCGGCGAGATCCTCGACTCGATCCTCGGCCGGGCGAAATCCACTGTGGACTGGCGATCCGAGTACGCCGTGCGGGAGTGGGCATGAGGGCATTGACGCGCATCACCGCGCTGGCGCGGGCCGGGTTCGACGACTACGTGGTGTACGAAAAGGACGGTGTGTGGACGTTCGCCGGGGGCTGCCTCGCGTCGGTCACGCTCGACGCCACGCACGTGCACGTCCGGGGCGCGGTGGAGTTCGACGAACCCTGGTCGGGTTCGCCGGGGGCCGCGGTGCGGGGCGTGCTGGACCGGCTGCCGCTGCCCGAATGGCACGCGTACGGGCGTGTCCACTTCGGATTCGCCGGGCTGTTGCCCGGGTTGCGGCTGGTCGGTGCGGGCGAGCCGGGCGGTGAGCTGATGCGGCTGCTCGTGCCGCGCACGGAGGTCCGGATCTCCGGCGATGAGGTCGAGATCCGGGGCGAGGACCGCGCGCGGGTCCAGGCGATCCTGGATGCGCCCGCGTTGCGCCAGCCGCCGGAACCCAGCCCGGTCGACGTCCGCACGGACGGGGCGGACTACCGCCAGCGGGTCGCGCAGGCGGTCAAGGAGATCCGGCTGGGGCAGTACCAGAAGGTGATCCTGTCGCGGGTCCTGCGGATCCCGTTCCGCGTGGACCTGGCGGCGACGTACGAACTGGGGCGTCGTGGCAACACGCCGGCACGCTCGTTCCTGATGCGCCTCGGCGGACGGGAGGCCGCGGGGTTCAGCCCAGAGGTGGTCGTCACGGTGGACGCCGCGGGCCGGGTCGCGACGCAACCGCTGGCCGGCACGCGCGCGTTCGGCCGCGGCGCCGAACAGGACGCGGCGGCGCGCACCGAACTTGAGTCGAACCCCAAGGAGGTCTTCGAGCACGCCGTGTCGGTGCGCACCGCGCAGGAGGAGTTGCGGCGCGTGTGCCGGCCGGGATCGGTGCGGGTCGGGGACTTCATGGGCGTCAAGGAGCGGGGAAGCGTGCAGCACCTGGCGTCGCTGGTGTGCGGCGACCTCGACGACGGCCGCAGCGGCTGGGATGCGCTGGAGGCGGTGTTCCCGGCGGTGACGGCGTCGGGCATCCCGAAGCGCGAGTCCCTCGACGCGATCTCCCGCCTGGACGAGTCGCGGGGCCTGTACTCGGGCGCCGTGGTGCGGGCTTCCCACGACGGATCCCTGGACGCGGCCTTGGTGCTGCGGGCGATCTACCAGGAACCCGACGGCGCGTGGCTGCGCGCGGGAGCCGGCATCGTCGCGGACTCGACGCCGGAGCGCGAGTTCGAGGAAACCTGCGAGAAGCTCATCAGCGTGGCGCCGTTCGTGGTGCCGCTATCGCCGGGTCCGGCGCAGTAGCCAACCGAGGTAGACGCCCCCGATGGCGGCCGTCGCGACGCCGACGGCGAGCGTCCCCGAGCCGGCGATGCGCTGGGCGGCGAAATCCGCGGCCAGCACCACCAAGGCGCCCATCCATGCGGCCGGCAGGAGACCCGCACCGGTGGACCGGGTGAGGCGCTTCGCCAACTGGGGCGCCGTCAAGGCGACGAAGGCGATCGGGCCGGCGGTGGCCGTCGCGATCGCGCACGCCGCCGTCCCCGCGACGATCAAGTACAGCCGGCTCCGCTCGACCGGCACGCCCAGCGCGGCCGCCGCGTCGTCGCCCATCTCCAGCATGTTCAGCCACCGCGCGCCCGCCAGCAGCATCGGCACGACCAGGGCCAGCGCGATCGCCATCGGCCACACGTGTTCCCAGCCAACGTTGTTCAGGCTCCCGGTGATCCACACGGTCGCGCGCGCGACGTCGGCGATCTTCGCGTTGACGATCAGGTAGAAGTTGACCGCCTGCAGGACCGCGCTGACCCCGATGCCGACCAGTACCAGCCGCGTCCCGCGCACACCCCGTTGCCACGCAAGGAGATACACGGCCAGCGCGGTCACGAGCCCGCCGATCAGCGCCCCGGCCGCGGTGCTCAGCACGCCGCCGCCGAACAGGAGGATCACCAGCAGGCCACCGGTCGTCGCGCCGTAGTTGAAACCGATGACGTCCGGGCTGCCCAGCGGATTCCGCGACAGGCTCTGGAAGACCGCGCCGCTCATGCCCAGCGCCCCGCCGACCAGTATCGCGACGAGCACCCGCGGCAGCCGCAGGTCCAGCACGGCGAAATCGGTGATCCGGCTGCCGTTCCCGAGCAGCGTGCGCACAACGTCCACCGGCGCCACGTAAATCGCGCCCGTGCTCAGCGTGACCACACCCACCACGGCGATCGCGACGAGCACCGATGCCGACACCACAATGGACCGTGTCGTGTATCGGCTCCTCCTCGGGCCGTGGGCGGCCCTGCGATGCTCGCGAGTCGTCGCCTCGGTGTTGTTGCCTCGGGTCACGACCGCGCCACCTTGCTCCGCCGGACCAGCCAGATGAACACCGGCGCCCCCAGCAGCGCGGTGACGACGCCGACGTCGATCTCCTGCGGCGCGATCACCCGTCCGATCACGTCGGCGGCCAGCAGCAGCGTCGGCGCCGCCAGTGCGCAGCAGGGCAGCACCCATCGCTGGTCGGGCCCGGTGAACGCGCGCACCATGTGCGGCACGGCCAGCCCCACGAACATGAGCGGTCCCACGGCCGCGGTCGCCGCGCCGGCCAGCACCGTGATCGCCAGCAGCGACAGCAACCGCGTACGCCCGAGGTGCGCGCCGAGTGCCTTCCCGGCGTCCTCGCCGAGCGCGAGCGCGTTGAGCGGCCGCGCGAGCAGCAACGCCACCACGAGGCCGACCGCCAGGAACGGGATGACGCGGCCGAGCGTCGCGCCGTCCGCGCGTGCGAGCGAGCCGACGGTCCAGAACCGCATCTGGTCGAGTGTTTGCCGGTCCAGCAACGTCAATCCCTGCGTCAACCCGGTCAGCGCCGCCGCGACCGCGGTCCCCGCGAGCGCGAGCCGCACCGGGGAGGCACCGCCGCGACCGGCGATCAGGTACAGCAGGACACCCGCGATCGCTGCCCCGCCGAAGGCGAACCAGACGAACGCCGTCAGGTCGGTGAGCCCGAGCACGCTCACCGCCAGCGCGGCCGCGGCCGAGGCGCCCGAGTTGATGCCGAGCAGACCGGGGTCGGCGAGCGGGTTGCGGGTGAGGGCCTGCATCACCGCGCCCGCGACGCCGAGCGACGCGCCGGCCGCGAGTCCCATGAGCGTGCGCGGGATGCGCAGGTCCCACACGCTGAACGCGGCGTCGGAGGTGTCGCGGTGGAACAGGATGTGCAGCACGGTCGGCAGCGGGATCGACCGCGCCCCGACCGCGATGCTCAGCAGCGCGACCACCACCAGCGCCACGATCAGCACGGCCAGTCCCAGCAAGCGCTTTCCAGGTATCCGCCTCGCCGCGACGACCGGCTTTTCGATCGTGTCGGTCACGTGAGACGCCGCGCGAGGTCGGGCTTGCTGACTTTGCCGACCTTCGTGAGCGGGAACTCGTCGAGCACCTCGATCCGGTCGGGCAGCTTGAACTCGGCGACGCCGCGCTCGCGCAGGAACGTCTTGATCGCGCGCAGCGTCGGCGCCTGCCCGTTGGCGATGAGGAACGCGCAGGTCCGCTCGCCCAGCACCTCGTCGGCCACGCCCACCACCGCCGCGTCGTGCACGGCCGGATGCGCGAGCAGGTGGTTCTCCAGTTCCTCGGCGGGGATCTTCTCGCCGCCGCGGTTGATCTGGTCCTTCACCCGGCCCTCGACGATCAGGTGTCCCGAAGGCAGTTGCCGCACGATGTCACCGGTCTTGTAGAACCCGTCGTCGGTGAACGAGCGTGCGTTGTGCTCCTCGGCCCGGTAATAGCCGCGCAGCGTGTACGGGCCACGAGTGAGCAGCTCGCCGTTGTCGAGCACGCGCACCTCGTCCGCCGGGGCCAGCGGGCGCCCCTGGGTGGTCACGATCAGTTCGTCCGGGTCGTCCAAGCGCGTGAAGTTCAGCAGCCCCTCGGCCATCCCGAACACCTGCTGCAACCCGCAGCCGAGCGTCTGCCGAACCCTGCTCGCCGGTTCGGCGTTGAACTTCGCGCCACCGACCTGCAGCAGGTCCAAACTGGACAGATCCTCCTCGGCGAACTCGGCCGCGTCCATCCACAGTAGAGCGACCGGTGGCACGAACGCGGTCACGGTGACCTTTTCGCGGTCGATCAGCGGGAAAGCGGTGCCGGGACTGGGATCGGGAGCGAGCACGACCGTGCCGCCGGCGGCGAAGGCGCCCAGCAGGCCGGGCGAGGCGAGGGCGAAGTTGTGCGCGGCGGGCAACGCGACGAGGTAGACCGTGTCCCGCGTGAAGCCGGAGACCTCGGCGCTGGCGCGGGCGTTGTAGAGGTAGTCGTCGTGCGTGCGCGGGATCAGCTTCGGGGTGCCCGTGGTGCCGCCGGAGAGCAGGAACAACGCGACATCGGCCGGATCAGGGTCCGGCAGTCGCACCGGGTCCGCCTCCGGCAGGGCCTCGATCACCGCACGCACCGACGGCGCGGACTCCCGCACGGCCTTCCCCAGCGTCGCGTCGGTCGTCAGGTACGCGATGGCCTCGCTGAGCCGGCACAACGGCACGATCTCGCTCTCGCGATGCGCGGGCAGGGCCAGCACGGGCAGCGCGCCGATCCGCAGCAATGCGAAGAACGCCACGACGAACTCGGGCACGTTGGGCAACTGCAGCACGACGCGCTCGCGTGGCCGGACCACGTCCGACAACCCCGCGGCGACGCGCGCGATCCACGCGTCCAGGTCGCCGTACGTCCACCGCCGCCCGTCGGCGGCGACCAGGGCGGTGCGGGCCGGATCCGCCTCCGTGATCAGGCAGTCCAGCGTTTTGCCCTGCCAGTACCCGTCGCGCCGGTAGCGCTCGGCCAGGTCCTCCGGCCAGGGCACGCACCCATCCAGCATTCTCAGCTCCCGTAGCGCGAGACGACATGCGATCGAACTTAGGTTAGGCTAGCCGACATTTGAGAGGGAAGGTGCGCACGTGCGGCTCGGGGAAATGGTCATCGACGTCACGCCACTGCGCGCCGGCCGCGCGTTCCGGCTCGCCTTCGCCGCGCAGACACTCACGGTGCTCACCACGGCGCTGACCAACGTCGGCATCAACCTGCACGTCTACCAGGTCACCGGGTCCTCGGTCCAGGTCGGGCTGGTGAGCCTGGTGTTCGGGCTCGCGCTGCTCGTCGGACTGCTCGCGGGCGGCGTGCTCGCGGACCGGTTCGACCGGCGACGGCTCATCCTCGGCACCCGCGCGACGGTCGCCGTAGTGCTCGCGGGGCTCGCGGTCAACGCGGCGATGCCGCACCCCAACCTCGCGGTCATCTACGTCGCCGCGGTGCTCGCGGGCACGGTAAACGGGGTCGGCGGATCCGCGCTGATGGCTGCCATTCCGGGGCTCCTCGAGCCCGCGCACCTCACCGCGGCGGGTGCGCTGATCACGGTGACGAGCCAGTTCGGCGCGATGGTCGGCCCGACCGTCGCGGGGCTCATCGCCGCCGGGCCCGGGGTCGCCCTGTGTTTCGCGATCGACGCCGCCGGCTATGTCGCCGGTGTGGTGCTGCTGTGGTTCATCCCACCGCAGCGCCCGGACCGGCAGCCGCAGCATCCGCTGCGCGCGCTCGCCGAAGGTTTCCGGTTCGTGCGGCGCAACCAGGTCATCGCGGGCCTGCTGTTGATCGACGTGTTCGCCATGGTGTTCGCGATGCCGTACGCGCTGTTCCCGCAACTGGCCGAGGAAGTGTTCGGCGGCGGCCCGTCGACGGTCGGCCTGCTCTTCACCGCACCCGCGGTGGGTGCGTTCGTCGGCGCGCTGGGCAGCGGCTGGACCGGCCGGGTGCGGCGCAGTGGCTGGGCGCTGTGTGGCGCGGTGACGGTGTGGGGCCTGGCGATCATGGCGTTCGGGCTGTCCGGCGTGCTGTGGCTGGGCCTGCTGTTCCTGGCCGTCGCGGGGGTCGGCGACACCACGTCGGAGATCCTGCGCCGCGCGCTGCTCCAGCACTACACGCCGGATCACTTGCAGGGCCGCGTGTCGAGCCTGTGGCTGGCGCAGGCCACGAGCGGGCCCGCGGTCGGCAACGCGGAGGCGGGACTGGCCACTCGCCTGCTCGGCGGTTCCGGCGCACTGGTCGCGGGCGGCATCGTGTGCGTGCTCGGCGTCGGTCTGGTCGCGGCGACGATGCCGGGCCTGCGCCGGGCGACCCTGCGAGGAGAACCATGCCATTCGCTGACGTCAACGGCATAAAGATCGCTTATGACGACATCAGTTCCGGCGAGCCGGTGCTGCTTGTGATGGGGACCGCCGCGAGCGGCCGGGTGTGGCACCTGCACCAGGTGCCCGCGCTCGCGGCCGCCGGATACCGCGTGGTCACGTTCGACAACCGCGGAGTCTCGCCCGTCGAGGACGACTTCACGATCTCCGACCTGGTCGCCGACACCGCGGAGCTGATCGAGCATCTCGGGATCGGCCCGTGCCGGCTCGTCGGCACGTCGATGGGCGCGCAGGTGGCGGCGGAACTGGCGCTCGCACGTCCCGACCTCGTCAGCCAGGCCGTGCTGATGGCCACGCGCGGGCGGCGCGACGCGATGCGCGAGGCGATGGGCGCCGCTGAACGCGAGCTACGCGACAGCGGGATCGAACTGCCCGCGCGGTACGAGGCCGTCATCCGGGCCGTGCAGAATCTCTCACCCCGTACCCTGAACGACGATTTCGCGATCCAGGACTGGCTCGACGTCTTCGAGATGTCGCCCACGGTGTGGACGGCCGGTGTGCGCGCGCAGCTTCGGCTCGATATCGACGGCAGCAGGCTCGACGCGTACCGGGCGATCGAAGTTCCTTGCCTGGTCATCGGTTTCGCCGACGATCTCCGGCTGCCCGCGTACCTCGCGCGGGAGGTCGCGGACGCGATTCCCGGCGCCCGGTACGTCGAGCTCGCGGACTGCGGGCACTACGGGTACCTGGAGCGGCCGGACGCGGTCAACGCCGAACTCATCACCTTTTTCGCGGGTAGACACACTTAGCGTCACCTTACTAAGGTAAGCCTCGGCTAACACCGAGGAGGCATCGTGACGAACCCGTTCGACGACGACAGCGGCCGCTTCTACGCGCTGGTCAACGACGAGGGCCAGTACTCACTGTGGCCCACCTTCGCCGAGGTGCCCGCGGGCTGGCGGGTCGTGTTCGGCGAGGACAGCCGCCAGGCCGTGCTGGACTACATCGAGACGAACTGGACCGACATGCGCCCGCTGAGCCTCGTGCGGGCCATGGAGTCCTGACCGGTGGCACAGCACGAGGAACGTCGGGGGGAGGAGCCGAAGCATGCCATCGAGGGGGTCCTGCCGCTCACGCCGTTGCAAGAGGGCATGGTGTTCCACACCCTGCTCGGGAACGCGGTCGACGTCTACACGGTGCAGACCGTACTGCGGCTGACCGAGAGCGTCGACCCCGTGCGGATGCGACAGGCCGCCGAGGCGCTGGTCGCGCGGCACGCGAACCTGCGGGCCGCGTTCCGGGCCCAGTCGTCGGGCCAGTTCGTGCAGGTGATCCGGCGCGAGGTGCGGGTGCCGTTCCGGGTCTCGGACGACGTGGACCTCGACGCCGAGCGGGCCGAGCCCTTCGACCTCGCCCGGCCGCCGCTGCTGCGGTTCACGCTCGCGGGCCGGCGCACCCTGGTGCTGACCGCGCACCACCTGCTGTGGGACGGCTGGTCGGCCCCGATCCTCGTCCGCGAGTTGCTGGCGCTTTACGAGGGCACGCGGTTGCCGCCGGTGCGCCCGTTCCGCGACCATCTCGCGTGGCTGTCCAAACAGGACAAAGAGGCGGCGAAGCAGGCGTGGGCGGAGGCGCTGCGCGACCTCGAAGGTCCCACGCTGGTCGGCGGCGGCGCTTCCGGTTTTCCCGCGCGGTTCGAGTTCACCGTGCCGGCCGGGGAGTTGACCAGGGTGGCGCGCTCGCGCGGACTGACGGTCAACGCGGTTGTGCAGGGTGCCTGGGCACTCGTGCTGTCCGGGCTCACTGATCGCTCCGACATCGTGTTCGGCGCGACGGTTTCGGGGCGCAATGTCGCGGGCGTCGAGTCGATGGTCGGGCTGTTCATCAACACCGTGCCGGTGCGCGTCCGCCTGGCGCCGGGCGAGTCGCTCGCGGAACTGTGCACCCGAGTGCAGGCCGAGCAGGCGCGGTTGCTGGACCACCAGCACCTCGGCCTCGCGGACATCCAGCGGGCGCCGCTGTTCGACACGCTCGTCGTCTTCGAGAACTACCCGATGGAAACCGAAATCCCGCTGCTGGAGTCGGTTTCGGTCCGCGACTCGACGCACTATGCGCTCGCGCTCAACGTCGTTCCCGGCGACGAGCTGGCGATCCGGATCGACCACGATCCCCAGCGGTTCCCGGATGTCTCAGCCATTGCCGACCGCCTTCGAGAGATCCTCGAGCAGTTCGGCGCGGCCCCCGACCAACGCTCGGACGTGCAGCCCGAGGGCGCCGTGGTGGAGGTGCCGGAGACGACGTTGCCGGAGTTGTTCGCGGCTCAGGTTGCTCGGGCTCCGCACGCGACCGCCGTTGTGTTCGAGGGTGCCCGGCTCAGCTACGCGGAGTTGGATGCGCGTTCGTCGGATTTGGCGTCGCGGTTGGCTGCGGCGGGTGTGGGTCCGGAGTCGGTGGTGGGTGTGCGCTTGGATCGTTCGCTGGATCTGGTCGTTTCGTTGCTGGGGATCTTGAGGGCGGGTGGGGCTTATCTGCCGTTGGATCCCTCGTATCCGGAGGAGCGTCTGGAGTTCATGGTCGAGGATGCGGCTCCGGTGGTGGTCTTGCCGGCCGCGCTTTCGGGCGGGAAGGCCCCGGTGCTCCCGGCGCCGGATAATCCGGCTTATGTGATTTACACGTCGGGTTCGACGGGTCGTCCGAAGGGTGTGGTGGTGTCGCATCGGGCGATTGTGAATCGTCTGTTGTGGATGCAGCACGAATATGGGCTGACCGGTGAGGATCGGGTTCTGCAGAAGACTCCGTCGAGTTTTGATGTGTCGGTGTGGGAGTTCTTCTGGCCGTTGATCGCGGGCGCCACGCTGGTGCTGGCGAGGCCGGGTGGTCACAAGGATCCGGATTACCTGGCGGCGGTGATGGAGCGGGAGTCGATCACCACGGTCCACTTTGTCCCGTCGATGTTGCGGGCGTATGGCGACCGGCGGCTGCCGGAGCGGGTGATCTGTAGCGGGGAAGCGCTTCCCGAGGACCTCGCCAAGCCGGGGATGCACAACCTGTACGGGCCGACCGAGGCCGCAGTCGACGTCACCTACTGGAAGGTCGAGGACGACGTCAAGATCGGCCGGCCTGTCTGGAACACCCAGACCTACGTGCTCGACGAGCACCTTCGCCCGGCGCTGACCGGCGAGCTTTACCTCGGGGGTGTGCAACTCGCCCGTGGCTACCACAACCGCGCCGGGCTCACCGCGTCCCGGTTCGTGGCCAATCCGTTCATGCCCGGCGAACGGCTCTACCGCACGGGTGACCTGGTCAAACGTGATGCGCACGGTGTTCTCGCCTACCTCGGCCGGACCGACGACCAGGTCAAGATCCGCGGCTTCCGCGTCGAACTCGGTGAGGTCGAAGCCGCGCTCACCGCCCAGCCCGGTGTACGAGCCGCGGCCGTGACAGTCCAGCCCGAACGCCAGCAACTGATCGCGTACGTCGTCGGCAAGCCCGGGCCGCTCACCCTGCCCGAGCACATGATCCCGTCGATCACGGTCGAGGTCGACGAACTCCCGCTGACCCCGAGCGGCAAGCTCGACCGCAAGGCGCTGCCCGAACCTCGCTTCGAGCGCGACACGCAGGCCCGCGACCCGCGCGAGGAACTGTTGTGCGGGCTGTTCGCGGACGTGCTCGGCGCCGGCAGCGTCGGCGTGCACGACGACTTTTTCGTGCTGGGCGGGCATTCGCTGCTCGCGACGAAGCTCGTGAGCCGCATCCGCCGCACCTTCGGCGTCGACCTGCCGCTGCGCGCGGTCTTCGACCAGCCGACCGTCGCCGGCCTCGCCCCGATGCTCGACGCCGGCACCCGCCGCCCCGCGCTCCACGCCCGGCCGCGGCCGGAGCGGGTGCCGCTGTCCCCGGCGCAGCGCAGCCTGTGGTTCCTGTACCGGCTCGAAGGCCCGAACCCCACGTACAACATCCCGTTCGCCGCGCGGCTACGCGGACCGCTCGACACGGCCGCGCTCGAAGCGGCGCTCCAGGACGTGGTGGCGCGGCACGAGTCGCTGCGCACTGTTTTCCCCGGCGCCGAACCCTACCAGCGGATCCTGCCCGCAGGGCCGGTCCGGCGCGGCACGCTCGCGCACGCGTTCCGCCTCGACGAGGAACCGCCGATCCGCTATGACCTGCGCCGGATCGCCGACGACGAGTACGAGTTCACCCTGGTCGTGCACCACATCGCCGCCGACGAGTGGTCCGCGCGCCCGCTGATGCGTGACCTCGGCGCGGCCTATGCGGCACGGCTCGACGGCGCGGCACCCGCGTGGCAGCCGCTGCCGGTGCAGTACGCGGACTACACGCTCTGGCAGGACGACGTCGCGTCCAGCACCGAGTTCTGGGCCGGACAACTGGCGGACCTGCCCGAGGAACTGTCACTGCCGATCGCCCGCCCACGCCCCTCGCAGCCGACCCGCCGCGCCGGCAGCGTCCACATCGGACTCCCCGAGGTGACGACTTTCGCCCGGCGGCTCGGGGTGACCGAGCTGATGGTCGGACAGGCCGCGGTCGCGGTCCTGCTGCACCGGCTCGGCGCGGGCGAGGACATCCCGCTCGGCACCCCCGCCGCCGGTCGCACCGACGAGGCGCTGGACGACCTGGTCGGCTTCTTCGTCAACAACCTGGTGCTGCGCACCGACGTGAGCGGCGAGCCGACCTTCCGCGACCTGCTCGGGCGCATCCGCGAGACCAACCTGGAGGCGTACTCCCATCAGGACATCCCGTTCGAACGCGTCGTGGAGGCCCTCAATCCGCCCCGCTCGCCGGGCAGGCATCCGCTGTTCCAGATCATGGTCTCCCAGCACGACGAGCCCGCCGCGCTCGATCTGCCAGGCGTCAGCGCGACCACTCTCGATCCGGGCGTCCCGGGCGCGAAGTTCGACCTTGCGTTCCACTTCGGCCCTGGCTCCTGCGACGTCTCCTACAGCGCCGACCTGTTCGACGAGTCCACTGTGGAGCAGCTGGGCCGCAGGCTGGCCCGTATCGTCAACGCGCTGGTCACCGAACCCGAACGGCACGTGGGCCTGGTCGACATCCTGGACGAGCAGGAACGCGCGCAGCTACACGGGTTCAACGACACCGCCGAGGAACGGCCGCACACCACGCTCGCAGCGATGGTGGAGGAGCAGGTCGCCCGCACCCCGGACGCCGTCGCCGTCGAGTTCCGGAACGAGAAGCTCACCTACGCCGAGCTGAACGGGCTCGCCAACCACCTCGCGGGCAGGCTCGCCCATCTCGGGCCCGAGCAATGCGTCGGCGTGCACTGGGAGCGGTCGCTGGAGATGGTCGTCGGCCTGCTCGCCGTCGAAAAGGCCGGTGCGGCGTTCGTGCCGCTGGAACCGTCGTGGCCGAAGCGGCGCATCGCCGACGTCGCGGAGAACGCCCGCCTGGCCGCGATCCTCAGCGGCCCCGGCCACGACGAACCCGTGCGCGACCTCGGCATTCCCATCGTCCATGTGGGACTGGGCGAGTCCACTCCGGACAATCTCGGGCGGCACATCGAACCCGAGGGCCTGGCCTATGTCATCTACACATCGGGATCGACGGGCATCCCGAAGGGCGCGATGATCCGGCACCGCGCGATCACCCACCGCCTGCACTGGCAGCGGGAGATGCTGGGATTCGGCCCTGGCGACGCGGCGCTGTTCAAGGCACCGCTCGGGTTCGACATCTCGATCAACGAGGTGTTCCTGCCGCTGGTCACCGGCGCCCGCCTGGTGATCGCCGAACCCGGCGGCGAGCGCGACATCGACTACCTGCTCGGCGTCATCGACCGGCACCGGGTCACGTTCACCTACCTGCCGTCCTCGATCCTCGACCTGCTCCTCGAAGTCGACGACTTCCCGCGGCGGGCGAGCACGCTCGAGCATGTGTGGTGCGGTGGCGAAGTCCTGACGCCGGAACTGTTCCAGCGGTTCCGCGCCGTCAGCGACGCGGTGATGTACCACGGCTACGGCCCGGCCGAGGCGACGATCGGCGTGAGCCACGTCGTGTACCGCGACGGGCCGCGTAGCTCGGTCTCGATCGGCCGCCCGAACGGCAACACCCGGCTCTACGTGCTGGACCGGCACCTGCGGCCGACGCCGGTCGGCGTGCCCGGCGAGTTGTACGCCGCGGGTGTCTACCTGGGCCGCGGCTACCTCAACGACCAGCGCCGCACGGCGGGCCATTTCGTCGCCAGCCCCTTCGACCCCGGCGAGCGCCTGTATCGCACCGGTGACCTCGCGCGGTGGCAGCCGGACGGGACGCTCGAGTTCCTCGGCCGCGCCGACAACCAGGTCAAGATCCGCGGGATGCGAGTCGAACTGGAGGAGATCGAGGCCGTCCTCGAACAGCACGAGCAGATCCGCCGCGCCGTCGTGCTCGTCCGCGACCAGGGCCTGGTCGGCTACTGCGTCGCCCCGGAACTCGACGGCGTGCGGGACTGGCTGCGGCAGCGGCTGCCCGAGCACATGGTGCCCCAGCGCTACGTCTTCCTCGACGAGTTCCCGCTGCTGCCATCGGGCAAGGTGAACCGCCGCGCGCTGCCCGAGCCACCGCCGCAGACCACGACTCGGCTGCCGGTCACCGAGACCGAGAACGTCCTCTGTGGACTGATGGCCGAGCTGCTGAGGCTGCCCGAGGTCGGCGCCGAGGACAACTTCTTCTCCCTCGGCGGCGACAGCATCGCATCGATCCG
Organism: Amycolatopsis sp.; assembly: GCA_035547575.1. GTDB lineage: Bacteria > Actinomycetota > Actinomycetes > Mycobacteriales > Pseudonocardiaceae > Amycolatopsis_E. The sequence continues at coordinate 46,406 of DASZUO010000261.1, read as the reverse complement.
GTTCGTCGGCAAGGCGCGCGCCGCGGGCCTGCGGATCTCCCCGCGCCAGGTGTTCGAACACCAGACCGCCGCCGCGCTGGCCCGGGTCGCGGACGCCGCGACGACCGTCAGTCACGCGGACGGCACCGGCGAGGTGCCGCTCACGCCGATCATGCGCTGGTGGGCCGAATCCGGCGACCCCCGGATGTACCAGGCCGCACTGCTGCGCATACCCGCGGCCGGACCGGTCGAGGAAGTCCTTCAGGACATCCTCGATCACCACGACCTCCTCCGTGCCCGCCTCGCCGACGGAAGCCTGCACGTCCCCCCGCCTGGCGCGGTGCGCGCGGCCGACGTGCTGCGGCACGTGCCCGGACCGTATGCGCCGCGGCACTTCCACGAGGCAGTGGCGAAGCTCGATCCGCGCGCCGGGGTGATGGTGCGGGCGGTGGCCTTCGACGGCCGGCTGCTGCTCGTGCTGCACCACCTCGTGGTGGACGGGGTGTCGTGGCGCATCCTCGCCGAGGACCTCGCCACCGCCTGGTCCGCGCGCACCGCGGGCCGCACACCCGCGCTGCCGCCCGTGCCGACATCGTTCCGCACCTGGGCGCTTCAGGCGTCGGGCGCGGTCGCGGGCGGCCGGGCGGCGCCGGTCGCGGGGCGGCTCACCCGCGAGGTGCGCGTCGGCAAGGGCGCGGTCGAGGATCGGATGCTGAAGGCCCTGGGCACCGCGCTCGGCGAACCGACGGTGATCGCGCTCGAAGGGCACGGCCGCGACGGCGACCTCGATCTTTCCCGCACGGTCGGCTGGTTCACCACGATCCGCCCGGTCACGCTCGACGGCGTGGACATGCCGGGCGCGGACCCCGAAATCGTCGTGAACTACCTGGGCCGCTTCGAGACGAGCGACGAGTACTGGGTGCCGGCGCCCGAACAACTCCCGCCGCCCGGCACGCAGCACCACCCGCTGGAGATCAACGCCGTACTCGGCGACGACGAGACGCTCACCGCGACCTGGTCCTGGACGAGCGCCTTCACCGGCGCCGAGCGACTCGCCGACGCATGGGCGAAGGCGCTGTCCGGCCTGTCCGGCGGCCTGATCCCGCAGGACGTTCCGCTGGTCTCGCTCAACCAGGGCCAGCTGGACAAGCTCGCGGCGAAATGGGGTGCCAGGTGATCGAGGACATCCTGCCCCTGTCCCCGCTCCAGCAGGGCCTGTTCTTCCACGCGCGGTTCGACTCCGAGTCCGACGTCTACACCGTGCGCTCCGTGCTGCACCTCGACGGGAAGATCGACAGCAAGCGGTTGCGCGACGCCGCGCAAACCCTGCTGACCCGGCATCCGAACCTGCGCGCCTGCTTCGTCGACGAGGACCTCGACGGACCGGTCCAACTCGTGCCGGACGAGGTCGACCTGCCGTGGACGGAGGTCGACGGTGAGCCGCCGGCCGAGCCCGCGCGCTTCGACCTGGCCGAGCCGCCGCTGCTGCGCATGACGCTGGCCCGGCTCGGCGAGACCAGCCATCGGCTCGTGATCAGCAACCATCACATCCTGCTCGACGGCTGGTCACTCCCGCTGCTGGTCCGCGACCTGCTGGCGCTGTATGCGGGCAGCACGCCGGCACGCCCGCGCCCGTACCGCGACTACCTCACCTGGCTGTCCACACGCGACACCGAGGGTGCGAAAAAGGCCTGGTCGGAGGCGCTCGACGGGGTCGAACCGACGCTGCTCGCGCCCGCCGCGCCGCGCGTCCCGGTCCGGCCGGGCAAGATCCGGCTGGACCTTCCCGCCGAGGGGCTGTACGCGCGGGCCCGCGAGCAGCGGCTCACCGTCAACACCGTCGTGCAGACGCTGTGGGGCCGCGTGCTCGCCCGCCTGACCGGCCGCGACGACGTCGTCTTCGGCGCGACCGTGTCCGGCAGGCCCGCCGACCTGCCCGGCGCCGAGGAGATGATCGGCCTGTTCATCAACACCGTTCCGGTGCGCATCCGGGCCGGTGCGAGCATGCGCGAGATCCAGGACGAGCAGTCGAGCCTGCTGGAACACTCCTACCTCGGTCTCTCCGAGATCCAGCGCGGCACGGGCGAGCTGTTCGACACGCTCATCGTGTTCGAGAACTACCCGATCGACTCCGCCGCAGTCGGCGACGCCGAGGCCCGCGCGGGGATCACGATCAGCGGAATCGAGGTCGAGGATGCCACGCACTACCCGCTGACCCTGGCCGTGGCGGCGGAGGAAGCGCTTTCCGTCACATTCGAGTACCGGCCCGATGTCTTCACGAAGGCCCGCGTCGAGCAACTGGCCCGCTACTTCCGGCGGGCGGTCGAGTCCTTTGTGGATGATGTTCCCTTCGAGCTGATCCCGGACGAGGAGCGCGCGAAGCTGCGTGAGTTCGGCACCGGCAAGGCGATTGACGTCCCGGCTGCCACGATGTCCGAGGTCTTCGAGGAGCAGGCCCGGATCGCGCCGGACGCCGTGGCGCTCGTCGCCGCAGACCAGCGGTTCACCTTCGCCGAGCTGAACGCGCGCGCCAACCACGTCGCGCGTGGCCTGGACGTGCGGCCGGAGGACATCGTTGCGCTGTGCCTGCCGCCGGGCCCGGAAATGATCATCGCGCTGCTCGCGGTGTTCAAGGCCGGCGCCGCGTACCTGCCGCTCGATCCCCAGTGGCCGCGGGAGCGCCTCGACGTGATGCTCGCCGACGCGAAGCCGGAGGTCGTGCTCACCGGCCTGCCGGATGGCACGTCCCCGGACAATCCCGAAGTCCGCGCCCGGCCCGAGCACCCCGCGTACGTGATCTACACCTCGGGCTCGACCGGCACACCGAAGGCCGTGAGTGTCCCGCACCGCGCGATCACCAACCTCCTGGCGAGCCACCGCGCCGCGCTGTTCGACCCGGCGCAGGCACGGGTCGGCAGGCCGTTGCGGGTGGCGCACGCGTGGCCGATGGCGTTCGACGCGTCGTGGCAGCCGATGCTGTGGATGTTCGCGGGCCACGTACTGCATCTCGTGCCGCCGGACGTGCGCCGCGACGCCGACCTGCTGCGCGGCTTCCTCGCCGAGCATCGGATCGAGTTCGTCGAGCTGTCGCCGTCGCTGCTCGCGCAGGTCGCGACCGAGCCGTGGCGCGCGGACCTCAAGGTGCTCGGCGTCGGCGGCGAGGCGGTGCCCGGCGAGCTGTGGCGCGCACTGCGCGACGAGGACGACCTTGTGGTGTACAACCTCTACGGCCCAACGGAGTGCACTGTGGACTCCACGGTCTGCGAGCTGGGCACCAGTCCGGCGCCCTCGATCGGCTCTCCGATCTGCAACGCCCGAGCCTACGTACTGGACCGCACCCTCCGGCTCTGCCCGGTCGGCGTCGAGGGCGAGTTGTACCTCGCGGGTCCCGGGCTGGCCCGCGGTTATCTCGGGCGGCCCGCGACGACGGCCGAGCGGTTCGTCGCGAACCCGTTCGACGACGGCCGCATGTACCGCACCGGCGACGTCGCGCGCTGGCACGAGGACGGGCGGCTGGAATGCCTCGGCCGGGTGGACGACCAGGTCAAGATCCGCGGGTTCCGCATCGAGCCCGGCGAGATCGAGGCTGTGCTCGCCCGCGACACCCGCGTCGAACGCGCTGTCGTGATCCCGCGCGAGGACACGCCGGGCGTCCGTCGCCTGGTCGCCTACGTGATCCTTCGCGAGGGCGGGATCGAGGGACTGCGAGAGCAGGTCGCGGCCGCGCTGCCCGACTACCTGGTGCCCGCCGCCGTCGTGCCGGTCGACACGTTTCCGCTGACCCGCAATGACAAACTCGACGTCACGGCCCTGCCGGTGCCGAACCGCACCGGCTCCGCGCGACCCCCGCGCACCGAAACGGAGGCCCGGCTGGTCGAGCTGTTCGCCGAGGTCCTCGGCGTCAGCGACGTCGGCGTCGATGACAGCTTCTTCGCACTCGGCGGCGACAGCATCGTGTCGATGCGCTTGGTCAGCAAGGCCCGCGAGCTCGGGTTCGGCTTCACCCCGCGCGACGTGTTCGAGCGGCGCACGGTCGCCGACCTCGCGACCGTCGCGGGGAAGTCGGCACGAACGGCGGACCCCGACGCGGGCGTCGGCGACGTGCCGCTCACGCCGATGCTGACCTGGCTCACCCACAACCGGCCCTACGACCGGCTCAGCCAAGCGCGGCTGCTGTGCACCCCGCCGGGCCTGGACCTCGAGGGCCTGCACCGGCTCGTGCAGACGCTGCTCGACCGCCACGACGTGCTCCGGTCCACTTTCGACGGTTCCTTCGCGGTCCGCCCGCGCGGGTCGGTCCGCGCTGCCGGCTGCGTCCGCCGCGTCGACATCGCCGAAGAACTCGCCGAGGTCATGGCGCAGTCCCTGCGCGAGCTTTCGCCCGCGGACGGCGAGATGGCGCGGTTCGTCTGGTTCGACGCCGGACCGGACCGCGCGGGGCGCCTGCTGATTCTGCTGCACCATCTCGTGGTCGACGGTGCCTCGTGGGGTGTGCTCGTGCCGGAACTCGCCGATCTGTGGCGGGGCCGTGAGCTGCCGCCGGTCGGCACGTCGTTCCGGGAATGGGCGAAAGCGCTTCCCGGGGTCGCGCGGGCGAAGGCAGGGGAGTTGGACCTGTGGCGCGACATCGTGTCCGGTCCCGATCCGGTGCTCGGCACGCGTCGCCTCGACCCCGCCGTCGACACTCGCGCGACAATGCGCACCGCCCGCACCGCACTCGACCCGGACCTGACTCAGGCGCTGCTGACCACCGTGCCCGAACGGCGCGGCGCGACGGTCAACGACGTGCTGCTGACGGCGTTCGCACGCGCGGTCGGGCGGTGGCGCGGCGCGGACGGCTCGGTGCTGATCGCGCTCGAAGGCCACGGCCGTGAGGAGCAGATCGTGCCGGGCGCGGACCTGTCCGGCACCGTCGGGTGGTTCACCAGCGTGTACCCGGTACGCGCCGATCCCGGCGGCCCGCGCCAGAAAGCCTTACCGCACAACGGAATCGGGTACGGCCTGCTGCGCTACCTCAACCCGGACACCGCGCCAGAACTGGCCCGGCTGCCGGAACCGCAGCTCGAGTTCAACTACCTCGGCCGGCTCACCGTGGGCGAGTCCGATGGCGAACCGTGGTCGGGTGCGCCCGAGGCCGGCGCGATGGGCGGCGGCGTCGACGACGACATGCCCGCGCCGTACTGCCTGGTGCTCAACGCGCTGGTCCGGGGTTCCGTGCTGGAGGCGGACTGGCAGTGGCCGGGCGCGATCTTCACGCGAGACCGCATTCACGACCTGTCGCGCGCGTGGTTCGCCGCGTTGGAGGAGATCGCCGGTGAGTGACCTGGCCGCCCGCAAGCGGGAACTGCTTCGCCGCCGCCTCGCCGAGGCCGGGCTGGCAACCACCAACAAGATTCCACCACGAGACCGCGGCTGCGCTCACAGCGACCTGCCGCTGTCGTATGCGCAGTCGCGCATGTGGTTCTTGCAGGAACTCGAACCGGACAGCCCCGCCTACAACGTGTGCCTCGCGATCACCTTGCGCGGCGACCTCGACCGCGGTGCGCTGCACCGGTCCTTCCAACGGCTCGTCGAGCGGCACGAGATCCTGCGCACCCGGTATGTGCCGGGGCCACGCCAGGTCGTCGACCGCTACGCCGTGGTCACGATGCCGGAGCACGACCTGCGTGGCCTGCCCGCGACGGAGATCGAGCACGTGGTGGAAGCGCTTTCCCGGAAGGAATCGTCACACGCCTTCGACCTCTCGCGTGAGCACCCGCTGCGCTTGCGGCTGATCCGCCGCGCCGACCAGAACCACGTGCTGGTACTGACCGTGCACCACATCGCGTGGGACGGGTTCACCTTCAACGTGCTCTCGCGCGACCTGTCCGCGCTCTATCGCGAGGACACCACCGGTGAACCCGCGAACCTGGAGCCGCTGCCGGTGCAGTACGCGGACTTCGCGCTGTGGCAACGGAACAACCCGGTCGAGAAGGATCTCGGTTACTGGCGCGACGAGCTGGACCCGGCTCCGGAACCCTTGCCGCTGCCCACCGATTTCCCTCGCCCGGCGGTCAGGTCGAGCCGCGGCGACCGTCGCGTTCGGACATTCGGCCCGGCGCTGACCGAGCGGGCGAGCGCCTTCGCGCAGTCCCGCGGCGTGACCCCGTTCATGGTCGTCCTGTCCGCCTACGCGGCGCTGCTGCACCGGTATACGGGCGCGGTCGACGTCCCCATCGGGTCGGCCTCGATGAACCGTGACGCCGGCGAGGTGGAGCGGCTCGTCGGGAACTTCGGGAACACGCTGGTGCTGCGCGCCGACCTGTCGGGCGACCCGTCGTTCGCCGAGCTGGTCGAGCGGGTGCGGCGGGTGTGCACGGACGGCTACGCGCACCAGGACCTGCCGTTCGACGTGCTCGTCGAGCGGCTGCGGCCGCCGCGCACGGCCGGGCGTTCGGTGTTGTTCGACGTCATGCTGCTGTTCCTGACGCAGGGCCTGCATGGCTTCGACCTGCCGGGCGTGACCACGACGTGGGAAACGGTGCACAACGACACGACCCAGTTCGACCTGGCACTGGAGGCGTTCCTGACCGACGGCCGGATGCGCGTCGAGGCCACGTTCTCGACCGACCTGTTCCGGCCGGGCACGATCGAGCGCTTCCTCACGAACCTGGAGTCGCTGCTCGGCGCGGCCCTCGACACTCCGGACCGGCCGGTGGCGCACCTGGACTTCCACTCCGACCGGCTCCCTCGCGGCGCCGTGGTCGAGGTGCCGGTGACGACGTTGCCGGAGTTGTTCGCGGCTCAGGTGGCCCGCACCCCGGACGCGACGGCCGTCGTGTTCGAGGGTGCGCAGTACACGTACGCGGAGTTGGATGCGCGTTCGTCGGATTTGGCGTCGCGGTTGGCGGCGGCGGGTGTGGGTCCGGAGTCGGTGGTGGGTGTGCGCTTGGATCGTTCGCTCGAGTTGATCGTGGCGTTGCTGGGGATCTTGAGGGCGGGTGGGGCTTATCTGCCGTTGGATCCCTCGTATCCGGAGGAGCGTCTGGAGTTCATGGTCGAGGATGCGGCTCCGGTGGTGGTCTTGCCGGCCGCGCTTTCCGGCGGGAAGGCCCCGGTGCCCCCGGCGCCGGATAATCCGGCCTACGTCATCTACACGTCGGGTTCCACCGGTCGTCCCAAGGGCGTCGTGGTCTCGCACCGCGCGATCGTGAACCGTCTGTTGTGGATGCAGCACGAATATGGGCTGACCAGTGAGGATCGGGTTCTGCAGAAGACCCCGTCGAGCTTCGACGTCTCGGTGTGGGAGTTCTTCTGGCCGCTCATCGCGGGCGCCACGCTGGTGATGGCGAGGCCGGGTGGCCACAAGGATCCGGACTATCTGGCGGAGGCGATCGAGCGGGAGTCGATCACTACCGTCCATTTTGTCCCGTCGATGTTGCGGGCTTATGGGGATCGGCCGTTGCCGGATCGGGTGATCTGTAGTGGGGAAGCGCTTCCCGTGGACCTCGCCAAGCCGGGGATGCACAACCTGTACGGGCCGACCGAGGCCGCAGTCGACGTCACCTACTGGAAGGTCGAGGACTCCGTCACCATCGGCCGGCCGGTGTGGAACACGCAGGTCCACGTCCTCGACCGGGCGCTGCGGCCGGTCCCGCACGGCGTCCCCGGCGAGTTGTACCTGGGCGGTGTGCAACTCGCCCGTGGCTACCACAACCGCGCCGGGCTCACCGCCTCCCGGTTCGTCGCGAGCCCGTTCGAACCGGGGGAGCGGCTCTACCGCACCGGTGACCTGGTGCGGTGGAACGGCGACGCGCTCGACTACCTCGGCCGCACCGACGACCAGGTCAAGATCCGCGGCTTCCGCGTCGAACTCGGCGAGGTCGAAGCCGCGCTCACCGCCCAGCCCGGCGTCCGGGCCGCGGCCGTGGTGGCGCGCGACGACCGGCTCGTCGCGTATGTCGTGGGCGAGCCCGGCCCGCTGCCGCTGCCCGAGCACCTGATCCCCTCGATCACCGTCCGGCTCGACGCGCTCCCGCTGACCCCGAGCGGCAAGCTCGACCGCAACGCACTCCCGGAACCCCAGGTCACGGCCACCTCCGCCGAGCCGGAGACCGACCGGGAACGCGCGCTGGCCGGTATCTTCGCCGACCTCCTCGAGACCGGACGGGTCGGCCGCGACGACGACTTCTTCGCGCTCGGCGGCCACTCCCTGCTGGCCACCAAACTCGTCAGCCGCATCCGCGCGGAACTGAACGCCGAACTGTCGATCACCACGGTCTTCGACACGCGCACGGTCGCCGGACTGGCCGCCGCGCTCGACACCGGAGCAGAGCAACGACCCGCGCTGACTCCGATGCCGAGGCCACGCCGCGTGCCACTGTCCTTCGCGCAGCAGCGGCTGTGGTTCCTCTACCGGCTCGAAGGCCCGAGCCCGACGTACAACATCCCCCTAGCCGTGCGCATCGAAGGCGACCTCGACATTCCGGCGCTGCGGGCGGCCTTGTCCGATGTGGTCGGACGGCACGAGGTCCTTCGCACCATCTATCCCGAGTTCGAGGGCAAGCCGTACCAGCAGGTCCTCGACTGGGTCCCCGAACTACATGAAGGCGGCACGCCACGCCGGGCGTTCGAACTGGACCGGGAGCCGCCGTTCGAGGCGCGGCTCCTCGACGGCCAGGTGCTGTCCCTGCTCACGCACCACATCGCGAGTGACGGCTGGTCCGAGGAGCGCCTGCTCGCAGACCTCGCCACCGCCTACGCCGAACGCAAGCGCGGTCGCCGTCCACAGTGGACTCCGCTGCCCGTGCAGTACGCGGACTACGCGCTCTGGCAACGCCGGGAACTCGCCGAGACCGCCGGCAGGCAACTGGAATACTGGCGCGATCAGCTCGTGGACCTCCCCGAGGAGCTGACACTGCCCACCGACCGCCCGCGTCCGGCAACCCCGACCTTCGAGGGCGACGCGGTCCGCTTCGACCTCGACCCCCACGTGCTCGCCGGGTTCGCGCGCAAGACCGGCGCGACCACGTTCATGACCGTGCAGGCCGCGCTCGCGGTGCTGCTGCACCACCTGGGCGCGGGCGAGGACATCCCGATCGGCACGCCGATCGCCGGCCGCACCGACACCGCGCTCGACGCACTGGTCGGCTGCTTCGTCAACACCCTCGTGCTGCGCACCGACCTCACCGGGAACCCCACATTCCGCCAGGTCATCGACCGGGTGCGGCGTACCGACCTGGACGCGTACGCGCACCAGGACCTGCCGTTCGAGCGGCTCGTCGACGAGCTCAACCCGGCCCGCTCGATCGGGCGGCACCCGCTGTTCCAGGTGATGCTCGCCTACCAGGAAAAGCCCGCCGACCCGGTTCCGCCGCTGCGGCGCGAGCCGGTCGACTTCTTCGCGGCCCGCGTCGACCTGTCCTTCCACGTGTTCGGCTCGCGGTGCTGGCTCGTCTACAGCAAGGACCTCTACGACCGGTCCACAGTGGAGGACCTGGCGCGCAGGTTCGTCCGCCTGGTGGAGACCCTCGATCTGGACCAGCCCCTGTCGGCGACCAGCATCGGCGAGCTGCCACCCACCTTCGCAACCACCCCGGTGCCGGCGACGACGTTGCCGGAGTTGTTCGCGGCCCAGGTGGCCCGCACCCCGAACGCGACGGCAATCGTGTTCGAGGGTGCGCAGTACACGTACGCGGAGCTGGATGCGCGTTCGTCGGAGTTGGCTGGGCGGCTGGCGGCCACGGGCGTGGGCCCGGAGTCGATCGTCGGCGTCCGCCAGGACCGCTCACTGGATTTGATCGTGGCGCTGCTGGGGATCCTCAAGGCGGGCGGCGCCTACCTGCCGCTGGACCCCTCCTACCCGGAGGAACGCCTCGACTTCATGATCGAGGACGCGGCCCCGGTGGTGGTGTTGCCGGCTGCGCTTCCCGGCGGGAAGACCCCGGTGCTCCCGGCGCCGGACAACCCGGCCTACGTCATCTACACCTCGGGTTCCACCGGCCGTCCCAAAGGCGTCGTGGTCTCGCACCGCGCGATCGCGAACCGTCTGTTGTGGATGCAGCACGAGTATGGCCTGACCAGCGAGGATCGGGTCTTGCAGAAGACCCCGTCGAGCTTCGACGTCTCGGTGTGGGAGTTCTTCTGGCCGCTCATCGCGGGCGCCACGCTGGTGGTCGCGAGGCCGGGTGGCCACAAGGACCCGGACTATCTCGCGGAGGTGATGGAGCGGGAGGCGATCACCACTGTCCACTTTGTTCCATCGATGTTGCAGGCCTACGGGGATCGGCCGCTGCCGGAGCGGGTGATCTGTAGCGGGGAAGCGCTTCCCGAGGACCTCGCCAAGCCGGGGATGCACAACCTGTACGGGCCGACCGAGGCCGCCGTGGACGTCACGTACTGGCGGGTCGAGGACGACGTTACCAATCCGACCAAAAGTAGGCAGACCCCGAGCGGCGCGGAACCGTTGCCACGTAAGCCGGATAGCCGTGACTGTGGTCGGATTGGTAACGAACCGCACAGTAAGATCGGCCGGCCCGTCTGGAACACCCAGACCTACGTCCTCGACCGCTACCTCCGGCCCGTCGCACCTGGCGTGCCCGGTGAGCTGTACCTCGGTGGCGTCCAACTCGCCCGCGGCTACCACAACCGCGCCGGGCTGACCGCGTCCCGGTTCGTGGCCAACCCGTTCACGCCCGGCGAGCGGCTCTACCGCACCGGTGACCTGGCCAAACGCGGCGCCCACGGCGTTCTCGACTACCTCGGCCGCGCCGACGACCAGGTCAAGATCCGCGGCTTCCGCGTCGAACTGGGCGAGATCGAAGCCGCTGTCAAGCGGGCTCCCGGTGTCACGCACGCCGTCGTCATCGCCCGCGACCAGCGGCTGATCGCGTACGTGGTCGGCGACGCCGCCGAGGTTCGCGCCACGGTCGCGCGCACCCTGCCCGACCACATGGTGCCTTCCGCGGTCGTCGAACTGCCAGAACTGCCGCTCACACCCAGCGGCAAGCTGGACCGGAAAGCGCTTCCCGACCCCGACTTCGGCGCCCTCACCAGCGACGGCGAACCCCGCGACGAGCGCGAAGCACTGCTGTGCACACTGTTCGCCGAAACGCTCGGTCTGCCCGGCGTCGGCGTGCACGACAGCTTCTTCGAACTCGGCGGCGACAGCATCGTGTCCGTCCAGCTCGTCAGCCGGGCACGCAAAGCCGGGATCTCGCTCACCCCGCGCCAGGTCTTCGAGCACCGCACCCCCGCCGGGCTCGCGCTCGCCGGGGACTTCGTCGCGGCGTCCGACGTGCCGCACGGCCGCGTGGACCCGACGCCGATCATGCGCTACCGCGGCCTCTACCAGGCGATACTGCTCGTCGCGCCCGACGGGATGACCGAAGATGCGCTCCTGCACACCCTGCAAGCCGTACTGGACCGGCACGACATCCTGCGCGCCCGGCTCGACGGCGACGGCCTGTTCGTACCCGAGGAATCCTTCCCCGCCAAGGAAATCCTGACCCGCGGGAGCGGCTCCCTTGACGATGAGCTGCGAGCCGCCCGCGACCGGATCACCCACGACCGCCTCGTGCAAGTGGTGTGGTTCGCCGACCGAGTACTGATCGTGGCCGACCACCTCGTGGTCGACGGCGTGTCATGGCGCATCCTCGCCGATGACCTCGCCGAGGCATGGCAGGGCCGCGACCTGCACCGCATCGGCACGTCGTTCCGCCGCTGGAGCGAGATCCTCGGCGAGCAGGACCGCGGTGGTGAAGCCGGCCTGTGGCGCGGAATCCTCTCCGGCGCCGACCGCATACTCCCGCTCACCACCGAAACCCCGCAGGTGACGGACTTCTCGGTGCCGTTCCCTGGCGGCGATGTCCGGCAGGCATTGCTCAACGGCCTCGCGACGTGGTCCGGCTCGCCGGACGCGGTGGTCGCGATCGAGGGCCACGGCCGCGAGGAACAGATCGCGCCCGGCGTGGACCTCTCCGCCACCGTCGGCTGGTTCACCACCGTCTTCCCGGTGCGGCTCGACGGAGGCGACATCCCCGACAACGGCATCGGCTACGGGCTCCAGCGCCCGCACGGCCTGCCCGAGCCGACGATCGTCGTCAACTACCTTGGCCGCATCGAGTCCGGCGACGGCGCACCGTGGTCGGTCGCGCCCGAGGCCCCGCTGCTCCGCGTGCCCCCACGTGGGAAACCGCACTGGGCACTGGACATCAACGCCGTCGCTGTCGGCGACGAGCTGCGGATCAGCCTGACCTCCCAGCACGACGTGCGAGACCTGGTCATCCGGCTCCGCGATGCGCTCGCCCGGGCCACCATCGACATGTCCCTTGTGGACATCAGCCAGTACGACATCGAAGAGTTCGAAGAGGAGCTGGACACGTGGTGAGTCAACCGACAGCCGGCGATCTGCTGCGTGAGGTCACCGACCTGCTGGGACCCGACGCCGCGGACCTGTCCGAGGCCGACAGTCTCATCGAATGGGGCCTGGACTCCATCCAGCTCATGCAGGTGGCGAACAGGTGGCGGCGGCGCGGCGTCAAGGTCGGCTTCGCGCAACTCGCGAAGACCCCGACACTGGCCGGCTGGCGTGCGGTGCTGGAGGCTGCCGGGGTCGCCCCGGAACCCGAGGTGCCGGTCGAGGTCGACGAGACCGAACCGTTCCCGCTCGCGCTGATGCAGCACGCCTACTGGATCGGCCGCGACGAGGAGACCACGCTCGGCTCGGTCGCGGCGCACCTCTACGTCGAGTTCGACGGGCACGCGGTCGATCCCGAGCGGCTCGAACGCGCCGTGCACGCCCTGGTCGCGCGGCACGGGATGCTGCGCGCGCGGTTCACCGACGACGGCCGCCAGCAGATCCTTCCCGAGCGCCGCCTGCCCGCGCTGGTCGTGCACGAAATCGCCGACGAGCGCGAGCTCGAGCGGATCCGCGAGGCTTCGTCGCACGCGCGGCTGAACGTCGCGGAGGGTGAGGTGTTCCGCATCCAGCTCAGCCGCCTGCCGGACGGCCGCACCCGCCTGCACGTCGACGTCGACATGCTCGCCGCCGACGCGCTCAGCTACCGCGTCCTGCTCGCCGATCTCGCGCGCTTCTATGACGACCCCGCGTTCGAGCCGCTCACCTACAGCTTCCCGCGCTACCTGGCCGAACGCGAACCCGCGCGGAAAGCCGACCACGAGCGTGCGCGAGAATGGTGGCAGCAACGGATTCCCGAGCTGCCCGCCGCGCCGGACCTGCCGCTCGCCCAGGAAACGGGCGACCTCACCCGCGTGGCGCGGCGCCACCATTGGCTCGCGCCGGACGACCGCAAGCGGCTCGCTTCCCGCGCGCACCAGCACGGCCTGACCCCGGCAATGGTGGTGGCCACGGCGTTCGCGGAGACCCTCGCGTCGTGGAGCGCGCAGCCGCGGTTCCTGCTGAACGTGCCGATGTTCGACCGCGAAAGCACGCATCCCGACGTCGACAAGCTGATCGGCGACTTCACCGGATCGGTCCTGCTCGACGTCGACCTCTCCGCCGAAGCGTCCTTTGTGGACCACGCGAGGGCGCTGCAGGACCGGATGCACGCCGATGCCGCGCACGCCGCCTACTCGGGGGTCGAGGTGCTGCGTGACCTGTCGCGCTACCGGGGCGAGCAGGTGCTGGCGCCGGTCGTGTTCACCAGCGCGCTGAACCTCGGTGAGCTGTTCGACGGCGACGTCCGGCGTTGCTTCGGCGAAGCAGTGTGGATCATCTCGCAGGGCCCGCAGGTGCTGCTCGACGCTCAGGTCACCGAGGTCGACGAAGGCCTGCTCATCAACTGGGACGTGCGGGAAAACGCTTTCCCCGCGGGCCTGATCGACGACATGTTCGCGGCTTTCCACGGCCTCGTCACCCGCCTCGGCCAGAGCGACGAGGCGTGGGCGGAGCCGGTCGGCGGCGCCGCCCGGATGGCGGCGCGGGACAAGGCCAACGACACGGCCGGCCCGCGGAGCGGGAAACTGCTGCACGACGGGTTCTTCGAGCAGGCCAAGCGCACGCCGGACGCGCCCGCACTGCTGTGGGGAAGCGACGGCGAGATGACCTACGGCGAGTTGGCCGACCGCGCGCTGCGGATCGCGGCGTCGCTGGACGTCACGCCCGGCGACACGGTCGGCGTGAGCATGCCGAAGGGACCGGACCAGATCGCCGCGGTGCTCGGGGTGCTCGCCGCCGGCGCGGCTTACGTGCCGATCGGCGTCGACCAGCCGCCCGCCCGAGCCGACAGGATCCGCCGCATCGGCGACCTGCGCCTGGTGCTGACCGAGCCCGTGGCAGCGGCCGAACCGCTGGCCGAACCGGTCCGCGTCGACGCGGATGGGCTCGCCTACGTGCTGTTCACGTCGGGATCCACGGGGGAGCCGAAGGGCGTCGAGGTGCCGCACCGCGCCGCCATGAACACCATCGACGATCTCAACGAGCGTTTCGAAGTGTCCGAAAAGGACCGCTGCCTCGCGGTGTCCGCTTTGGACTTCGACCTCTCCGTATACGACATCTTCGGCATCCTCGGCGTGGGCGGTGCGGTGGTGCTGGTCGAGGAGGACGACCGGCGCGACGCGCGGGCCTGGGCGTCGCTGGTCGCCGAGCGCGGGGTGACGCTGGTCAACTGCGTGCCCGCGCTGCTGGACATGCTGCTCGTCTCGGCGCGCCCAGGGGAGCTGGCGGGACTGCGGACGGTGCTGCTCGGCGGCGATTGGGTCGGCACCGACCTGCCCGGCCGCGTCGCCGAGCACGCTCCGCGCTGCCGTTTCGCGGGGCTCGGCGGCACCACCGAAACGGCCATCCACTCGACCGTGTGCGAGGTACACGGGGTGCCGTCGTCGTGGCGATCGGTGCCGTACGGGACACCGCTGCGCAACGTCGTGTGCCGCGTCGTCGACGCGCGGGGCCGGGACTGCCCGGACTGGGTCGGCGGCGAGCTGTGGATCGGCGGCGACGGCGTCGCGCGCGGATACCGCGGCGACCCGGAGCGCACCGCGGACCGGTTCGTCTCGTACCAGGGCCGCCGTTGGTACCGCACCGGCGACCTGGCGCGGTACTGGCCGGACGGCACGCTGGAGTTCCTGGGCCGCCGCGACCACCAGGTCAAGGTGCGCGGCGTCCGGATCGAACTGGGTGAGGTGGAGGCCGCGCTCGCCGAGCATCCGGCCGTGCGGCGCGGGGTCGCGGGCGTTGCCGGAAACCAGCTCGTCGCCGCGGTCGCCGGCGCCGTGGCGCCCGACGAGATCCGCGACTTCGCGCGGACCATGCTGCCGCCGCACATGGTCCCGGCGCGCGTCGTGGTGCTGGACGAGCTACCGCTGACCGCGAACGGCAAGGTCGACCGCCGCGCGGTCGCGATCCACTGGGCCGCGGCGGAGGCGGACACCTATGTCGCGCCGTCCACCCCGTTGGAGCAGGTGCTGGCGAAGGTCTGGGCGGAGGTGCTCGGCGTCGAGCGCGTCGGCAGGTCGGATCCGTTCTTCGCGCTGGGCGGGGATTCGGTGCTGGCGACCATGATCGTCGGCAGGCTGCGGGAAGCCCTCGACACGACGGAGGTGTCGGTGCGCACGCTGTTCGCGAGCCTGACCGTCGGTGCGATGGCCGCCCGCCTCCTCGACGCCGAAGCCACCCCCGGCCGGCTGGCGCAAGTCGCGGAGATCTACCTGGACGTCGACGCGCTGTCCGAGGAAGACCTCGAATCCGAACTCGGCTGTCCATGAGTACAGCAATACCGAAGAAAGCGGGCCTTCCGTCACTCGCGACGGAAGGCCCGCTCTCGGCCGGACATCAGAGCTTCGCGAGCGCCGGGGTGAGCTTGTTCAGCACCCACGGGATGCCGTAGACGCTTGGGTAGCGCAGCGCCGAGATGGTCTGCATGTCCACGACGAGGTAGTTGCCCGACTTGATGGGCGCGACCAACTGGTTGTCCTCGAACGCCTTCTGCAGGTCGGGGGACGTGAAGGCGATGATGACCACGTCCGCGGCGAGCTTGTCGTACTGCTCGGGCGAGATCGAACCGGTCGGGCTGCCTGCCTCGGTCGCGCTCGCGTCCGCGACGGCCGGGCTCAGCTCGAGACCCACCGACTGGATCAGCTGCACCGCGAAGTCCTTCTGCGACACCAGCGTGAAGACCTTGCCCGGCGCGTTGCCCACCGACGCGGTGAACGTCTTGCCCGCCGCCTTCGGGTAGTCGGCCTTCACCTTGTCGATGGCGGCCTGCGTGGTGTCGATGACGGTCTGCGCCTGCGACGACTTGCCCAGCGCCTTCGCCGCGACCTGGACGTGCTCCTGCCACGACTGGGCGCCCCATTCGGTCGGGTAGCCGATCGTCGGGGCGATCTTGCTCAGGTTGGCGTACTCCTGGTCGAGCCCGTAGTCGGCGGTGGCCAGGATCAGGTCGGGCGTCAGCGCGCCGACCTCCTCGGTGTTGACGCCGTTCGCGGCGTTGACCACCTTCGTCTTGCCGGGGTCCAGATGACCCTGCAGGTAGGCGGCCCCGCCCTCGGTGCCGGACTTGTCGAAGAACCCGACCGGCGTCACGCCGAGCGCGAGCGCGGCGTCGAGGTCGTCGGAGGACGTACCGATGACGACTACGCGCGTCGGCGCCTTCTCGATCGTCGTGGTGCCGAACTTGTGGGTGATGCTCACCGGAAAGGCCGACGCGTCCGCCGGCGCGGGTGCCGAGGTTTGCGTGGACGCGTCCTGCACGTCGCCACAGGCCACGAGCCCGAGGCACAGCGCACCCGCGGACGCCGCCGCGAGCAGCGCGCGAATCCGTTTCCTGCCGATCATGAAAACACCCTTCTGAGGACCGAGTCGGAGTAAACCAAGCCTAACCTAACATCGACAGGCGCTGATCGTGAAGGACCCCCTCATGGCGTCATGAGGGGGTCCTTCGCGGTCTGGGTCAGGCGGCTTGGTGCAGCGGGGTCGACGCCGGGGTCAGCGCCAGCTCCAGCACCTCGCGCACGTTCGCGACCGGATGCACGTCGAGCTCCGCAAGCACGTCGGCGGGCACGTCGTCCAGGTCCGGCTCGTTGCGCTGCGGGATGATGATCGTCTTCATCCCCGCCCGGTGCGCGGCGAGCAGCTTCTGCTTCACGCCACCGATGGGCAGCACGCGACCGGTCAGCGACACCTCGCCGGTCATCGCCACATCCGCCCGCACCACGCGACCCGACAGCAGCGACGCCAGCGCCGTCGTCATCGTGATCCCGGCCGACGGTCCGTCCTTCGGCACCGCGCCCGCGGGCACGTGCACGTGGATGCCACGCTCCTTCAGATCGGCGACGGGCAGTTCCAGCTCCGCGCCGTGCGACCGCAGGTAGGACAGTGCGATCTGCACCGACTCCTTCATCACGTCGCCCAACTGCCCGGTCAGGGTCAGCCCGGCGGCACCCGATTCGGGATCCGCCAGCGACGCCTCGATGTAGAGGACGTCACCACCGGCACCGGTGACGGCCAGCCCGGTCGCGACGCCGGGGGTCGCGGTCCGCTGGGTCGACGCCGGCAGCGACGACTCCGGCAGGTGCCGTGGCCTGCCGAGGTAGTCCGGCAAGCCGTCCGCGTCCACGGTGACCGGCAGCGTCGCCTCGCCGAGCGCGACTTTCGTCGCGATCTTCCGCAGCACCTTCGCGATGGTGCGGTCCGCGTTGCGGACGCCGGCCTCGCGGGTGTACTCGGCGGCGATCCGGGCGATCGCGTCATCGGTCAGCACCACGTCGCCCTGACTCATCCCGGCCCGCTCCAGCTCCTTCGGCAGCAGGTGGTCGCGGCCGATGACGACCTTCTCGCGCTCGGTGTAGCCATCCAGCGTGACCAGTTCCATCCGGTCCAGCAGCGGCCCCGGGATCGTCTCGAGCGCGTTGGCGGTGGCCAGGAACACGACGTCGGACAGGTCCAGCTCGACCTCGAGGTAGTGGTCGCGGAACGTGTGGTTCTGTTCCGGGTCGAGCACCTCCAGCAGCGCCGCCGTCGGGTCGCCCCGGTAGTCGGCGCCGAGCTTGTCCACCTCGTCCAGCAGCACGACGGGGTTCATCGACCCGGCTTCCTTGATCGCGCGGACGATGCGGCCGGGCAGCGCCCCGACGTAGGTGCGCCGGTGCCCGCGGATCTCCGCCTCGTCCCGCACGCCGCCGAGCGCGACGCGCACGAACTTGCGGCCCATCGACTTCGCGACCGACTCGCCGAGCGACGTCTTGCCGACGCCCGGCGGGCCGACCAGCGCCAGCACCGCGCCGCCCCCACGTCGCCCACCGCCGACCTCCGACTCCTGGCGCCGCGCACGCACCGCCAGGTATTCGATGATGCGTTCCTTCACGTCGTCCAGGCCCGCGTGGTCGGCGTCGAGCACCGCACGCGCACCGGCGATGTCGTGCACGTCCGCGGTCCTGGTGTTCCACGGCAGGTCCAGCACGGTGTCCAGCCAGGTGCGGATCCAGCCACCCTCCGGCGACTGGTCCGACGTCCGCTCCAGCTTGTCCACTTCGGACAGCGCCGCCTTGCGGACGTGCTCGGGCAGGTCGGCCTTCTCGACGCGGGCGCGGTAGTCGTCCTCGTCGGCGTTGCCGTCCAGCTCGCCCAGTTCCTTGCGGATCGCCTCGAGCTGGCGGCGCAGCAGGAACTCCTTCTGCTGCTTCTCCATGCCCTCGGCCACGTCCTTGCGGATTGTGTCGGACACCTCCAGCTCGGCCAGGTACTCGCGGCTCCACTCGAGCACCCGCTCCAGCCGCGCGGTGACGTCCAGCGTGCGCAGCAGTTCGAGCTTGCGGTCCAGGCTGAGGTCCGGCTGGTTGCCTGCCAGGTCGGCGATCGCCGACGGGTCCGTCAACTGCTGCACGGCGTCTGCCATCTGCCCGCCGCCGCGCTGCTCTAGCGTGCCGATCACCAGCGACTTGTACTCGCCGGCCAGCTCACGGGACTTCTCGTCGGTCGGCTCCGGCACGTCCTCGGCATGCACCCAGCGCGCCTCGCCCGGGCCCTCGGCCGGACCGCCGACACGGACGCGACGCGTGCCGCGCAGCAGGGCGGCCGTCTTGCCGCCGGGCATCCGGCCGACGCGCTCCACACTGGCGACGACGCCGAGTTCGGCGTACTCGCCGCTGATCCGCGGCACGAGCAGGACCTCGGCCTTGGTGGCCGGAAGCGATCGGATACCGGGAAATGACGGCGTGCTCGGCGTCTTGCTCTGCGCGGATTCCACCGCGGCACGGGTGTCGGGGTCGTCCAGCTCGACCGGGACGATCATGCCGGGCAGCACGACGTCATCGTCGACCGGTAGCAGCGGCAGGGGCCTGATTTCGGTCATCGGGCGCTCCTTCGGTAGTTGAGTCTGCCTAGCTCAACTTTCCGGCGCGCCGTTTTGTTTCCGCAGGTAGTTCGCTGTGAGCGAGCGCATTTCGGGAATAAGATCAGCGCACGGCGGGGCGCCGGTACCAGTACGTCCACAGCGGGCGATACCCCTGCGAGTACCAGAACGGCGTGGACGTCGGGCTGGCCAGCGCATGGTGCAGCAGTACCGCCTCGACATCCGCCTCGTCGAAAAGCTGGTGCGCGTGAGCCGCGAGCGCGGTGCCGACGCCGGACGAGCGGGCCGCGGCGGCCACGTGCAGCGACGAGAGGTACCCCACCCGCCCGGCCGCCACGTACGGCGCGACCCACGCCGCTTCGGCGGGGTACTGGATCTGCAGCAGCCCCAGCGGCCGCCCGTACAGTTCGGCGATCCACACCGTCGGCTCGGGCCGGTCCAGTTGCCGCAGCAGGTCGCCCGCCAGCAGTTCGCTCGCGTTGTCCCGCAGGGTGACCAGCCCGAACTGCGAGTCGTACCGCTGCAGGTCGGTGTACAACTCGACCGCGGTGGTGAGGTCCCGGCGCTCCGCGGGCCGGATCCGGACCCCGGGCTCGGCCGGCGGGCCGGGCGTCACGAGGCGGTCGGCCGGGCGCACCGCGAGCACTCGCACGGGCGAGAAGCCCTGCCGCAACAACTCGGCGGAACCCGCGGTGTCCCGGCTCGGCCGGGGGACGACGGCAGCCGTGTCCCAGTCACCCGCAGGTGCAACCGCCCTGAGATATTCATCCCAATGGGTAAGAATTTCGATCAGCGCTTCACCGGGATGCGCGCCCGCAAGCCGCACGATAAGCCGATACTCGACGAGCGCGCGCCACAGAGAGTCACTTGATTCCGCAACCACTTCACTTCGGACCGGTACGCCGCTCGCGCTCGACGCGCCGTCGTCAACATGCCAGCCGTCAGCCGAGTCGCCACGTCCGGTGAACGGGTCTGACGAGGGCAGCAACGCATCGATGCGGCTGAGCCTCGCGGCGTGTTCCGTCGCGATCGCGTCGGTATTCATGCGCGTATTCAAGACCACCGCGCCCGGCCCGGATACGGAGGGTCGGTTACCGCAAGCAATCGAAAAAGGCGAAGGGCGCTCTAGTTTCACCCGGTTGTCGCCGCAGGTCACGGCAGTTGGCGCGTTGTTAACTATGAGGTGATGTCATGGCAGCCGGATAGAGGCTGAAGTACGCCCTCCGGGGTACAGTGATGCCCTCGTTCATGGGGAGATCGCGTTCTTCGGCGTGAATGGAACTGGGTGCGGGCGCACTGGGGCGCACGGGCGGGAAGGAGGTTGCATGCCGGACAGCAGCGCTGTGCCCGACGGCCCCGTTCCGGCGGCAGCCGAGACCCGCGGGCCATCCGGTGCGGTGCCCGGCCAGACTCGCCGACGCGGACGGCCGGCCGATGCGGGCAACGGCATGGTGCCCGGGCAGACTCGCGGGGATCGCGCCACCAACGGGCGTGCCCGCCGGGCTACGGACGCGCCGGCCGACCGGGTCGCCGGCGGAGCGCGCGGCGACGAGCGCCGGTTCCGTACCTACACGCTGACCGTGCTCACCTGCGGGCTCCTCGCGGCCGCCGCGGTGTCGCTCTGGCTGCCCTTCCACGGCAACGCCGACCTGTGGTGGATCGGGCCCGTGCTCGCGCTGTCCTTCCTGCTCGCCGAGCAACTCGGCATCAACGTCGACGTGCGCAGCGGTATCTCCTGGACCATCTCCTTCACGGAAATCCCGCTGGTCATCGGGTTCTTCGTCGCGCCGTTCGAGGTCGTGCTGGCGGCCCACCTCGTCGCGGGCATCAGCACGCTGCTCGTCCGCCGGGTGTCCGGCCGCGTCCTCTACAACGCGGGCGCCTTCCTGCTCGAGATCACCAGCGCGTTCGCCGTCGCGGGGCTCGTCCAGCGGCTGATGGACAGCGACGCCATGACCTGGCCCGCCGCACTCGCGGGCACCCTCACCGCGCCGCTGGCCAGCACGCTGCTCGCGCTCGCCGCCGTTCGCGTGCTGCGCCGTCGCATGCGCATCGGCACGGCGCTCCGGCTGACCGGCCGCATCCTCGTCGTCGGGTTCGTCAACGCCTCCGTCGGGCTGAGCGGCTACCTGGTGATCGACGGGACCAGCCATGCCTGGCCGCTCGTGCTCGCCGTCTTCGCCGGACTGTCCGCGCTCTACTGGGCCTACTCGGATCTGCTCCGCGAACAGCGCGACATGGAAGCGCTTTCCGACGTCAGCCTGATGGTCGCCCGGTCCGGCCAGCAGGCCGCCGCGCGTCCCGCCAGCCGCGCCGACGATCTCGCGGCGGGCGTCAACGTCAGCGAGTGGGCCACGATCGCCGAGCGGATCAAGGACCAGCTCGCCGCGGCCAGGGTCGTGCTGCGGCTGCGCCTGGAACCCACGGCGGCCATGCGCACCGTCGTCGCGGGAGAGCCGTTGCCCGGCACCGAAGTGCCATGGGACGACGGGCTGACCCGGCTGCCCGGCTCGCACGTCCGGCATTTCCGCATCGCCGAGGCCAACCCCGACATCGCCTCCGCACTGCTGGACCGCGGCGCACAGGAGGCACTCGCCGTCCCGCTGCGCAGCGCCAACCAGCTTCTCGGCGTCGTCGAGGCGCACGACCGGCTGTCCCGCTGGCGCGGGTTCGGCAAGTACGACGTGCAGCTTCTCGGCACGATGGCCAGCCATCTCGCGACCGCGCTGGACAACCGCCGGCTGCTCGCCACGCTGCGCCACGACGCCTACCACGACCCGCTCACCGGCCTGCTCAACCGCCCCGGCTTCCGGCAGGTCGCGCGCGAACCGCTGCGCGCTCGCCTCGACGCCGCCGTGCTGCGCGTCGACCTCGATGTGTTCTCCACGGTCAGCGACGCGCTCGGCTACGTGTGGGCCGACCGCATGGTGATCGCCGCGGGCCGCCGCATCCGGGACGCGCTCGGCCCGGACGTGCCGCTGGCCCGGCTGGAAGGCGCGTCCTTCGCGGCCCTGCTCGTCGGGTGCCAGGGCGCGCGGATCCACGAGGCCGCCGAGCGGCTGCGGGCCGAGCTGTCCGCGCCGTACCCGGTCGACCGCATCACGGTCGAAGCCAACGCGATGGTCGGCTACGCCACGCCGGTAGAAGAGGACGGCGACGAGGGCGCGGACATCGACGTGCTCCTGCAGCGCGCCGACGTCGCCGTGCGGGCCACCCGCGGCGGCGAGGAGGTCCGCGGCTACGCGCCCAGCATGGGCCAGATCTTCCTGCGCCGGTTCCAGATGGTCACGCAGTTCCGGCAGGCCATCGAAGAGGGTCAGGTCAGCGTCCACTACCAGCCGAAGGTGTCGCTGCCGAGCAAGCAGGTCCTCGGCGTCGAGGCGCTGGTCCGGTGGGTGCACCCGGAGTTCGGCAAGCTCGACCCGGACGAGTTCGTGCCCGCCGTCGAGGCGGCCGGGCTGATCGGCGTGCTCACCGAGTTCGTGCTGGAACAGGCACTGGTGCGGGTGCGCAAGTGGATGGACGAGGGGCTGCGGGTGTCCGTGGCCGTCAACCTGTCCGTGCGGAACCTGGCCGACGACGACTTCCCGGCGAAGGTCGAACAGGCGCTGGAGCGCTTCGCCGTGCCGCCTGAGCTGCTGACCTTCGAGCTCACCGAGTCCGGCGTGATGGCGGACCCGCAGAAGGCGCTGCCGATCCTGCGGGAGCTGCACACACTGGGCATCGTGCTCGCGGTGGACGACTTCGGCACCGGCTACTCGTCGCTGGCCTACCTACGGCAGCTGCCCGTGGACGAGGTCAAGATCGACAAGAGCTTCGTGCTCGGCATGGGCACCGACCTCGGCGACCTCGCGGTGGTCCGGTCGATCGTCGAGCTGGGCCATTCGCTGGGGCTCACGGTGGTCGCCGAGGGCGTCGAGGAGGACGTCGCCCGCGACCAGCTGGAGGCGATGGGCTGCGACGTGGCACAGGGCTATCTCATTTCGCGCCCGCTGGCCGAGGACCGCCTGGAGGGCTGGCTGCAGGCCCGGACCGCCCGCTCGGTCGGCAGGCACACCGAGACCGTCCTCACGCTGCTCACCTAGGGCACCCCGGTGCACGAAGTACCGGGGTCGTTGTGTAATCTCTTCGAGGCTTCAAAGTTTGAGCACGCCCCTTTAGCTCAGTCGGCAGAGCGTCTCCATGGTAAGGAGAAGGTCTACGGTTCGATTCCGTAAAGGGGCTCGAGTGGGCGGTCCGGTAGGATCAGGACCGGTACAGGGCGGTGTAGCTCAGTCGGTAGAGCAAGCGGCTCATAATCGCTGTGTCGCCGGTTCAAGTCCGGCCACCGCTACCCAGACGCGTTTGTAGAGAGTTTTGTAGAGAGAGGCTTAGCCGTGGCTGCCACCGACGTGCGACCGAAGATCACGCTGGCGTGCGAAGAGTGCAAGCACCGCAACTACATCACCAGGAAGAATCGGCGCAACGACCCGGACCGCCTGGAGATGAAGAAGTTCTGCCCGAACTGCGGTAAGCACCGGGTGCACAAGGAAACCCGCTGATCCGTATCGACCTGAAAAGCCGTCCCGGTTCGCACCGGGGCGGCTTTTTCTATGGCCGGTGCCACGACCGCGTGGCCGGACCCGCTGGGTAACCTGCTTCCGTGGCATTGGACCAGTCGTTCATCGGGCGCAGTTATCCGCCGACCAGCACGTATGAGGTGGGACGCGAGAAGATCCGGGAGTTCGCCGACGCGATCGGTGACGGCAACCCGCTCTACCGCGACCCGGAGGCCGCGCGCGCGCTCGGCTACCCGGACGTGATCGCGCCCCCGACGTTTCTCACGGTGATCAACCTCGCCGCCATCAACGTCATCGCGAACGACCCGGAACTGGGCCTGGACTACTCACGCATGGTCCACGGCGACCAGAGTTTCCACCACGAGCGCCCGGTCCACGCCGGCGACGTGCTGCGGCTCACCACGTTCGTCGACGACATCATGACCCGCGCCGGCAACGATTTCCTGACAGTGCGTGCCGAGATCGCCGATGCCGAAGGCAAGCAGGTCTGCACGACGAAGGCCCAGCTCGTCGTCCGAGGGGAGGCCTGATGGGGTACACCGCCGGCCAGGAGATCCCGCCGCTCCAGGTGCGCGTGACGCGCGACCAGCTGGTGCGCTACGCCGGGGCGTCGCTCGACTTCAACCCGATCCACTGGAACGAGCGCTTCGCCAAGGGCGTCGGCCTGCCGGACGTGATCGCGCACGGCATGCTGACGATGGCGCTGGCGGGGCGCCTGGTGACCGAATGGCTGGGCGACCCCGGCAAGCTGATCGACTACAGCTGCCGCTTCACCCGCCCGGTCGTCGTCCCGGACACCGAGCAGGGCGCCGTGGTCG
The DNA here is from genome assembly GCA_035547575.1 of Amycolatopsis sp. GTDB lineage: Bacteria > Actinomycetota > Actinomycetes > Mycobacteriales > Pseudonocardiaceae > Amycolatopsis_E. The sequence continues at coordinate 21,761 of DASZUO010000261.1, read as the reverse complement.
AGTTCACCGGCAAGATCGCCGACGTCCACGACGACGGAAGCGCGCGGGTGGCCATCACAGCCACGTTCGAGGGCAAAACCATTCTGGGCAAGGCGACCGCGGTCGTCCGCTGAGGTGGTACCAGGTGGCATACCATCCTGGTACCATTTTGGTATGAGTAAGCAGATCGCTGTCCGCTTGCCCGAGGATCTGGTCGAGTTCATCGATGACGCGGTTGCGGCAGGCGACGCTTCAAACAGAGCCGACCTGGTGCTCAGGGCACTCGAACACGAGCGGCGTCGGCTCATCGCCGAGCGGGACATCGAGATCCTGAGTCGTGCCGGCACGCCTGATGGTCTGCACGGGCTGGCCGAACACGCCGCTCGTACGCCGATGGACGATCTGGACTGATGCGCCCGATTCACGCCGCCAAGCTGGACAAGGTTCGACCGGTGGTCGTGTTGACCCGCGAGCTGATCCGTCCGCACCTGTCCAGGGTCACCGTCGCGCCGATCACCTCGACCGTGCGGGGTGTCTCGACCGAAGTGCCGGTGGGGCCTGCCAACGGTCTCGACCACCACGGCGTGATCAGCTGCGACAACATTCAGACCATCCCGAAGACCGACCTGGGGCGCCACCTCGGCTATCTGCTGTCGGAGCAGGAGCGGCAGTTGGCCGAGACGATCAGGATCGCCTTCGACTTCGACTGACTCAGCGGGCCACACCCAGCACCGCGTCCGCCATGGCGCGTTCCCCCTTGGCGTTGGGGTGCAGGGCCAGCGCGGGAGATGACGGCACGTAGTCCTCGACCCACTTCGTCGCCGCCTTCTGGCACATGTCGTGGCCCGTGGTCGGCTTCGCGGTGTCCGCATAGCCCGCCTGGTGTGCCTTGGCTTGGGCGGCGAGCATCGCGTTGAACTTCACCGCCGCGTCCCGCAGGTAGGCGACGTCGTCCGCGCCCAACGGCAGAAACGGCCAGCATCCCGATCCGTCCGGCAGCGCCGTCGGGTAGCCGACCAGCACGACCCGCGCCTGTGGTGCCTTCGTGTGAATGCGCCGCAGGGCGTCGGCGATCTTCGGGGCGGTGGCGTCGATCCGCGCCTCGAGCTGGTCCCGGCCGCCCGCCGTGAGCCGCTTCTTGCACGGCGACACGTTCGGGTCCGTGGTCGCGCAATCCCGTGCCAGGCCGACGAATCCGACGTCGTTGCCGCCGATTCCCAGCGTGACCAGTGTCGTGTCGGGCGTCACCGCGTCCAGCTGCGGCGGGTTGACGCCGTTGCTCGTGGTCTGCGACGACGCGAGGTTCGCCGTTGTGGCGCCGCTACAACTCACGTCCACGAAGGACGCCGGATGGATGTCGGCCGCGACCAGATGCGGGTAGTTGTTGTCGGACCGGTCACATCCGGCAGGCTCGCCGGCCAGCGCCCCGGTGCGCGGCGAGGACGTGTACGAGTCGCCGAGCGCGACATACCGGCCGGTGCCCGCACCGGTGTGCGGGCCCGCCGGCGGTGTCGCCGACGAGCCCTGCTGCGACTTGTAGTACCCGAAGCCGACGACGCAACCGATGACAACGAGGGCTACCAGGCCGAAACCGCTCTTCTTGGCCACGCCCTCCGTTGTACGTCAGTTCGCCTCGGCCAGCAGCTTGCCGACCCGGTCGACGCCCTCGACCAGGTCCGACTCGGCCAGCGCGTAGGAGAACCGGAAGTACCCCGGCGTGCCGAACGCCTCACCCGGCACGACGGCCACCTCGGCCTCGCGCAGGATCAGGTCCGCCAGCGCCAGCGTGTTCGCCGGACGCTCGCCGCGGATCTCCTTGCCCAGCACGTCCTTCACCGACGGGTACGCGTAGAACGCGCCCTTCGGGGTGGGACACGTGACGCCGGGGATCTCCGACAGCATCGACACGATCTTCTTGCGGCGCACGTCGAACGCGGCCCGCATCTCGTGCACGATGTCCAGCGGCCCCGCCACCGCGGCCAGCGCCGCACGCTGCGACACGTTCGCGACGTTGCCGCACAGGTGTGTCTGGTAGCTCGTCGCGGCCTTGATCACGTCCTGCGGGCCGATGATCCAGCCGACGCGCCAGCCGGTCATCGAGTAGGTCTTCGCGACTCCGTTGAGCACCAGCGTCTGGTCGGCCATCTCGGGCACCACGACCGGCAGCGAGTGGTTCACCGCACCGTCGTAGACGAGGTGCTCGTAGATCTCGTCGGTGACGACCCAGATGCCGTGCTCGTAGGCCCACTTGCCGATCGCCTCGATCTGCTCGCGGGTGTAGACCGAGCCGGTCGGGTTGGACGGCGAGTTGAACAGCAGCACCTTCGTGCGCTCGGTGCGCGCCGCCTCGAGCTGGTCGACGGTCACCAGGTAGTCGGTGGTCTCGTCCGCGGTGACCTGCACCGGAACACCGCCCGCGAGCTTGATTGACTCGGGGTAGGTGGTCCAGTACGGGGCGAGCAGCAGCACCTCGTCGCCTGGGTCGCACAGCGTGGCGAACGCGGAATAGACGGCCTGCTTGCCGCCGTTGGTAACCAGCACCTGGGACGACTTGATGGCGTACCCGGAGTCGCGCAGCGTCTTCTCCGCCAGCGCCTCGCGCAGTTCCGGCAGGCCGGCGGCGGGGGTGTAGCCGTGGTTGGCGCGGTCGCGCACGGCCGCGGCGGCGGCCTCGACGACGTAGTCCGGAGTGGGGAAGTCGGGCTGTCCCGCGCCGAAGCCGATCACCGGAGCGCCCCCGGCCTTCAGCTCCTTGACCTTCGCGTCCACGGCGAGCGTCGCCGAGGGCGTGATCGAGGCGATCCGGGCTGAAATGCGGGGACGGGTGATGGTTGCGGGGTTGGTCATGACCCCCATGGTGACATGGTGCGACTGTGATCGAACACTCAGGGGAGGCTCGGTGCAGGCGCCCCGCAAGGCTTGCCGTAGACTTCCGAACTTGGAACGTCCCGGCCCCGCCTCGTCAGTGTTACGAGGCAGGTGAAGGGCGTCCCGCGAGCGGGGTTCGTGCTCGAAGGGGTGTAGCTCAAATGGCAGAGCAGCGGTCTCCAAAACCGCAGGTTGCAGGTTCAAGTCCTGTCACCCCTGCGTCGACATAGGTGGTCCAACCCGAGGAGTGGTCGTGAGCGACAGCGACGCCGGCGGCGAGAAGGAGCAGGAGTCCAAGCGGACCTCCCGCCCGGTCACCGCCGCGGCTCGGCGCGAGCGCCGCGCCTCGGCTCGCCCCGCGGGCAAGGCCACGGCCAAGGACCCCGAAAAGGTGCGCCCTTCCGGGAAGGCGGCGTCCGCCGAGGGCGCCACCAAGGCGACCGAGAGCAAGAAGGGGCGTGCGACCCCCAAGCAGGCTCGCAAGGAGAAGAAGCCCTCGCTGCTGGCGAGGCTGATGCGGTTCATCCGCGAGGTGTGGGCGGAGCTGCGCAAGGTCATCTGGCCGACGCGCAAGCAGATGATCACCTACACCACCGTGGTGCTGGTCTTCGTGGCTTTCATGGTCGCGTTGGTCTACTTGCTGGACTTCGTGTTCCGCAAGGGCGTGTTCTGGCTGTTCGGCTGAGCGCGCCAGGTGCGTGGGCCGGCACGGGCACGACAAGCGATCAAGTGAGAGGACGGAAAGTGACCTCCGAGAACGGCGAAGCAGCCGGCGCCGAGTTCGACGGGCCGGTGAACACGTCGGCTGAGGACGCCGCCGAGGCGCAGGCCGACCTCGACGCGACCGCCGTCGCCACCGAAACCGAACCCGAGGACGCGACCGACGCGGACGTGACCATCGAGGCCGAGGCCGACGAGGAAGACCCCGTCGCCAAGATGCGCGCCGAGCTGAAGTCCCTGCCGGGCGACTGGTACGTGGTGCACTCCTACGCCGGCTACGAGAACAAGGTCAAGAACAACCTCGAGACCCGGACACAGACCCTGGATGTCGAGGACTACATCTTCCAGATCGAGGTGCCCACCGAGGAGGTCACCGAGATCAAGAACGGCCAGCGCAAGCAGGTGCAGCGCAAGGTGCTGCCCGGCTACATCCTGGTCCGGATGGAACTCAACGACCAGTCGTGGAGCGCCGTGCGCAACACCCCGGGTGTCACCGGGTTCGTCGGCGCGACCTCCAAGCCGTCGCCGTTGACCATCGACGACGTGCTGAAGTTCCTGGCGCCCAAGGTCGAGAAGCCCGTCCCGGCAAAGGGTAAGGGCGACGCCGCGGCGGCGGAGCCGAGCCTGGGCGGCGCGCCGGTCGAGGTGGATTTCGAGGTCGGCGAGTCGGTCACCGTCATGGACGGCCCGTTCGCGACGCTGCCCGCGACGATCAGCGAGGTCAACGCGGACGCGCAGAAGCTGAAGGTGCTGGTGTCGATCTTCGGCCGTGAGACGCCGGTCGAGCTGTCGTTCAACCAGGTCTCCAAGATCTGACGGCCCATTAGACTGGGCTGTCGGTCCTGACGCGCAGGCAGGCGCGGCAGGCAATCGGTAGTGAATAGGAATAGGAATGCCACCCAAGAAGAAGAAGCTTGCAGCGATCATCAAGCTGCAGATTCAGGCGGGTGCCGCAAACCCGGCCCCGCCGGTCGGCCCCGCGCTGGGGCAGCACGGCGTCAACATCATGGAGTTCTGCAAGGCCTACAACGCCGCGACCGAGTCACAGCGCGGCAACGTGGTGCCGGTCGAGATCTCCGTGTACGAAGACCGGTCGTTCGACTTCAAGCTCAAGACGCCGCCGGCCGCGAAGCTGCTGCTGAAGGCCGCGGGCGTGGAGAAGGGCTCCGGTGAGCCGCACAAGACCAAGGTCGCCAAGGTGACCTGGGACCAGGTGCGGGAGATCGCCGAGACCAAGAAGAGCGACCTCAACGCGCATGACATCGACCAAGCGGCCAAGATCATTGCCGGTACGGCCCGGTCGATGGGCATCACCGTCGAGTAGAGAGAATCGACCAAGCCGCGCAGTGTCTACCAAAAGATGATCGCGGGCACGGCCCGGTCGATGGGCATCACGGTCGAATAAGACAACAAGCACCTCGTGGGAGGGCCACGCGCTGGCCCGCCACCACACTGATCCGAAGGACAGAGCATGACCAAGCGCAGCAAGGCCTACCGTCAGGCCTCGGAGCTGATCGACCGCGAGCGACTGTACGCACCGCTCGAGGCCGCGAAGCTCGCGAAAGAGACTTCCAAGGTCAAGATGGACGCCACGGTCGAGGTGGCCATGCGTCTCGGGGTCGACCCCCGCAAGGCCGACCAGATGGTCCGCGGCACCGTGAACCTGCCGCACGGTACCGGTAAGACCGTCCGCGTCATCGTCTTCGCCACCGGGGACAAGGCCGCACAGGCCGAGGCCGCCGGGGCGGACGCGGTCGGCAGCGACGAACTGATCGAGCGCATCCAGGGTGGCTGGCTCGACTTCGACGCCGCGATCGCGACGCCGGACCAGATGGCGAAGGTCGGGCGCATCGCCCGCATCCTCGGTCCGCGTGGGCTCATGCCGAACCCCAAGACCGGCACCGTCACCCCGGACGTGGCCAAGGCCATCACCGACATCAAGGGCGGCAAGATCAGCTTCCGGGTGGACAAGCAGGCCAACCTGCACCTGATCATCGGCAAGTCCTCCTTCGACGCCGACAAGCTCGTGGAGAACTACGCGGCCGCACTGGACGAGATCCTGCGGGCGAAGCCGTCCGCCGCGAAGGGCCGCTACCTGAAGAAGATCACCTTCTCCACCACCATGGGACCTGGCATCCCGGTGGACCCGGCCAGGACGCGGAACCTGCTGGCCGAGGACGCCAACGCCTGATCACTGTCACATTGCCGAATGGCCGCCTTCCCGCGAGGGGATGCGGCCGTTCGCCGTTTCAGCGGCTGGTCGGCGTGGCGCAGGTCTTCGGACCCGGCTCGTGGCCGGTGATGAGCCACTGTCCTTTTTCGACCTTCGTGACCGTGAACACGCCCAGCGCGGGACCGCCGCTGATCGTGAAGTCGCACGAGTCGACGGTGATGCTCGGCGCATCCGGGTCGTACTGCTTCGGGAAGATCGACTCGAGATAGTCGTTCACGTTGGTCACCTGCGGGTGCAGGGCCAGCACGGCCTGGCGGCAGTCGGGATAACCCATGTCCTGCGCGAACTTCTGCTGGATGTCCTCGCGGAACCGGCCGCACGCCTTGGCGACCATGTTCTCCGGGTTCGGGTCCTTCTGCCCGATCGCGTCGTAGACGGTGCGAACAGCCTCGTACGGCTGCGTCGAAAGGATCTTGTTGGTGTGGTAGGTCCCGCCGCCGGTCTCCGCCGCCGGGCGGTTGTCGTCGTTGTTGCTGGGGAAGAAATGGTTGTACGCCAGCTTCCCGGCGATGACCAGCACGATCAGGATGATCAGCGCCGACAGGATCTTCCCGCCGAGACGCTTGACCCACCGCGGCACCGTGATCTTCGGCCGGGGTGGCGGGGGCGGCGGCGCGACCTGGACCTGCCCGCCATAGGGCGGTGGCGGCACGGGCGGCGATCCCTGCTGGGTGATAGGCACGACCTCGCCCTGTTGCCGGGCCTCGGTGAAGCGCAGGTAGTCCTGGAACTGCTGGAATTGCTGGAACTGCCGCAGTTGCTCGGGATCCAGCTGGGGTGGCTGGGCCGGCTGCGCCGCTGGAGCCGGGTCGGCGGGGCGCCGGGGCTCCAGTTCACCTCGGTCCTCGGGCTCGTCGCCAGGGCGTTCTCCAACCACCCGCCCATGATGCCCGGCCCCTCCCGCCGCTGACCACCGGGGAGCGGTGTGTATTCTGGAGCACGGTTCTACCAAAGACCGCTGGTTTTCCGCGCGCCCCTGCGCGTGCGGAACGAAGGTCCCGCACTCGTCGGGCGGCCCGCGCAGGAGGAACGAGGCACGACTGCGCGCTTCGCGTGCGCATTCCTTTCGACGCCCCGCGCCTGCTGCGCTGGGGCGTTTTCGTCGTTTCGGGGGTCCCTCGACAAGGCCGGTGGTCGACCAGCCAAGAGAGGAGGCGAGGAATGGCGAAGCCCGACAAGGTGGCGGCCGTCGCCGAGATCGCGGACCGGTTCCGCACCAGCTCGGCCACCGTGGTCACCGAGTACAACGGCCTCTCCGTGTCCCAGCTGAGTCAGCTGCGCCGCGCTCTCGGCACCAGTGCCAAGTACCGGGTCGCGAAGAACACACTCGTCAAGCGTGCCGCTGAGGACGCCGGGATCGAGGGTCTCGAGGAGCTGTTCGTCGGCCCGACCGCCATCGCCTTCGTCGAAGGTGAGCCGGTCGATGCCGCGAAGGCGCTTCGTGACTTCGCGAAGGACCACACCAACCTGGTGATCAAGGGCGGCTACATGGATGGCCGCCCGCTCACGGTCGACGAGATTCAGCGGATCGCTGATCTCGACAGCCGTGAAGTGCTGCTCGCGAAGGCGGCGGGCGCGTTCAAGGCGAAGCTGTCCCAGGCCGCCGCGCTGTTCCAGGCGCCGGCGTCCCAGATGGCCCGCCTGGCGGCCGCGCTGGAAGAGAAGCGCAAGGACGAGGCACCAGCCGAGAGCTGACATCACCCCCCGGAACCATCCCGATAGGAAAGGAACGCCATCATGGCGAAGCTGAGCACCGAAGACCTGCTCGACGCTTTCAAGGAACTGACCCTGCTCGAGCTCTCGGACTTCGTGAAGAAGTTCGAGGAGACCTTCGACGTCACCGCCGCCGCGCCGGCCGCCGTCGTGGCCGCCGCCCCGGGTGCCGCGGGTGCCGCCGCCCCGGCCGAGGAGGAGAAGGACGAGTTCGACGTCGTCCTCGAGGGTGCCGGTGACAAGAAGATCCAGGTCATCAAGGTCGTCCGCGAGGTCGTCTCGGGTCTGGGCCTGAAGGAGGCCAAGGACCTCGTCGAGAGCGCCCCGAAGGCCCTCCTGGAGAAGGTCGACAAGGAGGCCGCCGAGGCCGCAAAGGAGAAGCTCGAGGCTGCCGGCGCCAAGGTCAGCGTCAAGTAGGTTCGGTTTTTCAGGCGGGCACCCCTCTGCGGGGTGCCCGCCTTTTTCGTTGTGCCCGCCGTATCCGCCGTGCATGCTGGACGTATGCAGACGAGTATGCGGGTGGCGCGGGAGAACCGGGACCGGCTCGCCCGGATCGCCGAGTCGGAGCTCGGCGGCGCGACTCTCGATGACGCCCTCCGGGTGCTGCTGTTCGAGCACGAGTCGCGCCGCGCCCTGGCCAGGCTCGCGGCCGACCCGGACATGGCGGAGGACTACCTGCTGGAAAGCAGTGAGCTGGCCGAGGTGGACACCGAGGTCGCCGAGTGACCCGGACGGTCTTGCCGTGGCAGGTCTGGTGGGCCGACTTCAATCCGGAGGCCGGCCGTGAGCAGGCGGGCCAACGGCCGGCGGTGGTCGTCGGCTCCTCGTTTGCCTGCGAGTTGCCCAACGACCTCGTCTTCGTCGTTCCCTGCACGACGAAGGACCGTGGCCTGCCGTTTCATCCGCGGCTCGACTCACTGGGGCAACCGGGCTTCGCGATGTGCGATCAGCTCAAGTCGATCAGCCGCGGGCGCCTGGTGAGACAGCACAGCGCCCGGCTGGAGAAGCCGGAGATCGAGGCCATCCGGTTCGTCTTGCGGCGGATGATCGAGGTCTAGGACCTCGGGGCGCCCCGTGAAAGGCCGTCCGCCTCTTGCTTCACCTGGTTTGTGGATTGCGAAACCCGTGAGTAACCTCCTCGGAGCTTGAGTCGTTGCACTCGGATGACGCGTGCGTGCACCTGCCCAGGTGCGTGGGCCGTCACCGTAGAAGCTCCTGGAGGTGTGAATGGGTGCCGAGGTGGTCATCGAGGGTCTGACGAAGTCCTTCGGCCGGCAGACCATCTGGCGGGATGTGACGCTCACGCTGCCTCCTGGTGAGGTTTCGGTGATGCTGGGTCCGTCGGGGACCGGGAAGTCGGTGTTCCTGAAGTCCATGATCGGGTTGCTCAAGCCCGACCGTGGCAGCTGTGTCATCAATGGTGTGGACATCGTGCGTTGCAGCGAGCACAAGCTGTACGAGATCCGGAAGTTGTTCGGGGTGCTGTTCCAGGATGGCGCGTTGTTCGGGTCGATGAACCTCTACGACAACGTCGCCTTCCCGCTGCGCGAGCACACCAAGAAGTCGGAAAGCGAGATCCGCCGGATCGTACTCGAGAAGCTCGATATGACGGGTCTGTCGGGTGCGGAGAAGAAGCTGCCGGGCGAGATCTCCGGTGGTATGCGCAAGCGGGCGGGGCTGGCCCGGGCGCTGGTGCTGGATCCCGAGATCATCCTGGTGGACGAGCCGGACTCGGGCCTGGATCCGGTGCGCACGACGTACATCTCCCAGCTGTTTCTCGACGTGAACACGCAGATCGACGCTACGTTCCTGATCGTCACGCACAACATCAACGTGGCGCGGACGGTGCCGGACAACATCGGGATGTTGTTCCGCAAGGAGCTGGTGATGTTCGGGCCGCGGGAGGTGCTGCTGACGTCGGAGGAGCCGGTGGTCAAGCAGTTCCTCAACGGGCGGATGGATGGTCCGATCGGGATGTCGGAGGAGAAGGACTCGGCCACGATCGCGGCGGAGAAGGCGATGTTCGAGGCGGGGCACCACGCCGGCGGTGTGGAGGAGATCGTGGGCATCCCGCCGCAGATGATGCCCACGCCCGGGATGCCGGAGCGGCCCGGTGCGCTCCGCCGCAAGGACCGGGTGATGAGGATCCTGCACACCCTGCCCCCGGCCGCGCAGGAAGGGATCATCGAATCCCTGACGCCGGAGGAACAGGCCCACTACGGCGTACAGCCGCGCCGGGAGCCCACGTGGGACCAGACCGTGCGGACGCAGCCGGTGCCGGACCGCCACCGGGGCCAGTTGCCGCAGGATCAGGTGGCCCGCCTTCCCAGGCCCGGCAACCCGACTGACCAGGGGCCGGGTGGGGCATGAGCACGACGGCCCCGCGGGCCAAGGTCCCCGGGATGGGGATGCTGCGGGAGACCGGGAAACTGTTCGCTCTCGGGCTGGACATCATTCGCGGGTTCTTTCAGCGGCCGTTCCAGTTGCGCGAGTTCATCCAGCAGTCCTGGTTCATCGCCAGCGTCACCATCCTGCCGACGGCGCTCGTCGCGATCCCGTTCGGCGCCGTCATCTCGCTGCAGTTCGGGTCGCTCGCCCGCCAGCTCGGCGCGCAGTCCTACACCGGTGCGGGCAGCGTGCTCGCGACCGTGCAGCAGGCAAGTCCGCTGGTCACGGCGTTGCTGGTCGCGGGCGCCGGCGGTAGCGCGATCTGCGCCGACATCGGTGCACGCACGATCCGCGAAGAGATCGACGCCATGGAGGTGCTCGGCGTCTCCGCGGTGCAGCGGCTGATCGTGCCCCGCGTGCTCGCGTCGATGCTGGTCGCGCTCCTGCTCAACGGCATGGTCAGCGTGATCGGCGTGCTCGGCGGCTACTTCTTCAACGTCGTGCTGCAGGGCGGCACGCCGGGCGCGTACCTGGCCAGCTTCTCGGCACTGGCGCAGTTGCCCGACCTGTGGGTCGGTGAGTTCAAGGCGCTGATCTTCGGGTTCATCGCCGCGGTCGTCGCGGCCTACCGCGGGCTCAACCCGTCCGGCGGTCCGAAGGGCGTTGGGGACGCGGTGAACCAGTCGGTGGTCATCACGTTCCTGCTGCTGTTCGTGGTCAACTTCGTGATCACCTTGGTGTACCTGCAGATCGTGCCCGGAAAGTTGAGTTGATCATGGTGACGTTCGGGCAGAGCGCGAAGCGGATCGCCAACCGGCCCCTCGAGGTGCTGGACAACTTCGGTGACCAGATGTCGTTCTACGCCAGGGCACTGGCGTGGACGCCGCGCACGATCCGCCGCTACACCAAGGAAGTCCTGCGCCTTCTGGCGGAGGTCAGCTTCGGCTCCGGTTCCCTCGCGGTGATCGGCGGCACGGTCGGCGTGATGATCGGCCTGACCCTGTTCACGGGTGTGCTCGTCGGCCTGCAGGGCTACTCGGCGCTGAACTCGATCGGCACCTCGGCCTTCACCGGCTTCCTGACGGCGTTCTTCAACACCCGCGAGATCGCGCCGCTGGTCGCGGGGCTCGCGCTGTCGGCGACCGTCGGCGCCGGCTTCACGGCGCAACTGGGCGCGATGCGGATCTCCGAGGAGATCGACGCGCTCGAGGTCATGGGCGTGCCGAGCCTGCCCTACCTGGTGACGACCCGGATCATCGCCGGGTTCGTCGCGGTGATCCCGCTCTACATCATCGGCCTGCTGTCCTCGTACCTGGCGTCCCGCGTGGTCGTCATCTACATCTACGGGCAGTCGGCGGGCACCTATGACCACTACTTCACGCTGTTCCTACCGCCACAGGACGTCTTCTACTCGTTCATCAAGGTGCTCATCTTCAGCGTGGTGATCATCTTGACGCACTGCTACTTCGGCTACCGGGCGACCGGCGGCCCCGCGGGCGTCGGCGTGGCCGTGGGCCGCGCGGTGCGGCTGTCGATCGTGACCGTCGCGATCATCAACTTCTTCATCGGCTTCGCGATCTGGGGCACGACGACCACGGTGAGGATCGCGGGATGACGACACTGCGGCGCAGGCTGCTGGGGCTGGTGCTGATCGCCGTCCTGGTCGGTGGCGTCACGTTGTCGATCGCCATGTACAACAAGGCCTTCACCGACACGGTCGACGTCACGCTGGAGGCCGGTGACGTCGGCAACCAGTTGCTCGAGCAGTCCGACGTGAAGGTGCGGGGGCTGATCGTCGGCTCGGTCTCCTCGATCAGCGCGAAGCCGGACGGCGCGCAGCTGACGCTGTCGCTTGATCCGGCGTCGGCGAAGATGATCCCGGACAACGTCTCCGCGCGGTTCCTGCCCAAGACGCTCTTCGGCGAGCGGTACGTGTCGCTGGAGATCCCGCAGCACGCGTCGGCGGCCACGCTGCGCGACGGCGACGTGATTCCCGAGGACCGCACCCAGAACGCGGTGCAGCTGTCCAAGGCGCTGGACGATCTGCTGCCGGTGCTGCAGGCGGTGCAGCCGGAGAAGCTGTCGGCCACCCTCACCGCGATCTCCACCGCGCTGCGGGGCCGCGGCGACGAACTCGGCGCGACACTGTCCCAGCTGGGGACCTATTTGGACGGTCTGAACCCGCACCTGCCCCAGCTGCAGCAGAACCTGCAGCAGCTGGCGAAGTTCTCGGACAACCTCAACGCCGCGGCGCCCGACCTGGTGCAGACGCTGGACAACCTCTCGACAACGAGCAAGACCATTGTGGACGAGCAGCAGAACCTGCAGGCCCTCTACGGCAATGTGACCGCGGCGTCGCAGACGCTCGAGTCGTTCGTCCGCGGCAACGCGAGCAATCTCATCAGCCTGTCGGCCAACTCGCGGCCGACGGCGGAACTGCTGGCCAAGTACGCGCCCGAGTACCCGTGCCTGTTCGGCAGCATGGCCGATCTGGTGCCCTTGATCGACACGTCGCTGGGCAAGGGAACCAACCAGCCCGGCCTGCACGCGAAGATCGAGGTCGTGGTCAGCCGCGGCCCGTACGAGCCGGGCCGGGACGAGCCGCGGTTCGAGGACAAGCGCGGGCCGCGCTGCTACGACGTCAAGGACTTCCCCCAGCCCTTCCCGCAGTACCCGCCGGACGGGCCGATCAAGGACGGCAGCCAGCCGACCCCGGGTTCCCGCGTGGCGAGCGACGGGCTGCAGCCCGCGAACACCGCGGCCGAGGCCGGCGGCTACGGCAGCGGCACGACGGCGGGCAACCCGGCCAACAGCGCGGCGGAGGAGGACTTCCTCGCGCAACTGGTCGGTCCTCAGGTCGGCATGACGCCGACCGACATGCCCGGCTGGAGCAGCCTGCTCGTCGGGCCGCTGTACCGGGGAGCGGAGGTGACGGTCCAGTGAGGGGCCTCGCCGCGCCGCTGACCAAGCTGACGATCTTCATTGTCGTGACCGTGCTGTTCACCGCGATCCTCGGGATCAGCATCGCCAACATCAACACCGGCGACACCGTCGGCTACAGCGCCCGCTTCAGCGACGCCACACTGGTGCTAGCCGGTGACGACGTGCGGATCGCCGGCGTGAAGATCGGGCAGGTCACCGACGTCAAGATCGTGGACCGCAGGCAGGCGCAGGTGGACTTCGAGGTCGACTCGGGACGCACACTGCCTGCCGGGGTGACCGCCACGATCAAGTACCGCAACCTCGTCGGCCAGCGCTACATCTCGCTGGAGCAGGGCGCCGGCGGCCAGAACCAGACGCTCAAGCCGGGGGCGACCATCCCGATCGACCACACCAAGCCCGCGCTCGACCTCGACGAGCTGTTCAACGGGTTCAAGCCGCTGTTCACCGCGCTGAACCCGGACGACGTCAACAAGCTTTCCTACGAGATCATCCAGGTGCTGCAGGGCGAGGGCGGCACGATCGACAGCCTGCTCGCGCACACCGCGACGCTGACCACGACGATCGCGCAGAAGGACCAGGTCATCGGACAGGTGATCGACAACCTGAACAGCCTGCTCGACACCGTCAACGCGCACACCCCGCAGCTGAGTGACCTCATCGTGAAGCTGCAGCAACTGGTGTCCGGCCTGGCCGCCGACCGCAAGCCGATCGGCGACGCGATCGACGCGCTCGGCGGGCTCGCCACCACCACGTCCGGCCTGCTGACGCAGGTCCGCGACCCGCTCAAGAACGACATCGCGGCGCTGGGCGTGCTGTCCAACAATCTCAACGACTCCGAGCCGCTGGTCGAGCACTTCATCCAGTTCCTGCCGCAGAAGGTGACGACGCTGGCCCGCACCGCCGACTACGGCTCGTGGTTCAACTTCTACCTGTGCTCGGCCAAGGGAACCGTCGCGGTTCCGCCGCTCATCCCGGAGACCAGCGTGCCGTTCCCGCTCACGACCCCGGCGCGGTGTGGCCCATGAGAAGCTTCCGGTCCCGCAACCCCGTGCCCATCGCCATCACCGGGCTCATCGTGCTGGTGCTCGGCTTCGTCGTCGCGCTCAACGCCGACAGCCTGCCCATCATCGGGGCAGGCACCACCTACACCGCCGACTTCACCGAGGCCGGTGGGCTCAAGCCGGACGACGAGGTGCGCATCGCCGGGGTGAAGGTCGGCAAGGTCACCGACGTCGCGCTGGACGGCGCGCAGGTCAAGGTGTCGTTCAAGGTCTCCGACGCCTGGCTGGGCGACAAGACCAACGCCGTCATCAAGATCAAGACGCTGCTCGGCCAGAAGTACCTCGCGCTGGACCCGGTCGGGGACAAGACGCTCAACCCCAGCACGCCGATCCCCAAGGAGCGCACGCTCGCACCCTACGACGTGCTCGACGCGTTCCGCGACCTGTCGTCCACAGTGGACCAGATTGACACCCAGCAGCTCGCGAAGAGCTTCGACACCATCTCCCAGACCCTGGCAGGCACGCCGGACGAGGTGAAGGGCGCGCTGTCGGGCCTGTCGCAGCTGTCGGACACGATCGCCAAGCGCGACACCCAGCTCGGGCAACTACTGGCCAACACCAAGACGATCAGCCAGACGCTGGCCGACCGCGATGCCGAGCTCACCAAGCTGCTCGACGACGGCAACGAGCTGCTCGACGAGATCTCCCGGCGCGAGCAGGCGATCACGACACTGCTCACCGGCGCGCAACAGCTGTCGGTGCAACTGCAGGGCCTGGTCAACGACAACAACGCGCAGCTGGACCCGGTGCTCAAGTCGCTGGACCAGCTGACCGCGATGTTGCAGCGCAACCAGGACTCCCTCGCCGCCGGGATCGCGCGGTTCGCGCCCTACATCCGGGTGTTCACCAACACCGTCGGCAACGGCCACTGGTTCGACAACTACATCTGCGGGCTGGTCCTGCCGCCGATCGGGCCGCTGAATCCGGAGGGGTGCAACTACAAATGAGTGACACCCGTTTCGGAGAGGCACTGGCGCGTGGCGTCGCGATCGCCTGCGTGCTGGGGCTCGTCGTGGCCGGCGTGCTGTGGTGGACGCTCAAGGACGCGGGCAAGAAGCATGTGACCGCGTACTTCCCCAGCGCGATCGGTCTCTACGTCGGCAACAGCGTGCGCGTGCTCGGCGTCGAGATGGGCACCGTGACGTCGGTGCGGCCGATGGGCAACCAGGTCAAGGTCGACATGGAGTACGACCGCTCGGTCGCGGTGCCTGCCGACGCCCAGGCCGCGATCGTCGCCCCCTCGCTGGTCAGCGACCGGTACGTGCAACTGGCCCCCGCCTACACCGGCGGCAAGATCATCGACGACGGCGCGTCGATCCCGCTGAACCGGACCGCCGTGCCGCTGGAGGTGGACCAGCTCTACGCGAGCCTGGACAAGGTGAGCCAGTCGCTGGGACCCAACGGGGTCAACAAGAACGGCTCGCTGGCCGACCTGCTGACCACGCTGGCGCAGAACGTGGACGGCAACGGTCAGGCCCTGCACGACACGATCACCAAGCTGAGCCAGGCCTCCAGCACGCTGGCGGGCACCAAGGACGACCTGTTCGCGACCATCCAGAACCTCGCGGACTTCTCGACCGCGCTCGCCAACAGCGACGGCCAGGTGCGCCATTTCGAGTCGCAGCTGGCCGACGTGAGCGGCTACCTGGCGGGGGAGAAGGACAACCTCGCCGCGACGGTCCGGCAGCTCGGCACCACGCTGGCGATGGTCGGAGACTTCATCGACAACAACCACGACCGGCTGCGGTCCAATGTGGACAAGCTGGCCAGCGTGACCAAGGTGCTCGTCGACCAGCGCAGCGCGCTCGCCCAGATCCTCGACGTCGCCCCCGTCGGCCTCAACAACGTAATCAACGCGTACAACGGGTCGTCGGGCACGCTGGACGCGCGGGCGAACATCAACGAGCTGACCCAGCCGCCGCTGGTCATGGTCTGCGGGCTGCTCAAGGAGGCCGGGCAGCTGGGCCAGGTCGGCAACCTGTGCGACTCGGTCGCCCAGTTCCTCGACGGCGTGGCGCCGCTGCCATCGGTCGCGCAGACCGTGCACGCCCTGCAGAAGGGGGAGCCGCCGCCGTTGCCGCTGGCCGCTCTCACCGGAACGGGGGCGCCGTGAAGCCCGGCAAGCGTCTCACCTTCGGCGCAGCGGGCACCGCGGTCGCGCTGGCCCTGAGCGGCTGCGGGTTCGGTGGCATCTACAGCGTTCCGCTGCCCGGCGGCGCGGACGTCGGCGACCACCCGTACACCGTCAAGGCGCAGTTCCGCGACGTGCTCGACCTGGTGCCGAAATCCGGCGTCAAGGTCAACGAGGTGCCGGTCGGCCGCGTCGAGTCGATCGGGCTCACCCCGGACGGCTGGCACGCCGAGGTGACCATGCAGATCAACGGCGACGTCAAGCTGCCCGCCAACGCGCTCGCCAACATCCGCCAGTCCAGCCTGCTCGGTGAGAAGTACGTCGAGCTGGCCTCGCCCGGCGCCGACCTGGCGCAGGGCAACCTCGCCGGCAACGCCGAGATCCCGCTGGAGCGCACCAACCGCAGCGCCGACGTCGAGGAGGTGCTCGGCGCGCTGTCCATGCTGCTCAACGGCGGCGGCGTCGAGCAGCTCGACACCATCACCAAGGAGCTCAACGCGGCCACGACCGGCCGCGAGCCCGACATCCGCAACCTGCTGGACAACGCCAACCAGCTGGTGTCCACTCTGGACAAACAGTCTGGTGACATCACCCGTGCACTGGACGGCCTCAACCGGCTGTCGTCCACGCTGGCCGGCCAGAAGGACCAGATCGCGGGCGCGATAGACAACCTCGGCCCCGGTCTCGGCGTACTCGAGCAGCAGCGCACCCAGCTGGTCACGATGCTCCAGGCGCTGGAGAACCTGTCCGGGGTTACGGTCGACACCATCAACAAGAGCCAGGCCGACCTCGTCGCCGACCTCAAGGCGCTGCTGCCGACGCTGCAGAAACTCGGCGAAGCGGGATCGGACCTGCCGAAGTCGCTCGAACTGCTGCTCACCTACCCGTTCAGCGACCAGGCGGTCAACGACGTGAAGGGCGACTACTTCAACCTCTACGCCGACATCGACCTCAACCTGCAGGACGTACTGCAGAACGTGGGCCGCAGCAGGCAGAACGCCCTGGCCGGGGTGCTGCCGGACAGCCTGACGGGCGGCACGCCCGGCCCGCAGGCACAGTCGACGCCGCCGCTGCCGCTGGACACCGGTCAGAGCGCGCCGCCTGCCGTGCCGCAGGGCACCACCCCCGCGCCCCAGCAGACCGGGGTCGCCGGAATCTTCGGACTGCTGGCGGGAGGTGGCTGATGCTCGTCCGCAAGACGAAGATCCAGCTGATCGCGTTCCTGGTGATCTCCGTGGTCGCGATCGTGTACGCGCTGGTCCGGTTCGCGGGCCTCGGCCAGGTGTTCGGGCAGCACGGCTACACCGTCAAGCTCGAGCTCACCAACTCCGGCGGCATCTTCACCGGCGCCGAGGTGACCTACCGCGGCTTCAACATCGGCCGCGTCGGCCCGCTGCGGCTCACCGCCAACGGGCTCGAAGCCGAACTCGACATCGACCCGGACACCCCGCAGGTGCCCGAGAACCTGCAGGCCGTGATCGCGAACCGGTCCGCGGTCGGGGAGCAGTTCGTCGACCTGCGGCCGGTCGGCCAGGCGGGGCCGTACCTGCACGGTGGTTCCGTCATCCCGGCGAGCCAGGCGCAGACCCCGGTCAGCACCGAGCAGGTCGTGAGCGACCTCGACAGCCTCGCCGCGTCGGTGCCGACGGACGCGCTGCGCACGGTCGTGGACGAGTCGTACAACGCGTTCAACGGGACCGGGCAGGACCTGCAGGTGCTGCTGGACACCGTGCGGGACTTCACCGCGTCGGCGCAGCAGTACCTGCCGCAGACGGTGCAACTGCTCGACTCCGGCAACACGGTGCTCAGGACTCAGAACGCCGAGGCGTCGAACCTGGCGGAGTTCAGCAGGAACCTGAACGCGCTGTCCTCGACGCTGAAGAGTTCCGACCGCGACCTCCGGCAGCTGATCCAGGTGGCGCCGCAGGCCTCGTCCACGCTCAACCGGCTCGTCACCGACGTCGGCCCCGGGCTGGGCGAGCTGTTCGCCAACCTGCTCACCACGTCGAACCTGCTGCTCACCAGGCAGGACGGCATCGAGCAGGTGCTGGTGAGCTATCCGGCGCTCGCGGTCGGCGCCCGCAGCGTCGTGCCCGGCGACGGCAGCGCCCACCTGGGCCTGGCGCTCAACCTGTTCGATCCGCCGGTCTGCACGAAGGGCTACCAGGACCCGAGCCAGTACCGGCCAGGCTCCGACACCACGACGCGGTCGCCGGACTGGAACGCCTACTGTGCCGAGCCGACCGGCAGCCCCATCGACGTCCGTGGTGCGCAGAACGCGCCGTACAACGGCGTGCCGGTCGCGCCGTCGCAGCAGCAGGTCTCGGCCAACGCCGACCGGGACGACCAAGCCCTGGCGGAGATGCGCGGCACCCCGGGTGTCGTAGGCTCGCCTGCCGTGTCCATCACCAGCCTGTCGGGTCTGCTGGGCCTTCCCGGCTGATTGGAGTGTTATGAGTTCGCACGCCTGGGCGGCTCCGGCCCATCCGAGCGCCGACCATGAGCCCAGCCGGAACCGGTATCTCGTGCTCGGCACCGGCGCGCTCGCCGTGGCGGCGCTCGTCGTGGCGGCCGTGTTCGGGATCCAGTGGTGGGTCGGCTCCAGCAGCGACAACGTCGCGCTCGCCAAGGCACGGGAGGACGTCGTCAAGGCGGGCGGCGTCGCGGTCCGGGCCTACACCGAGCTGGACTACACCAACCCCGACGCCTTCTTCCAGAAGCAACTGGCGATCTCCACCGGCGACCTCCAGGAACAGATCAAGAACTCGGAGCAGACCTACCGGCAGGCGATGACGGACGCCAAGACGAAGGTCACCACCACCGTGCAGGACATCGGCGTCGAGGAGCTCAACGACCACGACGGCAAGGCCAGCCTCCTCACGGCGATCAACACGGTGGTGACGAAGGAGGGCCAGCAGCCGGTGAACAAGCCGCTGCGGCTCGAGGTCCAGATGACCAGGGTCGGCCAGGACTGGAAGGTGTCCGGGATCGGCTCGGTGCCGCTGGTGGGCGGACAGTAGACGCGCGCGTCGTAGGGAGTAGTTCTCGTGCCATCCAATTCTCCACGCCGCCCGCCGCAACCGGTCCGGCGGCCGAAGGTGGCGGGTCTCCGCCGCCCGACCCCATCACCGTCGCCGCGCCCGCGCCCGAAGCCGGACCCGGTGCCGGAGGAGGTGGTCCCAGAGACGATCGACGAGGTCGCGGAGACGACCGAGGAGGTCGCCGAGCCGCCGCGGCAGAGCCCTCGCCGCAAGAGCCGGGACACGGGCGTCGCCAAGCCGTCGGACTACGCCGAGGCCGAGAGCGCCGTCGCCGCCGAGCCGGAAGCCGACGGCGGAGCCGAAGAGGCCGGTGAAGACAGGCCCCGGCGCCCCCGGAACCCCTTCGTGATCGCCGGTGCCCTGTTCGGGGTCGCGCTGGTGCTCGCAGGCCTCGCGGTCTGGTTCAAGATCGAGGACAACAAGCTGTCGACGGCCACGTCGAACACCGCGCTGCTGGACGTGGCCCGCACGTCGCAGGTCAACCAGGCCGCCACGAGCGCCGTGGAGACGCTGTTCTCCTATGACTTCAACAACATCGCCAAGACCCAGAACGCGGCCAAGGACCTGCTGCTCAACGACGACGTCAGGGCGAAGTACAACGGCCTGATGGGCGAGGTCCAGCGGCTCGCGCCGCAGCAGAAGCTCGTCGTCACCGTCAAGGCCAGCCGCAGCGCCGTGCTACTGCTCGACGGTGACCGGGCCAAGGTCATGGTGTTCGTCGACCAGACCGCGACGCGCACCGACCAGAACCAGACATCGAGCGGCAGCGCTCAGCTCTGGGTCACCATGCAGTACGTCGACGGCAAGTGGAAGATCGACGATCTGAACACCTACGACAGCCCGTCGCCCGCAACGCCGGCCCCGTCGCCGGCGCCGTCCGCCGCCCCGTCCTCGGCACCCCCGCCGAGCCGCTGACCGCGTGCCTGGACACGAGATCATCGACCCTCGGATACCCGCTCGGCAGCCGCTCCGGCCCGGATGAACCCGCAGGTCGGAACCGGTGCGGTCGGCCGAGTACACACCGCGACCGGGTTGCGCCAACCGGCGGGTTGAAGGCGTGGCATCTTGACTCGGCGGCGCCTTGGGGTCACGCTTACACCCAACGGCAACGCCCTGCGGGAGGGCGAGCCTGGAGGCATACCTGAAGATGTCGTGATCGAGGTCTGGGCCCCGTCGGAGTGCCCCTCGACAGAACGCGTCGTTCGGGCTAGACTGCTTCTTTGCGCTGCCCTCTTTCAGGCTGCCCGGGCACGGCGGCTAGGATGGTGGGCACCACGGCACCCTTGACAGTCGCATTAGTAGTTGCTAACGCGGCTGCTCACCGCTCATTGTCCCCGGAAGGACGCATCTTGGCAGTCTCTCCCGCGAACCAGGCCACTGCTGCGACCACCTCGGCTGTATCCGACTCGAACATCACGGGAATCCCCGGAGCCCCCAAGCGGGTCTCCTTCGCGAAGATCCGCGAACCGCTCGCCACACCCAATCTGCTTGATGTGCAGATCAGGTCCTTCGAATGGTTCACCGGCGACGAGAAGTGGTTCGAGCGCCGCATCGAAGAAGGAGAAGAAAACCCCACCGGCGGTCTGGAGGAGGTCCTCAACGAGATCTCCCCGATCGAGGACTTCGCAGGCAAGATGTCCCTGTCGTTCTCCGACCCGCGTTTCGACGAGGTCAAGTACTCCGTGGAGGAGTGCAAGGACAAGGACATGACCTACGCGGCGCCGCTGTTCGTGACCGCGGAGTTCATCAACAACGAGACCGGCGAGATCAAGAGCCAGACGGTCTTCATGGGTGACTTCCCCGTGATGACCGACAAGGGCACCTTCATCATCAACGGCACCGAGCGTGTCGTGGTCTCCCAGCTGGTCCGCTCGCCCGGTGTGTACTTCGACCAGGCGATCGACAAGACCACCGACAAGGATGTCTTCAGCGTCAAGATCATCCCGAGCCGGGGTGCCTGGCTGGAGTTCGACGTCGACAAGCGCGACACCGTCGGCGTGCGCATCGACCGCAAGCGCCGGCAGCCGGTCACCGTGCTGCTGAAGGCCCTCGGCTGGACCACCGAGCAGATCCGCGAGCGGTTCTCGTTCTCCGAGACGCTGCTGGCCACGCTCGAGAAGGACCACACCGCGGGCACCGACGAGGCGCTGCTGGACATCTACCGCAAGCTGCGCCCGGGCGAGCCGCCCACGAAGGAGAGCGCGCAGACCCTGCTGGAGAACCTGTTCTTCAAGGACAAGCGCTACGACCTGGCCAAGGTCGGCCGCTACAAGGTCAACAAGAAGCTCGGCCTGAACATCTCCTACGACACCGGCACGCTGACCGAAGAGGACATCGTCTCGACCATCGAGTACCTCGTCCGGCTGCACGCCGGTGAGGACAAGATGGAGGCGAACGGCGAGACCATCCCGGTCGAGGTCGACGACATCGACCACTTCGGCAACCGCCGCATCCGCACCGTGGGCGAGCTGATCCAGAACCAGATCCGGGTCGGCCTCTCCCGCATGGAGCGCGTGGTCAAGGAGCGGATGACCACCCAGGACGTCGAGGCGATCACGCCCCAGACCCTGATCAACATCCGCCCCGTCGTGGCCGCGATCAAGGAGTTCTTCGGGACTTCGCAGCTCTCGCAGTTCATGGACCAGAACAACCCGCTGTCGGGCCTGACCCACAAGCGCCGCCTC
>DASZUO010000260.1:0-6868 GCA_035547575.1 Amycolatopsis sp. | reverse complement strand
AGCGCGGCGAGCCGCTGGACGGTGCGCGCGTGCGCAGCGAGCAACTGACGGCGCCGTTGCTCGGGATCGATCGGTCGTCGTTCCACAAGTCACCTCGACCGCGCGATTGTGCACTCTGCCGTGGCCCGGACGCCAGTACGTCCGTGTGGGCGGCGCGGGGCCGGTTCCGATCGCGACACGGCGACGAATCGGCGCGGTGGATCACGTTGTCCCGGACATCTCCGACGAACATGGTAGGAACAGCACCCGTGAGGAGGGTCGCCGCGGGGGCGGTGCGGACCCGGTGAGCACCGCTGCGCCGAACCGCACGTTCCGACAGGTATTGACGGTCCGCGAGTTCCGCTGGTTGTGGACCGCGGACCTTCAGTCGTTGGCGGGCGACCAGCTGGCGCGTGTGGGCATCTCCGTCCTGGTCTACGACCGGACGAAGTCGGCGCTGCTGACCTCGGTCGTCTACGGCCTGACATACCTGCCGGCCCTGCTCGGCAACGCCGTATTGGGCCGGCTGGCCGACCGGCTGCCCCGGCGACGGCTGCTGGTCGGCGGTGACCTGATCCGTGCCGGCCTGCTGGCGACGATGGCGATACCCGGCGTGCCGGTTGGCCTGGTCGCCGCACTGCTCGCGGTGGCGGTCATGATCGGTGCGCCGTGGAAGGCGGCGGAGTCCGCGCTCGTCTCGGAGGTGCTCGCCGACGAGGGCTACGTCCTCGGCGTGACGCTGCGGATGGTGACCGCGCAGGGTGCGCAGGTCCTCGGCTTCGGCGTCGGCGGCGTCGTGGCCGCCGCCATCGGTGCGCACCTCGCGCTCGCGGTGGACGCGGCGAGCTTCGCCGTGTCGGCCGCGCTGATGCGCTTCGGCATCGAACCTCGCCCGGCACCGTGCGCGGCGCGTGCCGATGGCGGCGCCGCACCGACCGCGGCCAGGTGGAGCGGTGTGCGCCTCGCGCTCGGGACGCCGCGCCGGCGGGTGCTGCTGCAGCTGTCCTGGCTGACCGGGCTCTACATCGTTCCGGAGGGCCTGGCGGCGCCCTATGCGGCGCACTTCGGCGAGGGCGCGACGGCGGTCGGCGTGCTCCTCGCGGCGAATCCGCTCGGCGTGCTGTTCGGCAGCCTCGCCTTCGCACGGCTGGTGTCGGCGCAGGCGCGCGCACGGCTGATCGTTCCGCTGGCGATGGCGACCGCGGCGCCGCTCGTGCTGTTCGCGGCGTATCCCGACGTGCCGATCGCGGTGGCCCTGCTGTTCGTCAGCGGCCTGTTCTCGGCGTACATGGTCCAGGTCTTCACCGAGTACACGCGCGACGTGCCCGCGTGGGGACGCGGTCAGGCGATCGCGATCGCCTCGGCGGGGCTGCTGACCGCGCAGGGCGTCGGCGTCTGCCTCGCCGGCCTGCTGACCGCCGTCTGGAGCCCGGCGCTGACGATCGCGGCCAGCGGTGTCGCGGCGATCGGCTGGGCCGGGTCGCTGGCGGCGACCAGCCGTGTCCGCCAGCCGCAGCCCGAACTTTAGCTCCACGGCCTGTGATCTAGACCACTTACAGGCCTAAGATTGCGGGTGCATCTAGCCGCAAACCGGCCCGGGGGCGGACAAAGGGGCGCGTCACCTCCCGCCGCTTTCACAGTTGTTTTACGCGCAGCACGTCAAATTCTTATGACGTGGCGCGTCTACCGCGCGCGACGTTGCCGACAGGTGTTACCTGTGTCCTCCGGCGTACGAGCCGGGGCACGAAGTCCGAGATCGTGGGGGTGATCGGAATGCTGCTGGACCACGCGTCGACGTCGCCGTCCGCCGTCCACGAGCCGTTGCCGACCGACTCCCCCTCCCACCTGCCGACTCGCTGCCGCTCAGCCGGCCGCGGCGGCGTGACCCGCGCGGGAGGTGACGAGATGACCCAGAACCACGAGTGGATGTGAATCCCGCAACGAGGAAATGCCGGCCCGCGACAGGACACAGGAGGTGTCGACATGACGCAGAACCACGAGTGGATGTGAACCCCGCTGAAACCCTGAAACCACTAAAACCACTGGAACCACAGTGATGGCGAAAAGTGGATCGCGACGACGACCAGGAGGTGACGACATGACCCAGAACCACGAGTGGATGTGAACCACGAGCAGTGACTACCCAGCGCACAACGAGCCGTCAGGAGGTGACGACATGACCCAGAACCACGAGTGGATGTGAACCCGTCGCTCGAACACGAGCTGCTGAACAATGCCGCGGACCCGAAATCGGAAGATCCGCGACACGTTTCGTCGGGACGGCATAGCGGACATCCGGGCCAGGTCTCAGGTTCGGATTGACACTCTCCCGAATGCGTCGCTAATTTCCTGTTAGAAAGGGCACGAGGGGTCATCCGGCTCCTCCGGCCGACAGGGCAAAACCAGCGCGAGCTGGTGACGCAAAGCCACGGGACCCACGGGGTTAGCCGGGCCGCCGAAACGGAGACAGTCGTGGTTCATCCGTCGCCGCGCTCGCCGCTCGCGAGCTCGTCCAGGATGTCGGCGACGCCTACCATCTCTCGCGGCCGCCCGCTTCCGTTCACCCGCCGTGCGGGTGGAGCGGATCCGGCTACCGACGCCGCAGTTCCGCCCGTTGCCGAACCGCCCATCCGCCACCTGACCCCGGTCGGCCGCCGCACCTCGGTGGCGACGGGCCCGGTGGCCGCCCGCGCGCTGTGGGCATCCTTCGAAGCAGCTCCGGTCGGTGTCGGGGTCTGCGACGAGGACGGCCGGTTCGTCATGGCCAACGACGCACTGGCGCGACTGCTGCACACCACCACGGCCGACCTGCGCGGTCGCCCGTTCCTGTCCTTCATCGCCGACGACAGCCGGCAGCTCGCGCTCACCTGCTACTTCCGCGCCGTCGTCGCCGCGGTGTCGCGCACCCTCGCCAGCGCGCCTGCGCCGACCCGCGTCCGTGCGATCACGGCCGACGGCGTGGCCCTGCGCGTCCAGGTCAGCTGGACGGCCACTCCCCCGGATGCCGAGGAGCGCCAGTACTGCGTCCTGCACATGGCCGCGGCGCCGCAGCCGCGCCCGGCCTCGGACGAGCCGCGCCCGGGCCTGCCGATGGCGCGCGCCCGGGTGGGTGTGGCGCTCGCCGACCTGACCGGCCGGATCGTGCGGATGAACCGCGGCGCGCAGACCCTCCTCAACACCGCGTCCTCGACGGGATCGCTCGCCGAGTTGATGCACCCCGAGCCCAGACCGGGCGATGTCGCCGCCCTCGCGCGGCTGATCGGCGGGGAACTCGAGGAGTACCGGACGCTGCGCTGCCGTACGCACGCGGACGGCAGCGCAGCCCTCCTGCGCACCGTGGCGACCCCGGTGCGCGACGCCAACGGAGGGCTCCGTGCGATCCTTGTCCAGCTCACTGATGTGGGCGAGGACGAGACGGCACGCAGGGAATGGCAGCGATTCGCGCGATGAGTGGCAACCACAGCAACGAGTGGCGACTTCCGCTCGAGAGCGAACTCGTCGACGCCCTGCGCGCCGGCCAGCTGACGATGGCCTACCAGCCGATGTTCGACATCGTCGACGGCCGGTTGGTGGGGCTGGAGGCCCTGAGCCGGTGGACGCACTCGACGCTCGGTGCTGTGCCGCCGGCCGAGTTCGTCGCGGTCGCCGAGCGCAGCGGGCTGATCTTCCGGTTCACCCGGTGGTCCTTGCAGCAGGCCTGCGAGGAGCTCGCCGCCTGGCGCTGGGAGTCGCCCGGCGCCGCCGGCATCCCGGTCTCGGTGAACATCTCGACGGAGTGCCTGCTCGAGCCGGGCTTCGCCGACATCGTCGAGGAGTGCACGACCTCCAGCGGGTTGGCACCGAGCGACATCGTCGTCGAGGTGGCGGCGCACACCGTCGGCCGCGGTCAGGTGATCGAGAACCTCCGCGGGCTGGCCGAGCGGCGCATCCCCATCACGCTCGACGGCTTCGACCGCAGTTCGGGAACCGCCGAGCAGCTGGGCCGCATGCCGCTGTCGTCGGTCAAGATCGGCGTCGACGTCCTGCGCGCTGCCGGCTCCGATCCCGAAGCGGCCGAGCTCATCCGCTCCGTGGCCACGGTGGGCGCCCGGCAGGGGTTCACGACGGTCGCGAAGGGCGTCGAGACCCGCGACGAGCTCGAGGCGGCCCGCGGCGCCGGCTGCAGTCAGGCCCAGGGCAACCTGCTGGGCCAGGCGATCCCCGAGTCCCGCTTCGCCGATCTGCTGCACGCGGGCTGGGCGATCTGACCCCACCCCGGCCGGCGGTCAGGCCAGGTTGGTGAGGACGCGTCCCCGCCCGTCGGCCTTCGCCTTGAGCAGCGCGACGTCGGCCTTCTCGAGCATCGACTCGAGGTCGATGTAGGGAACCGCGCTGTAGGCCAGCCCGATGCTCGCGCCCAGCCGGCCCGCGTCGTCGATCTCGATCCGGCACAGCGCGTCGCGCACGCGTGTGGCGACGGCCTGTGCGGCCTCCAGGTCGAGGTTGGTCAGCAGCACCGCGAACTCGTCGCCGCCGAAGCGCCCGACGACGTCCTCGGTGCGCAGTTCGTCGCGCAGGCACGCCCCGACGGCAGCGAGCGCGCGGTCACCGCCGAGGTGCCCGCACAGCTCGTTGATCTGCTTGAAATGGTCGAGGTCGATGACCAGGGTGACGACCGACCAGCCCTCGCGGCCCGCGCGGGCGAGTTCGGCGTTCGCGGCGTCGCGCCAGGCGGTGAAGTTGAGCAGCCCCGTCTTGGCATCGGTGCGGGCAGCCTTCTCGAGCTGCTTGACCGCCGTCGTGCGGTAGATGAGGGCCAGCACGACCAGGCTCAGCGGCGACGCCCAGGGCAGGACCACCACCGTGGCGGCGGTCAGGACACCCAGAGCCGTCGTTGCCAGCTCGAAGGCCTGCTCGTCCGAGCTCAGCATGGCGTCGGACAGCTTCTCCGGCTTGGTCATCAGATAGATGACGGCGATGACCAACCCCTGGTTGACCACGGCGATCGTCACCATCGCGAGCAGGATCCCGAGCACCGCGACGAAGCCCGTGGGCAGGGTCGAGCCGTGGTCGACGCGGTGCAGCACCATCGAGGCCGACACCGTCGCCAGAACCACGGTCGACGCGGTGAACAGCAGCCGGTGCGGACGCGCGGACTGGTGCCGCCGGATCCGGATGAACGTGTGCGCGTACACCGCGACGATCAGCAGTGCCGCGTACCCCGTAGACAGGGCGACGACGCCGGCGAACTGCCACATCGAGTTCGCGTTGGCACCGCCATTGGGGCTGTGCAGGTACCTGCGCATACGCTCGAGGCGGTCGTTCGCCTCGGCGAACAGCGCCGACAGGCCGAACAGGATCGCCAGATCGACGCCCTGGCTGATCGAGTTCGAGCTGCGCGGCGCGAAGTAGAGCACGGCGCCGAGCGCCGCGAGATCGGCGGCCAGGACGAGCAGCAGCACGGGGCCGGGCAGCTGCCACAGCTGCCAGCGGGCCACGGCGGCGAACGGTCCGCGGCGCGGGCGTGCGGACTTCCCGACGCGGGGCGCACCGGTAGGGACGGCCACGCTGAGCCCTCCCTCGGCGCGTAGAACCATCGGTCTGAGCCAACGGGTGCAGGGGTCTGCATCCAGAAATAGACTTTACGTCAAATTCACACAGCGCGGAAGAGGTGCGGAAGAGGTAATTCCGCAGCGCGCGCACCGAGACGATAGCGCGCTGCGGGGCCCGTCCCGCAAGGGCTGCAGGCCGATACCACCGATCCTGAGAGCGTTTCCACGAACGTCAAGCCGGGTAATTCGGGCAAATTTGAGAATTATCGCGCGGACGCGCGGCGCCGCGGGGCGTCGGGACGGCCGGTGACCGGCGTTTGCCGCGGCTCCGGGCACGGGTAGCCCTACTGGCGAACCCCGCGAGTTCGCCTACGAAGGAGCAGGTCCATGAGCGACGAACTGTCCGGCAAGCGCATCGCCTTCCTGGTCGCCAACGTCGGCGTCGAGCAGGTCGAACTCGAACGGCCCTGGCGGGCGATCCAGGACGCCGGCGGACAGCCCGTCCTCGTCGCACCGGCGGACGACGACGTCCAGGCGATGAACCACGACACCGAACTGGGCGACACCTTCCACCCCGACAGCACCGTGAACAGCGTGTCGGCGGACGAGTTCGACGGCCTCGTGCTGCCGGGCGGCTGCGTGAATCCGGACAAACTACGCATCGAGCCGGATGCCATGGCGCTGGTGCGCGCCTTCGCCTCGGCCGGCAAACCGATCGCCGCGATCTGCCACGGCCCGTGGTCGCTGGTCGAGACCGGCGCGGTCAAGGGCAAGACGCTGACCAGCTGGCCGAGCCTGCAGACCGACGTGCGCAACGCGGGCGGCGAATGGCGCGACGACGAGGTCGTGACCTGCGAGCAGCAGGGCTTCACGCTGGTCACGAGCCGCAAACCGGACGACCTGGACGCCTTCTGCGCGACCGCGGTCGGCGTGTTCGCGCGCGCGAGCTGACCCCGGAACCGTGTACCCTCACCAACGGTTCGGCATTTCCTTCACGTCACGGCGCGCGGGATAGCTGCAGCGCGTGACGACGGTCGATGGCCCATCCGGGCCGGAGGCCAGGAGTCACGTCAAGACCCCGGACCCGCACAGTGCGGGACGGCATCGACTCCGGAAGGACAATCGGTATGGCACAGGGCACAGTCAAGTGGTTCAACAGCGAAAAGGGCTTCGGCTTCATCGCTCCTGACGATGGCAGCGCGGACGTCTTCGTCCACTACTCGGCCATCGCGAGCGACGGCTACCGCTCGCTCGACGAGAACCAGCGCGTCGAGTTCGAGATCGTCGCCGGCCAGAAGGGCCCGCAGGCGGAGAACGTCCGCAGCATCTGATCTTCGCGATCACCGGGGCGGGGGGGG
>DASZUO010000259.1:0-22628 GCA_035547575.1 Amycolatopsis sp. | reverse complement strand
GAGCACCGGAAACCGCGGCAGGAGCTGACTTCAGTGACTGCGGTCGCCGACGGCTAAAGCCATCCGTCGAGTGCGACGAGAAACCCGTCGAAATCGTCGTTGTGGATGACGTGGCCGGCGCCTGGCACGACTCGTACCTCGAAGCCTTCGGCGCGCAGGCGCCCGGCCATCGCATCGTCGACCATCGGCTCGACCTCCGCGGCCAATACCAGCGACGGGGCGGCCGGAGGCACTGTCCGATGTCCCGGGTAGTCGCGGGCCACGGCAACGGTTTCCGGGTCCCACCGAGACAGCGCGGCGTGCTTCTCCCGGACTGCCTCGGCCGGCCACCGGGTGTGGAAGCCGGCGAGCTGCTCGACCGTCCAGCGCTGCTGGGTGCGCAGGAACGCGGCCACCTCGGCGCCTGGCGGCACCCCCCAGGGCGGGTCCACGTAGACGGCACGCGCGGCCTTGATCCGGTCGACCGCACCCGCCAGTACCAGACCTCCCAGCGAGTGACCGATGGCCAGCTCGGGCGTGGCCGGAACCGCATCGACCAGCGCGTCGCTCATCGCCCGCAGCGTGTACTCCCCGCGCCGGCTACGGCCATGGCCGGGGAGATCGGGCGCCACTGCCCGGTATCCCCGCTCGGCCAGCGCGGGCCCGACACGCCACCAGGACCCGGAATCCGTCGTCATTCCGTGTACGAGCACCGCTACCCGGTCGCCGTCGCCCCACTGCCGGATGTGCAGTCGGTCCACGTCACCTCCCTGCGCACTCGCCCGCGGAACAACGCAAACCTCAGGACCGCCGGGTCCGCTTCGCCTTCCGGGGCGGGGGCAGGGTGCCTTCGGCGCGAAGCTTCGCGGCGTGGGCGGCCAGCGCGTCTACCAGGTTGGGGACGTCGGCCTTCTCCGGCTGGACGTCCACCCGCAGGCCGAACTCCACCGCGGTCTCGGCGGTCTTCGGGCCGATGCAGGCCACCAGCGTGCGCGTGTGCGGCTTGCCCGCGATGCCGACCAGGTTCCGCACGGTCGAGGACGAGGTGAAGCACACCGCGTCGAACCCGCCCGTCTTGATCATCTCGCGGGTCTCCGCCGGCGGCGGGGCGGCGCGCACCGTCCGGTACGCCGTCACGTCGTCGACCTCCCAGCCGCGGTCCTGCAGACCCGCCGACAGCGTCTCCGTCGCGATGTCGGCCCGCGGCAGCAGCACGCGGTTCACGGGGTCCAGGATGTCGTCGTAGGGCGGGAACTCCGCCAGCAGCCCCTCGCTCGACTGCTCGCCCTTCGGCACCAGCTCCGGGTTGATGCCGAACGCCCGCACCCGCTCCGCCGTGGCCTCGCCGACGCAGGCGATCTTCACGCCCGAGAAGGCCCGCGCGTCCAGCCCGAACTCGTCGAACTTCTCCCAGACCGCCTTCACCGCGTTGGCCGACGTGAACACGATCCACTGGTACCGGCCGTCGACCAGGCCCTTGACCGCGCGCTCCATCTGGGCGGGGCTGCGCGGCGGCTCGACCGAGATGGTCGGGACCTCGTGCGAGGTGGCGCCGTGGCTGCGCAGCCGGTCGGCCATCTCGCCCGCCTGCTCCTTCGTCCGCGGGACCAGCACCTTCCAGCCGTACAGCGCGCGCGACTCCCACCACGACAGCTTCGACCGCTGCGCCACGGCATCGCCGATCGTGACGACAAGCGGGCCGACCAGCTCACCGGCGTCCTGCGCCAGCGTGGCCAGGGTGCTCTCCAGCGTGCGCTGCGTGTTGATGGTGCCGTTCGAGGTCACCGCGA
This sequence comes from Amycolatopsis sp., assembly GCA_035547575.1. Classification (GTDB taxonomy): domain Bacteria; phylum Actinomycetota; class Actinomycetes; order Mycobacteriales; family Pseudonocardiaceae; genus Amycolatopsis_E. The sequence continues at coordinate 20,859 of DASZUO010000259.1, read as the reverse complement.
CCGGGGTCTGCGCCGCCAGCCCGTGCTCGATCAGCGCGCCCGCGGCCTCGGCGAGATGACTCGACGTGGCGTGCAGCACGATCGGGCCCGGCGTCGCCGCGAGACCGGCCCAGTTCACGTCGCCGCGCACGTCCACCTCGGCATAGGTGCCGCCGAGCGCGATCCCGGCGTACGCGGGCACCGCGGTGCCGGGCGTGACCGCGGGCACCACCTCGAAAACCGCGCTGGTCTTCGCGACGGCCTGCACCTCGGCCACGACCGCGGCCTGGGTCAGCGGGTCGCCGCCGACCAGGCGCAGCACGATCCGACCGGCCTTGGCCTCGTTCGCGAGGTCCTTCGCGACCTCGCCCGGTTCGCCGACGGCCGGGCGCACCTCGGCGTCGGCGCTGGCCTCGGCGAGCACACCTGCCGGCACATCAGGGTCGGTCACCACGACCTGGGCCTTGGCCAGCAGTTCCTGGGCACGAACGGTGAGCAATCCGGCGTCGCCGGGGCCGGAGCCCACGAATGCGACGCGCCCAGCGGTGTTCCGCGCGGGGGTCATTGTGTTTCTTCTCCAGTAGCGATCTTTATCAACGTGAGTTGCGGCCGGGACCGGACAGCGCGCCGGCACCCAGGTCGAGCAGCTCCGCGGCCAGATCACGGCCGAGGCGCTCCGCATCGCTCTTGTCGGCCACCGCCGAGGCCCGGATCATCTCCACGGACTCGCCGTCGAGCCCGGCGGCGGCGACCCCGCGCAACGAGATCCGCTCGATAACCGAGCCGTTGTCCTCGAGATCCTCCACTACCTCGGCCAGCGCACCGACGGGCGCGCTGCAGCCGGCTTCGAGCGCGGCCAGCATGGCCCGCTCGGCCGTCACCGCGGCCCGCGTCGCTTCGTCGTCCACAATGGACCGAAGCAGGTGTTCGATATCCACGTCGTCGACGCGGCACTCCACCGCCAGCGCACCTTGAGCGGGCGCGGGCAGCATCTGGATCGGATCCAGGGTCTCGGTGATCTCCGCGGCGCGGCCGAGCCGCGCGATGCCGGCACGCGCGAGCACGACGGCATCCAGCTCGCCGTCGAAGACCTTGCGCATGCGGGTGTCGATGTTGCCGCGGATCGGCACGACGTCCAGGCCGAGGCCCAGCGCGCGCAGCTGTGCGGTGCGGCGCGCCGCACCGGTGCCGACCTTCGACCCGGGAGCCAGCTCGCCGAGCGTCAGCCCGTCGCGCGCGATCAGCGCGTCCCTCGGGTCCTCACGCACTGGCACCGCGGCCAGCACGATGCCGGGCACGGGAGCGGTCGGCAGGTCCTTGTACGAGTGCACGGCGACGTCGACCTGCTTGTTCTGCAGCGCGTCGCGCAGCGCGGAGGTGAACACCCCGACGCCGATCTCGGCGATCGGCGCCTTGGAGCGGTCACCGGGGGTGGAGACCTTGACTATCTCGACGTTCTCCCCGGCGCGGCGCAGCGCATCCGCGACTGTGCCGGTCTGTGCCAGGGCGAGGGCGCTGCCTCTCGTCCCGATCCTGATGGTTCGTGTCACTGGGTTTCACCGTCTGTTGGGGGCTGGGGCGACGGGCTGGCGACGACGGCGGGCGACGCCGGGTCCAGCTCGAAGAGTTCCCGCAGTGCGTTGGCGTAATCGGTGCCCTGGGCGTCGGCCGCGAGCTGCTTGACGCGCACGGTCGGCGCGTGCAGCAGCTTGTCGACGACGCGGCGCACGGTGCGCGCGAACTCGTCGCGCACGCCGGGCTCGAGCTCGGGAAGCCGGTTGTCCAGCCGCAGCAACTCGCCGTCGACGACCTCGGCGGCTCGCTTGCGCAGGGCGGTCACGGTCGGAGTCACCGCGGCGCTGCGCTGCCCGGCCAGGTACTCGCGCACCTCGTCGAGCACGATGCCGTTGGCGCGGGCGATCTGCTTGGCCGACGACGTGGTGCCGAGGTGGTCCATCCGGCGGCGGACCGTTTCCAGGTCCACCACGCGCACGTCGGGCACGTCGGCCACGGCCGGGTCCACGTCGCGCGGCAGGCCGAGGTCACAGATCACCAGCGGGCGGCCCGCGCGCGCCAGCACGTGCTCGGTGGCCAGCACGACGTCCTGCGCGCCGGTGCAGCTGACCGCCACATCGGCCTCGGCGAGCCGGGCCGCGAGCTCGTCCATGCCGGCGGCGTCCGCGAGTACGCCCTGCTCGCCGATGTTGCCCGCGAGCCGCTGGGCGTTCTCCAGCGTGCGGTTGACCACGGTGATCCGGCCGATCCCGGATTTGCGCAGCTGGCTCGCGGACAGCGCGCCCATCGAGCCGGCGCCGACGATCACCGCATGCTTGCCCTGCAGATCCGGCGTCTCGCCGAGCGCCTCCGACACGACCGACGCGCCGAGCGCGTCCAGGCCGGTCTCGGTGTGCACGCGCTTGCCGACGCGCAAGGTCGTCCGGATCAGCTCGTGCAGCGTGCGGCCCACCGTGCCGGCCTCGCGCGCGGCGGCATAGGAATTGCGTACCTGGCCGAGGATCTGGGTCTCGCCGACGACCATCGAGTCCAGGCCGGACGCGACGGAGAAGATGTGCTCGACGGCCGCGCCCGCGTAGTGCACGTACAGGTTGTCGTACAGCTCGCTGGCCGCGCAGCCGGCCTGCTGAGCCAGCACGTCGGAGACGTCGGCGAGCCCGCCGTGGAACGTCTCGACGACCGCGTAGACCTCGATCCGGTTGCAGGTCGAGATGAGCATGGCCTCGTTCACGTGCGGGGCTTGTTGCAACTGGTGCAGCACCTTGTCCAGCTCGTCCGCGCCGATCGCGGCACGCTCGAGGGTGCGCAGATCCGCGGTCCGGTAGGACAGCCCGACGGCCAGAACAGACACTTACCGCACCACCATTCCGTTGCCCACCGGATGGGCACCATTCGACTCGTCGGCGCGGCGCGCGACGTGGAACGACAGGATTTGCAGCTCCACAGCCAGATCCACCTTCCGCACCTCGACCTGTTCGGGCACCTGCAGCACAACGGGCGCGAAGTTCAGGATGCACTGCACTCCGCCGGCGACCAAGCAGTCGCACACCGACTGCGCCGCCGGCGGCGGCGTGGCGATCACCCCGATGGAGATGCCGCGCTCCGCGCACACCGCCGGGATGTCCTCCAGGTGCGAGACAGGGATGCCGCCGACCGGCACGCCGATCAGATCCGCATCCACGTCGAACAACGCTTCGACGGGGAAACCCCGCCCTGGAAACCCGCCATAGTTTGCCAACGCATGACCGAGGTTGCCGATTCCGACCACGGCCACCTTGTGCTGGCGGGTCAGGCCGAGCGTCCGCTCGATCTGGCCGACGAGAACGCGCACCTCGTAGCCGACGCCGCGGGTGCCGTAGGAGCCCAGGTAGGAGAGGTCCTTGCGCAACTTGGCCGAATTCACCCCGGCCGCACCCGCGAGTTCCTCGCTCGCGACCGTCGTGGCGCCCTGTTCGGCCATCGCGGACAGGATCCGCAGGTACACGGCCAGCCGCGCGACCGCGGCCTCGGGGATCGACTTCGCGCGGACCGGATCGCTCCCGTTCGCGACCTCGACGGCCGGAATCTCGGCGGTCGGCGCGTTGTCGGCGTCCAGTTTGCGCGCGACGGCGGACCCGTTTCGCCGGCCACGCCGTGCCACCACGCTGGCCTCCTGTCCGCCGTCAGCAACTTCCACTTGACCCGGCGGGCGAAGTCGGGTTCGATGCCGGTGCCGCGCGGGGGTACGGCAATACGGTAGCCACTTGTGAACGCAGGCACAAAGTCGCTGGTCACCGGCATGACCGGAGACACACCTCGCGACCCCGAGCAGCACCTGACATGCATGCACACCGCTACTTCGCGGTGAACGAGATCGTGTGCCAGCCGGTCGCGCCGTCGGGGACGACGTCGGCGATCTGGTCGGTCTGGGTGTAGCCGCTGCGGTCGGTGGCGCGCACGGCGACCGTGTGACTGCCTTTGCCCGCCTCGACCTCGGCCCACCACATGCGCCACGCGTCGGTCGTCACCTCGGCCGACAGCACGGCAGGCTGCCACGGCCCGGTGTCCAGGCGCACCTCGACCTTGTCGATGCCGGTGTGCTGCGCCCACGCGATGCCCGCGACGCGCACCTTGCCGGTGCCGACGCTGCCCGACGGCGCGTCGATCCGGGACTCCGTCTTGATCGGCGCCTGTTCGGACCAGCCACGCTGCAGCCAGTACGGCTGCTTCGCGTCCCACGTCGTCACTTCGAGGTCGGTGACCCACTTCGTGGCGGACACATACCCGTACAACCCCGGCACGACCAGGCGCGCGGGGAACCCGTGCTCGACGGGCAGCGGCTCGCCGTTCATGCCGATCGCGAGCATCGCGCCGCGCGTGGGCTCCAGCAGGGTCGGGATCGGTGTGCCCGCAGTGAAGCCGTCGACGCTGGTCGAGAACAGCTGCTGGGCCCCCTGCCGGATCCCGGCCTCGTTGAGCAGGTCCACCAAGTCCACGCCCAGGAACCGGGCGGTCGAGATGTAGGGCCCGCCGACCGGGTTCGACACGCAGCACAACGTCACGATGCGCTCGACCAGCGGCCGGGTGCGGATGTCGTCGTAGGTGTAGGTGACCTCGCGATCGACCATCCCGTGGATGCGCAGCTTCCAGTTCTCGGCACGCACCTGCGGCACGACCAGTGCCGTGTCGATCCGGTAGAAGTCGCCGTTGGACGTGATGAACGTCGGCGTGCCGAGCTTGGCGAAGTCCGCGTCGGCCGGGACCGGCGGGGCGGTGCGGGCCGGGACGAGCGGCCCGACCTCCTGGCGTGAGTCCTCGGCGTCCTTGCCCGACCCGATCCACTGGCCGACGGCACCGGCCACGCCCGCGCCGATCGCCGCGATCAGGAAGCGGCGGCGGCTCGTGGACGGGTCGGTGGTCAGGGCGGACCGGTGCAGGAAGCCGAAAACCCACACCCCCGCCACGAGACTGGCGAGCGGCGCGACGATCGCGATCTGGCCGAGTGCGGGCCGGCTGACCACGGCCGCGACACCCACGACACCGAACGCGCCGATCAGTAGCTGACCAGGCAGCGGACGCCGCCGTGAGATGAGCCCGGCGACGACCGCGAGCACCACCATGACCACGGCCATCCCGCCGAGCAGCACCGGCTTGTCGGCGGTGCCGAACGCGCTGACCGCGAAGTTCTTGAGCCAGGTGGGCGTCAGGTCGATCGCCGCGTTGCCGACGGCGAGATACGGCGAGGCGCCCGAACCGACGAACGCCGCGACGAGATGCCCGGCGGCGAGCGCTACGGCCAGCGCCAGCACGCCGATCAGGCCCGCGACCGGCCGGGCCAAGACCGCCGGCGCGCTGACGGGGGGCCCGTCAAGATCGGTTGTCACGTCACCATTGTTCGCCCGGCCATGTCTAATCGGCGCTTACAAGTGCCTTACGAAACCGGTCTTCCTCGACCTTCCAGTACCCGTGCTCCACATCGTCGATGAGGATCACCGGTACCCGGTCGCCGTACTCGGCACGCCAGTCGGGATCGCTGTCCACGTCGGCCGCCGACCAGGTGACGCCGAGCTCGCCGCAGATCCGCTCGACGTCCTGTTCGGCCGTCACACAGGCCGGGCAGCCCTGCCTGGTCATCACCAGCACATGTGGGTTCCGCACCGACCGGCCCTCCTTCGCGGCCTGCTCCTCCGTCGCATCCGCTGCTTGCGGTCCCTCTGATCTCACGACCGCAAACGTACTCGCCTGAGCTTGCCCGTCGGCGTGTGCGGAAGGGTCCGCGCGAACTCGACCGTGCGCGGCACCTTATAGCCCGCGAGCTTCTCGGCGCAGTGGTCGACGACCTGCTGCTCCGACAGCGACGCACCGGCCGCGGGCACCACGACTGCCTTGACCGACTCGCCGCTGCGCTCGTCGATCACGCCGACGACCGCGACCTCGGCCACCTCGGGCAACTCGGCGATGACCTGTTCGATCTCGTGCGGGAACACGTTGAAGCCGTTGACGATGACGAGGTCGTTCGCCCGGTCGACCAGGTGCAGGTCTCCGTCGATGTCGAGGTAGCCGACGTCACCGGTGCGGAACCAGCCCTCGTCGTCCGGTCCGTGCGCGCCGTCGGGCCAGTAGCCGGAGAACAGGTTGCGGCCGCGCACCGCGACCAGGCCCGTGTCGGCCTGGTCCTCGAACGGGTCGTCGGGATCGTCCGGCACGGGCAGGCCGTCCGAGCCGACCAGCTCGACCTCGACACCCGGCAGCGGCCGTCCCACCGAGCCCGGTTTCGGGTAGCCCGTGACCAGCGTCGACGTGACGACGGGACCGGCCTCGGTGAGCCCGTACCCCTCGAACACGCCCAGCCCGGTCTTCTCGCGGATCGAGGCCAGCACCTTCGGGTGCAGCGGCGCGGCGCCGGAACTCAGGAGCCGGACCGTCGCCAGCCCCTCCCCCAGCTCCTCGGCCGAGCGGGTGGCGAACTCGGCGTACATCGCGGGCACCCCGCCGATCACCGTCACTCGTTGCGCCGCGCACACCTCGAGTGCCTTCAGCACGTCGAACCGCTCGGCCAGCACAGCCGCCCCGCCGACCGCGGTGCATTGCAGCAGGCCAGGGCCGAGGCCGTAGACGTGGAACAGCGGGATCGCGATGAACACGCGGTCGGTCCGCCGGACCGTGTCCGGCGTCCCGGACAGCTGCTCGAGGTTCGCCAGCAACGCCCGGTGGGACAGCATCACGCCACGCGCCGGCCCGGTGGTGCTGGAGGTGTAGCAGAGCACGGCGATGTCCTCGTCGCCGCCCACCGGCGCCACCGGGTCGCCGGGGTCCACGACCGGCAACAGCCCTTCGTCGGGGTCGCGGCTGAGCACGAGGCTCGCGCCGGAGTGCTCGCGGACGGAGGCGACTTCCGCCTCGGGCGCGATCGGCGAGACCGGCACCGCGATGGCGCCGACGCGCGCGACGGCGAACAACGCGATCGCGAAGTCCGCCGAGGTCGGCAGCCGCAGCAGCACGCGGTCCCCTGGCTGCACGCCGTTCTCCAGAAGCCGTCTGGCCTGCCCGTCGGCCGCCGAATCGAGCTGTGACCAGGTGAAGGCCGCGCCCGCGGTGGTGTCGACTACACCGAGGGACGCGGGCCACTGCTTGGCGGCGTCGGCGAGCAGGTTGGCGATGTTGCCCATACCCTCAGTGTCTCCCCGCGCCCGCGGGGTGCCGCACCCAGCCGGTCCTCCTCCGCGCATGCTCCTCCGTCGCTACGCTTCGTGTGGTCCTCCGGGTCCCCCGTCATGGGGAAGCCGGGCAATCGTCCCATCTACGCTCCCGGCGCTACTACCTACTTCCGGGTAACAACGCGTATGCTGCTGTGCGCGTCGGAGTGGTGGTGATCACTCGGGTTCGGGACAGAGGAGTCACCGTGACGAACTGGCTAGCCGCACGCCCCATGGGGCTGCGCGCCGGCACGGTCGCGCGCCCCGTGGACCTGCCGGAGGAGGAGCCAGGGGCGTGGGACCTGGTGCATGCCGCCCAGGAGGGCGACACCGCCGCCTTCGGTGTGCTCTACGACCGCTACGTCGACGTGGTGTACCGCTATGTGCTGTTCCGGCTCGGCAACCGTGAGCTGGCCGAGGACATCACCAGCGAGACCTTCCTGCGGGCGCTGCGCCGGATCACGACGGTGACCTACCAGGGCCGGGACGTGGGCGCCTGGTTCATCACGATCGCCCGCAACATCGTGCTCGACCACGTCAAGTCCAGCCGCTACAAGCTGGAGATCGTCACCGACGAGGTGTCGGAATCGGGATCGGCGCCGTTCGCCGGCCAGACCGTCGTCGAGGAAGGCCCCGAGCAGGCGGCGTTGTCGAACGCGACGCGCGAGGTGCTGTTCAGGTGTATCGGCGATCTCGGCGACGACCAGCGCGAATGCATCGTGCTGCGATTCATCCAGGGCTTGTCGCTGACCGAAACCGCCGAGATCATGAAGCGCAACGAGGGCGCGGTCAAGGCACTGCAGCACCGCGCCGTGCGCAAGCTGGCGAGCCTGCTGCCCGACGCCTGGCGATACTGAGCCGACCGCCACTGATCCGGCCATGGTCGGTAACACCCGTAACGGAACCGGGGTCCGGGTCGTTTCAGACGACGTGGACGTGCCCCGGTGGTCGGCGCGCGACCTGGAAGTCATTTCGGGCCTGCGCGAACTCGGTGACACGGCGACTCCCGACGCGGCGGCGCGAGACAGGATCCGGACGGAGGTCCTCCGGCGCCTCGCCGAGGAGCAACGCCGCGTGCCCAGCAGACGACGTCGCGTGCTGGCCGAAGTGCTGGCCGCCGCCGTCGCGCTGGTCGTCGCGCTCGGCGGGCTCGGGCTCGTGCTGTCCAAGAACGCGCTGCCGGGCGACACGCTCTACGGGGTCAAGCGCGCGGGCGAGTCCGCCCAGCTCGGGCTGACGTTCAACGACTCGGCCAAGGCGCAGAAGCACCTGGACTTCGCGTCGGAGCGGCTCGACGAACTGACCGCGCTGCGTGACGCGGACGCGGCCCGATACTCGGCGACACTGGCCGATTTCCAGACCGAGGCCACCGAGGGCACCGCGCAGTTCACGACGCTGGCGGTGCAGGGCGGCGCGCCACTGTCGCAACTTCAGTCGTGGGCCGGACAGCAGCGCGTCAAGCTCGCCCAGGCCGAACCCGCACTGCCCGCCGGTGCGATGGCCGCCTACGACTCGTCGTCGTACTTGCTCAGCCGGATCGAGACCAGGGTCCAGCAGCTGGCGTCCCGGCTCGACTGCTCGCAGATCACCACCGGCCAGCCCGACGACCTCGGCGCGGTGCCCGATTCCAGCGCGTGCCGGCAGTCGGCCGACGCGACCGCGTCCGGCCGGCCCGGGGTGCCGTTGCCGCTGCCCGCGGCGCCGCCGGTGGAACAAGCCGCGCCGGTCACGCCGACCACGGTTCCGGGGTCGCCGTCGTCACCGCCGGAGAGCCGGCCGACCGGCCCGTTAGCCCCATCGAGTGGTGTCGTGGTGCCTCCGGCGGCCAGCGCTCCGGTGTCGGCGCCCACCAGCCCGCGCCCCACCACCGAGACCACCACGCCACCACCGTTGATCTCGCTTCCGCCGCTGCTCCCGGGCCTTCCCGGGGTGGGGATCGGCTGAGTTCAATCGCTACCCTTGGCCCAGATGACACGAGTCAGGAGGCGGTCTGCGTGTGGCGCGGCAGGGGTAAGGGCCCGGAACTCGAACGACTCGCCACACTGGCCGGCGAGGCGTCCGCCGACGCCGCCGTCGCGATGGAGACCATCCGCCTCGACGGGGTCGACCTTCCGGCCCCGCCCGCGCCCCCGGACCTGACGGCGGCGGCGTTCTTCGACGTCGACAACACGATGATGATGGGCGCCTCGATCTTCCACTTCGCGCGCGGGCTGGCGGCGCGCAAGTACTTCACCACGTCCGATCTGGCCGGATTCGCCTGGCAGCAGGTGAAGTTCCGCGTCGGCGGCCGGGAGACACAGGACAGCGTGCGCTCCAGCCGCGAGCAGGCACTGTCCTTTGTGGCCGGTAAGACCGTCGAGGAGATGAACCGGGTCGGCGAGGAGATCTACGACGAACTCATGGCCGACAAGATCTGGTCCGGCACGCGGGCGCTCGCGCAGATGCACCTCGACGCGGGTCAGCGGGTCTGGCTGGTCACGGCGACGCCGGTCGAACTGGCGGCGATCATCTCGCGGCGGCTGGGGCTCACGGGCGCGCTGGGCACGGTCGCGGAGCATGTCGACGGCGTGTACACCGGCCGTCTGGTCGGGGATCTGCTGCACGGGCGGGCGAAGGCACATGCCGTGCGGGCGCTGGCGTCGCGGGAAGGCCTGAACCTGCGGCGGTGCACGGCGTACTCGGACTCGGGAAACGACGTGCCGATGCTGTCGGTGGTCGGTACGGCGGTCGCGGTCAACCCGGACGCCGGCCTTCGCGAGATCGCCCGCGCCCGCGGCTGGGAGATCCGTGACTTCCGCACCGGCCGCAAGGCCGCCAAGATCGGCGTCCCCTCGGTGCTCGGCGCCGGCGCGGTTGCCGGCGCCGTCGCCGCCGGCCTCGCCTACCGCCGGCGCTAGCCGGTGAAGGGGCCGCGGCGCTGGGACAGCCGGCGGTACAGCGTCTGCTGAATCGACTCGCGGACCTGGTCCGTCAAGCCGAAGATCAGCATCGGGTCGTCGAGATCCTCGGGCGCGTGGCCGTCCGTGCGAATCGGCTCGCCGAACTCGATCGTCCACTTTGTCGGGAGCGGCACCGCGCCCAGCGGGCCAAGCAACGGAAAGAAGGGCGTCACGGGGAAATACGGCCAGCCGAGCAGCCTCGCCAGCGGCTTCAGATCCCCGATCTTGGGGTAGATCTCCTCCGCACCGACGATCGAGCACGGCACGATCGGCACCCCGGTCCGCAGCGCCGCGGACACGAACCCGCCCCGGCCGAAGCGCTGCAGCTTGTACCGCGCCGAGAACGGTTTCCCGATACCCTTGAAGCCCTCCGGCCACACCCCGACCAGTTCGCCCGACGACAGCAGCCGCTCGGCATCCGGGTTGCATGCCAGCGTCTGTCCCGATTTCCGGGCCAGTGCGCCCAGCAGCGGTGTCCTGAACAGCAGATCCGCGCCCAGCATCCGCAGGTGCCGGCGCGCCGGGTGCTCGTCGTGCACGGCGAGCGCCGTCATCACCGCGTCCAGCGGCACCGTGCCCGAGTGGTTGCACACGATCAGCGCCCCGCCGTCCTCCGGGATGTTGTGAATCCCGATGGTGCTCACGCGGAACCACTTCTCGTACAGCACCCGCAGCGGCGGCAGCAGCACGGTGTCCGTCAGTTCCTGGTCGAACCCGAACTCGTCCACCGAGTATTCACCGGTGAGCCGGTTGCGCAGGAACGTCAGTGCGCGGGTGATCGGATCCGGCTCGAGTGACTCGGGTTCGGGCGGCGCCGCCGCGCGCGGCAGGTTCACCACGGGCGCTTCGGCTCCGGAGATTCGGTCGGGTTCGCTGGACGGTCGCTCGTGCGCACGCCGCAGGGGAATGACCTGGGCTTCGACGCTGGTCGTCACTGGTCCGGCCCCGTTTCGTGTCGTTTCCGGGTTCATCGTGCCTGGCCGGTGGCGGCGGCGGTGAGCACCTTGCCTGCCGCCGCGGCCAGTTGTTCGCCATCGACGACCGGGCGCAGCCCTCTGCCGCGCACGTAGTCGTCGAACGCCGCCGAAGTGGTCCATCGCGGCCGGTAACCGAAGATCTCCTTCAGCCGGGTGGTGTCCACGACGCGGCCATAGTTCAGTAGCCGCACCTGGTCTTCCGAGAAGTCGACCACCTGCGCGCCGCGCAGCACCCTGGCGACCGCCGGCACCGCGACCCGCGGGACGGGAAGCTCGACCCGGCCGGCGCGGCGGATCGCCTGCGACAGGGTGAGCACGCCGTCCGAGGCGACGTTGAACACGCCTGGTTTGTCCTCCACCGTCGCGGTCTCCAGCACGCCCAGCCCGTCGGAGGCGTGCAGCAGTTGCAGCCGGGCGTCGTAGCCGAACACCGTTGGCACGACCGGCAGCGCGAAGTACCGCGCCAGCACCGTGTCCACGTCCGGGCCGATCAGGTTCGCGAACCGCAGCGTGCTGACCGTGATGTCGGGCCGCCGCCGCGCCAGGCCGCGCACGTAGCCCTCCATCTCGACCGCGTCCTTGGCGTAACCCGCGGACGAGGCCGGGATGAGCTCGGAATCCTCGGTGAACACCGCCTGCGACCGGGCGCCGGCACCGTAGACGGCTGCTGTGGACTTGACCACGAGCTTGCGCACCGAGGCGGAGCGCTGGCACGCAGCCAGCAGCCGCATCGTGCCGATGACGTTGACTTCCTTGATCGCGCCGCGCCGCGCGGGACCCGCCGGATGACAGGTGGTGGCGGCGTGCACGACCGTGTCCACGTTCGCGTCGGCGATGATCCTCGCGATCAGCGGGTTGCGGATGTCCGCTCGCACGAACTCCGCATGCCCCAGCCGGGCCAGCACCGGCTTGGCCGGGGGCACCGTGTCGACGCCGATGACGCGATCGAACCCGGGATGATTACCCAAGCGGGCCAGCAGCCTGCCACCGAGCTCACCGCCGACCCCGGTGACGAGCACGACTGTGGACGGCATGGAGCCCCCTGCGAATCGAGGGTTGGTTTCGGGCGCGTCGCAGATGCTACCCCCGTGACGCCACTCGAGTCAGGGGTCTTACACGGTATTAACCCAGGTCACGGGTCTCTGCCGAGTGTCACCCGAACGGGCGCGACCCGCCCGGGTAGCCGGACGGGTCGCGGTAAGAAGGCGTTCGCCTGGGCGTTACTTGCCCTGCTTCCGACGCTGCATACGAGTGCGGCGCAGCAACTTGCGGTGCTTCTTCTTGGACATGCGCTTGCGGCGCGTCTTGATCACCGAGCCCACAGTGTGCTCCTTCGCGGTTTCGACCTATCGTGACGCTGCCTGGCAGCGTCCAGCGGTTGGAGCGCATCAGGCGCGAGCGGTCTATCACGTTACCCGCGCTGCTCGGCGAGCGATTACACGCCCCTGCTAACCGACATCGAAATAGGCACCCTCGAGGTAGGCGTGGACAGCCTTCTCCGGCACGCGGAACGACTTGCCGACCCGTACGGCCGGCAACTCGCCCGAATGCACCAAGCGGTAGACGGTCATCTTGGAGACCCGCATCAGCGAGGCCACCTCGGCGACCGTCAGGAACTGGACCTGCCCGACAGCGGGCACGTCCTTCTTGTTCGACGGCATACGTCACCGTGCCCTTCACACGTGCCGCGCCGCTCGGCTTCCCCACCGGCGGTACCGACACGCACGTGCTTCTTTACCCATGAGGGTAGCGGGACTGGTGGGACAAGTGCGACGGCTGGCGGCAAAGTTGGTCCGGTTGGGCTCGATGCGTGTTCGCGCTATAGCAGCGTGTGCACGACGATCGACGGGTACCGTCGCGCGAACCCGGCATCGAGCGTCACGAATGGCAGCCCAGCCGCTTGCGCGAAGGCGGCCAGGTAGTCGTCGGTCCAGAGCTTGTGGCTGGTGTCGTCGCGCGCGGACATCGCACGCCACACCGGTTCGAGCTGGAGTGGTTCCTGGCTCCAGCGCACCCGCTCGTCAGTGCTCAACTGGTCGACCAAACGCCACGCGTCGGCGCGGCATTGCACGTCGTCGCCCATCACCGCCGGGTTCGACAGCAAGCGCAGCAGGCCCATCTGGGTTACGCGGCACAGGCACAAGTCACCGTCCTGCTCGCTGAACCACGTCGCGACGCGCTGGTGGTGAACATGATTGCCCCAGGCGGCTGCCAGCCATACGCCGACGTCGAGCAACATCAGTGGTTGCCGTACTTCTCCGCGTCCTCCGCGGCGAAGATCGCTTCGATCTCCGCGTTGGAGAGATCGACCTTCCTCGCGCCGGGGGTGCCCACCAACGGCAACTGCACGCGGGCACGCTCGGCCGATGGGCCGACGCTACCCAGCTCGTGGGTGACCGCCCGCGTGAGCAAGTCCTTGAGGGTCTCTCCCCGTGCGGCCGCTTCAGCTTTGGCCGCACGAAGCAGTTCATCCGGCAGATGGACCGTGGTGCGCATAAAAGCATATTAGCACGCGAGGTCAGGCCTCGTGGTCTTTCCCCAGCTCCACCGAGCGGTCGCGGGCCGCCTCGATCGCGGCCAGCAGCGCCGCGCGCACGCCGTGCTTCTCCAGTTCGCGGATGGCGTTGATCGTGGTGCCGGCGGGGGACGTGACGGCCTCGCGCAGGATGACCGGGTGCTCGTCGGTCTCGGCGAGCATCTTCGCGGCACCGACCGCCGACTGGATGATCAGCTTCTCCGCCACCGCGCGCGGTAGGCCGAGCAGGATGCCGGCGTCGATCATGGCCTCGACCAGGAAGAAGAAGTACGCCGGCCCGGAGCCGGACAGCGCGGTGACCGCGTCCTGCTGCGTCTCGGGCACCTCGATGACCTGCCCGACCGACGACAGCAGCTCGGTCACCAGCGCGACGTGCGCGGGGGTGGCGTGGGTGCCGGGTGAGACGGCGCTCATCGCCTCGTTGACCACCATCGGGGTGTTCGGCATCACCCGGACGACCGGCACCCCGTCGGGCAGCCGGCGCTCGTACAGCGAGGTCGGCAGGCCCGCGCACAGCGACACGACGAGCGACTCGCGACCGACCAGCGGCGCCAGTTCGTCCAGCACGGGGTCGATGTCCTGCGGCTTGACCGCGACCACCAGCACGTCGGCGCGCTTGGCCGCCTCGGGGACCTCGACCCCGGCGATGCCGTACCGCGCGGTCAGTTCCGCCGCGCGCTCCGGGTGCCGCTCGGTGAACAGCAGTTCGTCCTTGCTCCGGCCGCCGTGCAACAGCCCCGACAGCAGCGCCTCACCGATCTTGCCCGCACCCAGTACCGCGATGGTCGTCATGCCCCGAGACTAGGGCGCGGGGGCAAGGGCGAGCTGACGACCCTGGCACACGAGCCGGCCGGTGGAGTCGATGACCATCGCGTCCGAGTCGAACCACGACTCGTGGATCGCGCGGCATTCGACCTGCACGCGCAGCCACCCCGGGGCGGGCCGCGAGCGCAGGAACGCCGTCAGCTGTGTCGTGGGTGCCCAGCCGAAGCGGCCGAGGTTGAACACCACCGGCGGGTTCACGTCGGCCGCGAGCAGCACGAAGTACGGGTCCGCGACGCTGTGCCTCGGGCGCACCCACAGCCGCATCCGCGGCGGATCGCCCGCTCGCCCGGACAGGTACCCGGCGGTGGCCGGGTCGAGCCGCACGTCGCAGCCCTTCGCCAGGTTGAACACGCCTTCCGCCGAGTCCGAGCCCAGCGGGATCGCCCGCGTAGGCGGCTCGACCGGCATCGACGGCAGATCCGCCCACTCCGGGCGGCGCATGGGCAGCCTCCCGACCGTCACCGTCGCCTCGACGCAACTGCGGCCGCGCTGTTCCATCCGCACGGCGATCACCGTCGCGCGGCGGCCGAGCTTGCGCAGGTCGGTGCGCAGCAGCACCGGCCCGATCGCGGGCGGGCGCAGGAACTCCGCACTCACCACCAGCGGCTCGGCTGACTGCTCGCCGCGCTCGGCGAGCACCGCGACCGCCGCCTTGGCGAGCAGGGCGATCAGGAAGCCGCCGTGTGGATGGTTGCCGATGGACCACTCCTGCCGCAGGTCGGCGGTCAGCGTTCCGTCTCCCAGCGAGCGCACCGCACAGGCCACGCCGAAGGACGCGGGGTCCGGGGCTTCCAGCGTGCTCACGAACGACTGACCAGCTCGTGCAGCGAGGTGAGCAGGCTCCGCGGCCACTGCTCGCCGAAGGGCACCCGCACCCGCACGGTCTCGCCGGCCGCCGCGAGCCGCCGCTGCTCGTCGGGCTGGACGCCGTACGACATCTGGAACTCGTAGGACCCCTGCTTGCGCCCAAGGGAGCGCGCGCTCGCGCCGATGACGGCGACCAGCCGGGGATCGTGCGTCGCGAACATCGGACAACCATGCCCCGCGAGGAGAGTGTTCGCACAGCGAACGAAACTCAGGTCCACGTCGTGGTCGCGACCGGTGCGGCCACGGCTCAGCCGGACCCGCGAGCCGGCGGCCGCGAGCAGCGCGGCCTCGGTCGCGGCCCGTTCCTCGTCGGCGCGCAGCACCGCACCGACCCACGGCCACGTACGCCGGAGTTCGTCGACGACGGCGTAGTCGGCCACGTCGAGCGTGACGAGGGCGCCGGACTTCTCCGCTGCCGTACAGATCCGCCAGGCGTTGTCCAGCGCGAGCCGGTCGTCGAGGCGCATCCCGATCGCGGGCAGGTTGAGGCTGACCTCGGCGCGCATGGACAGGCCCTCGTCGTGCATGCGGTCCAGCAGTTCGAGGTAGGTCGCCACAGCCTGCTCGGCCTGGCGCTCGGCGCGCGTGCGCTCGCCGAGGTAGTCGAACGTGACGGACAAGCCGTCGTCGACGAGCCGGCCCGCGGCCGTCGCGGCATCGGCCACCGTCTCACCGGCGACGAACCGCTCCACGATGCTTCTCGTACCTGGACTGGTCCGCAGCAAACGACGACTCGCGTCGCTTCCTGCAGTGGCGTGGATCAGCGATCGCAGCGGGTTCACGACCGAAACTTTACGTGGTCACATATTCGAAGCCCATGCTCCGGACCACGCGGAAAACGTGAAGTTGATCTTCCGTCAGTGGCCGAGATGGAACCGGGCGAACAGCAGCGCCTCGGCCAGGTCCTTCATGCGATGCGCGGAACTCGGCGCGCGGCGGGTATTGACCTCTAGCACGATCTGCCCGTCGAAGCCGCTGGTCGTGAGCCTGTCCAGCAGTTCCGCGCAGGGCTGGCCGCCGCGGCCGGGCACCAGGTGCTCGTCCTTCGGTGCCCCGGTGCCGTCGGCGAGATGCACGTGGGTCAGCCCTGCGCCCATCCGCTCGGCCAGCGCGAGCGCGTCCATCCGCGCGGCCGCCGAATGTGACAAATCTAGCGTGTAGTGTCGATAACCCACGTCGGTCGGGTCGATCGACGGACGGAACGCCGACACGCGGGCCTCACGTTTACCGCCCGGTGGCCGGACCTTGAACATGTTCTCGACCGCGATCTCGATCCCGCTCTCCACCTCGAGGTCCTCGACCAGGTCGGGGAACCCGTCGGCGTAGCGGCGCTGCCACCGGAACGGCGGATGCACCACCACGGTACGGGCCTCGAGCTCCAGTGCGGCCTCGACGCTGCGGCGCAGCCGGACGACCGGGTCGGGCGACCAGACGCGCTGGGTGATCAGCAGGGACGGCGAGTGCACCGACAGCACGGGCATGCCGGTACGACGCGACCAGCGCCGCAGTTCGGGCACGTTCTGGCTGACCGGATCGACCCAGACCATCACTTCGAGACCGTCGTAGCCGAGGTCGGCCGCCAGCTCGAAAGCCGTGCCCGCCCGCAACGGCCACACCGAGGCCGTCGACAGTCCGACAGGCGTCAACGCGACAGCAGCAGAAGCGCGGCCGGCGACACCGTCACCACCAGCCCGACGAGCACCGCCAGCGCCAGCGTCTGCAGGTCGTCGGCGCGGCGGATCTTCCGCACGATCCACACGAGCACGACGATCACGATCAGCGCGGCCACGAGGGCGGCGGCGGGGATCTGGCCCCACAGCCAGTTGAACCCGAGCCACACCGCGGCACCGCCGATGACACCCAGCGCGAGCTGCACCGCCATCGACAGCCACTGCTTCGCGGGCGAGGCCTCGGCCTCCTCGTCGTCGACGTAGCGTTCTTCGTCCGGTTCGGGTTCTTGCTCGTAGGCGTAGCCGCTGAGGCGCTCGGGTTCGGCTTCGCCGAAGTCGCCGAACTCGTCGACTTCCTCGTCGTCCTCGGCGAACGGGTCGTGGAAACCGGTGGCTTCGAGCTCCGCGTCCGGCACCGGGGAGAAGCCCGAGGGATGCGGATCACGCACGACCGGCGTGACACCGACCTCCGTGTCCTCGGAGCTGGACTGCTGCCGCTGGCGACGCCAGCGCGACAGCCCGGCGGGCGGCGCGTCGGGCGCAACGGCGGCTTCCGCGGGCGCGTCGCCGACGGCCTCGAACTGCTCGGTGTGCGGTTCCGGCTCCGGCTGGCGGCGCGCCGGGGCACGGCGCGGCCTGCGCGGTGGCGCGGGGAACGCGCCGCCGGCCATCGGGCCGGGCTGCTCGGGCGCATCCTCTGGCGCGTCCAGCCCGTCGAGGCGGGCCGCCAACCCGCCGGGCACGGCCGGCGGAACCTGCCGCGTCTGCTCGGCTCTCGGCTCGTCGCCCTGGCGCGGAGGCCGCGCGTTGGCGGGCGGCGGGGTGCCACCCGGACGGGCGAACGCTCCCGAGTCCTGCGGGGGACGTGCGTTGGCGGGCGGCGGCGTGCCACCCGGACGCGGGAACGCGCCGGACTCCTGCGGTGGGCGCAGGAAGCCGCTCGGGTGGGAGGCGCCGTTCTGGGTCGGGAAGCCGCCGGACTCCTGCTGCGGCGGGCGTACGAACCCGGTCGCCTCCGGGGAGCGCTGCTGCTGCGGGAAGGGTCCCGGCTCCTGCTGGGGCCGGGGGAAATGACCTGACTCGGGACCCGTCTGGGGCTGCGGGAAGCGACCCGACTCGGGGCCCGTCTTCGGCAGCGGGAAATGACCCGACTCCGGGCCGGCCTGCGGCATGGGGAAGTGACCGGACTCCGGACCGGCCTGGGGCTGTGGGAAGGCGCCCGACTCCTGCGGCGCGACGCCGGGCGGCCGGGGGAAGGTGCCGGACGGATGCTGCGGCGCGGGCGGGCGCGGGAACGTGCCCGACGGGTGCGGCGCGCCGTTGGGTTCCTGGGGGGCGCCGTTGGCGCGGGGCGGGACCCCGTTGGGCCGGGCGAGGAAACCGGAGTCCTGGCCACCGCCGTTCGGCGGCCCACCGTTCGATGCCGCACCATTCGGCGGTACGACGTTCGGTAGCCCGCCGTTCGGCGCCGCTCCGTTCGGTAGCCCACCGTTGGGCGCGGCACCGTTCGGTAGCCCACCGTTCGGCGCCGCACCATTCGGTAGCGCGCCGTTCGGTAGCGCGCCGTTCGGGGGCACGTCGTCGTCCGGCTTGGCGCGGCGGCGGCCGGGGGGCGGCGGGGTGCCACCGTCGGTCCGCACGCGGTCGATGATCGCCTGCGGACCGGTGTCCGTGGTGCCCCGCCCGCGGCGCGGCGCCTGGCCCTGCGGCTGGTCGTCCTCCTCGTCGGCGGCCCGCCGGTGCCTGCGCCTGCCCTCGACGTTGCCGCCGTGCTGAGCGAGCAGCTCGGCCACCGTCTTCTGCGAGCGGTCCTGTCCGCTTTCTCGGCTCATCAGCGTTTCATCCCAACCGCGAGTCCGCCTGGCCTCCGAGCGCGGTCGGAGATCCGGCACGCGCGCAGCAGTACCTCACGCATCCCTTCCACCTTTCCACCGTGCCCGCAAGGCTTCATCGTCGTCCACCGAGTTGCCATCACCGGTCGAATCCGGCGACGAACTACGCCATCCTCCGGGTGCAGTGTCGTCCGCGCCGTTCGAATGGTCCAGTCGCCGCAGGATCAGGCCCTCTCGCAGCGCCCAGGGACAGATCTCCAGTTCTTCGAGCGCCAGCGCCCGCATGGCGGCCTGTGCCACCAGCGCGCCACTGACCAGCTGGTGTGCCCGGCTCGAGCTGACACCTTCCAGCTCAGCGAGGTCGGCCGCCGTCATCCGCGAGATGAAGGCGAGGAGCTGCCGCAGTGCGGTATCGGACAGGGTACGGCGTACCCGTGGACCCGCCGCCGAGGGCGCCGCTCCGGTGAGCCTGGCCAGCGAGCGGAACGTCTTCGAGGTGGCCACGACGCGGTCCGGTGCGCCGAGCCGGGCGACCTTCTTGGTCAGCGCGGTGAGCTGGTCGTCGAGCCACGCGGAGGTGGCGACCAGTTCGGACCGGCTCGGCGGGTCGTGCTTGAACCGGGTGCGGGTGATCCGGCCGGCGCCCAGCGGCAACGACTCGGCCAGCTCCGGCTCCTCGTCGATGCCCATCGCCACCTCCAGCGAGCCGCCGCCGATGTCGAGGACCAGCAGCCGCCCCGCCGACCAGCCGAACCACCGCCGCACCGCGAGGAACGTCAGCCGGGACTCGTCGGACCCGGAAAGCGCTCTTAGGTCGACGCCGGTCTCGTCCTTGACCTTCCGCAGTACCTTCGCGGAGTTCGTCGCCTCGCGCACCGCGGAGGTGGCGAAGGCCATGAGGTCTTGACAGCCGAGCCGCTCGGCCGAAGCCTTCGCCGCCTCGACGGCTTCGACCAGCGCCTCCGCGCCCGCTTTGGTCAGCTCGCCGGTGCCGGTGATCTGCTCCGCGAGCCGCAGCACGGTCTTCTCCGAGTGCATCGGCGTCGGGTGCCCACCACGATGCGCGTCCACCAGCAACAGGTGGACGGTGTTGGACCCGACGTCGAGTACCCCTAGGCGCACAAAGCCCTACGGTACCGGGCCGCGCGATCAGGTCTCGAACTTGTAACCGAGTCCGCGCACCGTGACCAGGTGGCGGGGTGATCCGGGGTCCGGTTCGATCTTGGACCGCAGCCGCTTGACGTGCACGTCCAGGGTCTTGGTGTCGCCAACGTAGTCGGCGCCCCACACCCGGTCGATCAGCTGGCCGCGGGTCAGCACCCGGCCGACATTGCGCAGCAGGTATTCGAGCAGGTCGAACTCCTTGAGCGGCAACGAGATCTCGCCGCCCTCGACGGTGACCACATGCCGTTCGACATCCATCCGGACCGGGCCCGCGGCCAGCACCAGCGGGGCCAGGTCGCCGTCGGAGCCGCCCTCGCCACCCCGGCGCAGCACCGCGCGGATGCGGGCGATCAGCTCACGCGCCGAGTAGGGCTTGGTGATGTAGTCGTCCGCGCCCAGTTCGAGCCCCACGACCTTGTCGATCTCGCTGTCCCGCGCCGTCACCATGATCACGGGCACGGCCGAGCGCTGCCGCAGTTGCTTGCACACGTCGGTGCCGCTCATTCCGGGGAGCATGAGGTCCAGCAACACGATGTCGGCACCGTTGCGGTCGAACTCCTCCAGCGCCTGCTGCCCGGTGATGGCCACCGCTGCCGTGAAGCCTTCCTTGCGCAGCAGGAAGGCCAACGGATCGGCGAACGACTCCTCGTCCTCGACGATGAGCACCCTCGTCACTGTTTTCCTCCCTGTTCTTGCCTGACCAGCCGCGAGACCCGCTCTGGCGCCTTCTCCTGCCGGGGCTGCGGCGCGGCCCCGTTGGCCGCGCCGTGGTGGACCGGAAGTCGCAAGGTGAAGGTCGATCCGGTACCCGGCATGCTCCACAACGTGACGTCGCCGCCATGGTTGGCGGCGACGTGTTTGACGATGGCGAGTCCGAGGC
>DASZUO010000258.1:0-5121 GCA_035547575.1 Amycolatopsis sp. | reverse complement strand
TTTTGGGGCCTGTGAATCGGTTCAACGGGCCCCAAAACTTCATGATCACGGCGGCTGTGAGCGGCCGTGCCGCCGGGACGGGACCGAACGCGGTACGGCCTCCGGGGCGGCGTACACGCGATCTAGACTGCGGGCACGGGCCGGGCGCCTTCACCACGGCGCCGCCCGGCGGGATCGCGGTGGCAACGGAGCCACCGGGGACCGCGGCACGAAAGGTGCGGCGCGTGAGGGTCGGAGTTCCCCGCGAGATCAAGAACAACGAGTACCGGGTCGCCATCACGCCCGCCGGCGTGCACGAGTTGGTCACGGGCGGCCATCAGATCCTGATCGAGACCGAGGCCGGAGTCGGATCGTCCATTCCGGACGAGGACTTCATCGCCGCCGGCGCCAAGATCGCGGCCGGGCCGGATGAGGTCTGGGAGCAGTCCGAGCTGGTCCTGAAGGTCAAGGAGCCCATCGCCGAGGAGTACCACCGCATGCGCGAGGGGCAGACGCTCTTCACGTACCTGCATCTGGCCGCCTCCAAGGAATGCACGCAGGCCATTCTCGATGCCCGGATCGACGCCGTCGCCTACGAAACCGTGCAGACCGCCGACGGCGCGCTGCCACTACTCGCCCCCATGTCCGAGGTCGCCGGCCGGATGGCGCCGCAGGTCGGCGCGCACTGCCTGGAACGAGCCCAGGGCGGGCGCGGTGTCCTGATGGGCGGGGTGTCCGGTGTGTACGCCGCCAAGGTCGTCGTCCTCGGGGCCGGCGTCTCGGGCATGAACGCCGCCGCCATCGCGCTCGGCATGCAGGCCGAGGTGCTGCTGCTGGATAAGAACATCGACAAACTGCGGGCCGCCGACCGGATCTACCAGGGGCATCTGCAGACCGTCGCCTCCAACCGGTACGAGGTCGAAACCGCCTGCCTGGACGCCGATCTGGTCATCGGCGCCGTGCTCGTCCCGGGTGCCAAAGCGCCGATGCTGGTCAGCGACCGGCTGGTCGAGCAGATGAAGCCGGGCAGTGTCCTGGTCGACATCGCGGTGGATCAGGGCGGCTGCTTCGAATCGACCCGGCCGACGACGCACGCCGATCCGACCTTCCAGGTGAACGGGTCGGTCTTCTACTGTGTGGCCAACATGCCCGGAGCCGTACCGAACACCTCGACGCACGCACTGACCAACGTCACGCTTCCGTACGTCATGAAGCTGGCCCACCACGGTCTGCGCGACGCCGTACGCTGCGATCCGGCGCTCGCGCTCGGGGTGAACGCCGTCGGTGGCGCGATCACGTACCCGCCGGTGGCCGAGGCGCACGGCCTGCCGAGCGTTCCGCTGACCGACGTGTGGGGGGATCGGACCTGATCGCAACCGGTGAGCAGACCTCCCGCGGGCTGGACCGCACCGTCGAGGCGTACCTGGACCATCTGGCCGTCGAGCGCGGGCTCGCGACCAACACGATGCTGTCCTACCGCCGCGACCTGCGCCGGTACGTGGAATACCTGCTCGCCGGTGGCCACACCGATCTGTCCAGTGTGAACGAGGCGGTCGTCGCGGACTTCGTGGCGACGCTGCGCGCCGGCGGCCCGGAGCGGCCGGCGGTGTCGGCGAGTACGGCGGCCCGCACGCTGGTCACGGTCCGCGGCCTGCACCGGTTCGCGGCGCGGGAGGGCATCCTCGCCGATGATGTGACCAGGGCCGTGCACCCACCGGTCCTGCCGCGCCGGCTGCCGAAGGCGATCAGCGTCGATGAGGTGGAGCGGTTGCTGAAGGCGGCGGCCCTGGGGGACGGCCCGCTGGCCCTGCGCGACACGGCATTGCTCGAGCTGCTCTACGGCACGGGCGCGCGCATATCCGAGGCGATCGGCTTGGACGTCGACGACATCGACCGCGAGGCCCGGGCGGTCATCCTGCACGGCAAGGGCGGCAAGGAGCGGGTCGTACCGGTCGGCTCGTACGCCCTGACGGCGCTCGAGGCGTATCTCGTCCGGGGCCGGCCCGGGCTCGTCGCCAAAGGCCGCGGAAGTTCGGCGCTGTTTCTCAATGCCCGCGGTGGTGCCCTGTCGCGGCAGAGCGCATGGACGATCCTGAATACCGCGGCGCAGCGGGCCGGGCTCGCCGACGGTGTCTCGCCGCATACGTTGCGGCACTCCTTCGCCACGCACCTGCTCGACGGCGGCGCCGATGTCCGCGTCGTACAGGAATTGCTCGGTCACGCTTCGGTGACCACGACGCAGATCTACACTCTGGTCACCGTCGACCAGCTGCGCGAGGTCTACGCCACGGCCCACCCCCGGGCGCGGTAGTTCGCGACACGCTGGGCCTCGGGTCCCCGTCTGTGCGGGCGGCGGAGGATACTGGCGCCAGCGGTCGGGGCCGACACACCCGTGGGCCCTACAGTCGTTCCAATCAAAAGCGTTCGAATCAACACGAGGTGGGAGGTCCGAGGGATGCAGATCGGGGTACCCGGACCGGATCCGGTCTCTTCCGGCGCGGACGAGGACACCTTGCCCGGCGTCACGTCCCGGCCGCGTTCCGCGGACGGCCCGGACGCTCCGGCAGAGGAGAGCACCGACGCGGGCAAATCCGGCCGCAAGAGTCCGAAGGTGATCGACCCGGCGCGCGCCCGCGACGGCGAGATTCCCGAGCCGAAGCCGCTGGAGACCCACGGCCCGGCGCGTGTCCTGGCGCTGTGCAACCAGAAGGGCGGCGTCGGCAAGACCACCACCACGATCAACCTCGGCGCCGCGCTCGCCGAATTCGGGCGGAAAGTGCTGCTCGTCGACTTCGACCCGCAGGGCGCCCTGTCGGTCGGTCTCGGCATGGCGCCGCACCAGCTCGATCAGACCGTCTACAACCTGATCATGGAGCGCGACGCGCAGGCATCGAACGTGCTGCTGAAGACCAACGTGCAGGGCATGGACCTGCTGCCCAGCAACATCGACCTCTCCGCCGCCGAGGTGCAGCTGGTCGGTGAGGTCGCGCGCGAGCAGGCGCTGGCCCGGGTGCTGCGGCCGCTGGTCGCCGACTACGACTACGTGCTCATCGACTGCCAGCCCTCTCTGGGCCTGCTGACCGTGAACGCGCTGACCGCCGCTGACGGCGTGGTGATCCCGCTGGAGTGCGAGTTCTTCTCGCTGCGTGGCGTCGCCCTGCTGATGGACACCATTGAGAAGGTCAAGGACCGGCTCAACCCCGACCTGGACGTCGACGGGATCCTGGCCACGATGTACGACCCGCGCACCGTGCACGGCCGCGAGGTCTTCAGCCGCGTCGTCGAGGCGTTCGGCGATCTGGTCTATTACACCGTCATCTCGCGGACCGTCCGCTTCCCGGAGACCACGGTCGCCGGGGAGCCGATCACGACCTTCGCGCCGAGCTCGGCCGGCGCGGTCGCCTACCGCACGCTGGCCAAGGAGGTCATCGGCCGATGACCTCGGCGAAACGCTGACCGCGTGCTGCGGGCGCTCGGCCACCCGGCATCCATCCTGGGACTGCTGGCGGGGTTCGTCATCGGTCTGTTCGTGATCGCCGGGGTGCAACGCCTCACGGCCCGGCTGCTGAAGGTGCGGTTGCTGCCGGCCGAGCGCGGAGTCCTGGCGTACCTGGATCCCTACGGTGCCGTCGCCGCCGTCCTGGGCGGCAGCGGCTGGCCGGCGGCCGTCACGCCGGTCGCGCGAACCGGCTGGAACGACCGCAATTCCAAGTCCCGTACCAACCTGGTCCTGCTCTCCGGCCCGATCGCGCTGGCGGTGGTGTCGGCCGGGCTGCTCGCCGGGTTCGCCGCCAGCAACGATCTCTGGCGGCTGATCCTGCACGAGATCCGGTTGCACGACGTGATCTCGGGGATGTCCGGGCCGAACGGGCAGGTCTTCCTGCTGTGCGCCGGGCTCGAGGCCGCGGTCATGGCGCTGCTGGCCCTCGTACCGCTGCCGCCGCTGACCGGCTGGGCCCTGCTGGTCGTCAACCTCAAGCCGACGCTGAACTGGCAGAAGACCCGGATGTACGCCGAGGAACGCAACATCGGCGTCCTCGTGCTGCTGGTCCTGACCGTGCTCCCGCTCGGGGGCAGCCTGCCGATCCTGCTGCTGATCATCGACGCGATCGTGCACGCGATCCTGCAGGCGGTCGCGGGATGAGCGGCAGGGCCAGTCGGCTACGGTCGTGGGATGAGCGTGCTTGAAGACGAGCAGATCGCCGACGCCGGCGACTCGCCGATCCCCGCGGGCAAGCGCGGCACGTTCGAGGTCCACCTGACCAACTTCGACGGCCCGTTCGATCTGCTGCTGAACCTGATCGCCAAGCACAAGCTCGACGTCACCGAGGTTGCGCTGTCGAAGGTGACCGACGAGTTCATCTCCTACATCACCGCGGCCGAGTGGGATCTGGGACAGGCGACCGAGTTCCTGATCGTGGCCGCGACGCTGCTGGATCTGAAGGCGGCGCGGTTGCTGCCTGCCGCGGAGATCGACGACGAGGACGATCTGGCGTTGCTCGAGGCGCGGGATCTGCTCTTCGCCCGGCTGCTGCAGTATCGCGCGTACAAGCAGGTGGCAGCGACTCTGTCGGAGTGGGAACGGGCGCAGGCGCGGCGGTTCCCGCGCGCGGTGAGCATGGAGCCGCGGTTCGCCGATGCGCTGCCGGAGGTGCTGCTCGGCGTGGGGCCGGAGGCGTTCGCGGCCCTGGCCGCGCAGGCGATGGCGCCCAAGGCGCCGCCGGTCGTGGACGTGATGCACCTGCACAACGTGCAGGTGTCGGTACGGGAACAGGCGCAGCTGCTGCGGACCCGGCTGGTGCAGTCTCGGTCCGGAAGTTTCCGCGGGCTGGTGTCGGACTGCGAGCACACGGTCGAGATCGTGGCCCGCTTCCTGGCCGTGCTGGAGCTGGTCCGCGAGGGCGTGCTGGCCTTCGAGCAGGTCACGCCGCTGGGAGAGTTGATGGTCCGCTGGACCGGTCCGGACGAGCTGGACGGCACCGATGCGGCGGACGAGGCGATGGATGAGGAGTACGGGTGAGCGAGCCGCAACACGAACCGGATGAGCAGCCGTCGCCGGCATTTTTCACAGCCAATGGCACATTCGGGCCGTCTAGCCGCCCGAATGTGCCATTGGATCCGGACATCGTCGCGCCCGAACCG
>DASZUO010000257.1:0-22471 GCA_035547575.1 Amycolatopsis sp. | reverse complement strand
CTGACCGAGGTGCACCGGTTCCCCAACAGGCCGGTGCGCGTCGGCGGCACGCTGTACTGGGACGTTCTCGCGCTCTACCAAGGAGTTCTGGACGGCTTGCGCAAGGCAGGCCCCGTGAACGCGATCGGCATCGACACGTGGGGTGTCGACTACGGGCTGCTCGGCACGGACGGGACGTTGCTCGGCAACCCGGTGCACTATCGCGACACCCGCACGGGCGCCGTGATCGCTGGCGTGCTCGCGAAAATCCCGGCCGAGGAACTCTACGCCGAAACGGGCATCCAGTTCCTGCCCTTCAACACGGTGTTCCAGCTGGCCGCGGATTCCCGTACACGACAAGCAAAACGGCTCCTGATGATCCCCGATCTGCTGACGTTCTGGCTGACCGGTGTCGCGGGTACGGAGCTGACGAACGCCTCCACCACGGCGCTGCTCGATCCCCGCATCGGGCAGTGGTCGCCCGAGGTCGCGAAACGGGTCGGGATCGACACGAGTCTGTTCGCCCCACTGC
Organism: Amycolatopsis sp.; assembly: GCA_035547575.1. Lineage (GTDB taxonomy): Bacteria > Actinomycetota > Actinomycetes > Mycobacteriales > Pseudonocardiaceae > Amycolatopsis_E. The sequence continues at coordinate 21,960 of DASZUO010000257.1, read as the reverse complement.
GAAAACCCGGCGATCCGGCCGGCACTCATGACGGGATTCCGCTCTACGCGGTGGGTTCCCACGACACCGCGTCCGCCGTGGTCGGCGTACCCGCGACGAGCGAGAACTTCGCGTACATCTCCTCGGGCACCTGGTCGCTGGTGGGCCTGGAGCTGTCCGCGCCGGTGCTGACCCCGGCAAGCCGCGAAGCCAACTTCACGAACGAGGTCGGCGTCGACGGCACGATTCGCTACCTGCGCAACGTGACCGGGTTGTGGCTGCTCCAGGAATGTCAGCGAGTCTGGGAGATCCCGGACACGAAACGACTGCTCGACGAGGCGGCCACACTGCCGCGACGCGCGGTGATCGACACGAACGATCCGCGCTTCCTGCCGCCCGGTGACATGCCGTCGCGGATCGCCGCGACATGCGCGGAGACGGACCAGCCTGTGCCGGGCACGCCCGGCGAGTTCACGCGCTGCATCCTGGACAGTCTCGCCGAGGCGTACCGACGCACGCTCGACGAAGCGATCCGCCTGTCCGGTCGCACTGTCGACGTCGTACATGTGGTGGGCGGCGGCGCGCGCAACGAGGTGTTGTGCCAGTTGACTGCCGACGCGTGTGGACTGTCCGTTGTCGCCGGTCCGGTGGAGGCGACGGCGCTGGGCAACCTGCTGGTGCAGGCCAGAGCACATGGCACCATCGCCGGTGACATCGCCGCCCTGCGCGGGTTGCTCGTGGACAGCAAGGGCCTGACCACATACGAGCCGCGCTGACATTTCATTTCATTCCGAAAAACCACCTTCTCGAGGGTTGAACCTTGCTCACCCGCCGATTATCGTTCGTACTTGATACGTTTCAAGGCGTGGATGAGGATGCGGAGTGGGCATGGCTGGTGGCACAAGGGTTAGTCCTGTGCGGTTCGAGCATCGTGATCGCGCGCTGGGGATAGGAGTGGCGCGACCGCGGTTGTCGTGGCAGGTGGTCACGGACGACGCGTCGTGGGCGCAGACGGCGTACGAGGCGGAGCGGGACAGCTCGGCGGTGGTACGAGTCGAATCGGATGAGCAGGTGCTGGTGCCTTGGCCGTTCGAGCCGCTGGAATCGCGGGAGCGGGCCACGGTCCGGGTGCGGGTGGCGTCGGGTGGTTCGTGGTCGGAGTGGAGCCGACCATCCACAGTAGAGGCCGGTTTGCTGTCTACATCGGACTGGCAGGCCGGATTCATCGGGCCCGCCACGATCGACGGCCCGGCCCCGATTCTGTCCCGCGCCGTGACACTCCGGCCGGATGTGGTGTCAGCGCGGTTGTACGCCACCGCGCACGGCGTCTACGAAGCGACGCTGAACGGCCGGCGCGTCGGAGACGAGGTGCTGGCACCGGGCTGGACGTCGTATCACCAGCGGCTGCGGTATCAGACCTACGACGTCGGCCCGCTGCTCACCGAGGGCGAGAACACGCTCGACGTGACACTCGGCAACGGCTGGTACCGGGGCCGTCTGGGCTGGACGGGCAGGCGCGCGTTCTACGGCGACCGTCTGGGGCTGCTGGCCCAGCTGGAGATCACCTACGCCGACGGCACGCGGGAGATCATCGCCACCGACGAACACTGGACCGCTCGCACGGGCCCGATCCAGGCCGACGATCTCTACGACGGCCAGACCACCGACCTCACCGCCACCCCGCTGACCGACACCGTGCAGATCGTCGGCGGCGACCCCGCGCGGCTGGTCGCACCCGAAGGCCCACCGGTGCGCATCACCGATGTGCTGCCCGCGGTCAAGACTTGGCAATCCCCTTCGGGCAAGACGTTGGTCGACTTCGGACAGAACCTCGTCGGCTGGGTTCGCCTGCGCGTCACCGGTCCGGCCGAGATCACCGTACGGCACGCGGAAGTCCTCGAGCACGGCGAACTCGGCACCCGCCCTTTGCGCTCGGCAAAAGCGACCGACACCCACGTCCTGCCCGCCGGGGAGCACACCGTCGAGCCGTGCTTTACCTTCCACGGCTTCCGCTACGCCGAAATCACCGGCACGACCGACTTCACCGCCGAAGCCGTCGTGGTCGGCACCGACCTGCGCCGCACCGGCTGGTTCGAATGCTCCGACCCCGACCTGAACCAGTTGCACCGCAACGTCGTGTGGGGCATGCGCGGCAACTTCCTCGACGTACCCACCGACTGTCCCCAACGCGACGAACGCTGCGGTTGGACCGGCGACATCCAGGTCTTCGCCCCCACCGCGAGCTTCTTGTTCGACACTGCCGGTTTCTTGGCCAGCTGGGTGGGCGACCTCGCCGCCGATCAATACCCCGACGGTGCCGTCCCGTACGTCATCCCCGACATCCTCGACGACATCGACCCCACTGCCACCGCCTGGGGCGACGCGGCCGTCGTCGTCCCCTGGGTGCTCTACCAGCGCTACGGCGACGCCCAGATCCTCGAGCGCCAATTCGAGTCGATGAGGCGGTGGGTCGACAAAATCGCCTCCCTGACCACCGACGGCGTGTGGGCCGGCGGCTTCCAGTTCGGCGACTGGCTCGACCCCACCGCACCGCCCGACGATCCCTTCGCCGCCCGGACGAACCCGGACGTCGTCGCCACCGCCTACCTCGCGCGCTCCGCCGAGATCGTCGCCGATGCCGCCCGCATCCTCGGCCAGGAGCCCGATCATTACGACCAACTGGCCGCCACCACCCGCGCGGCCTTCGCCCGCCACTACGTCACCGGAGCCGGTCGCGTCCTCTCCGACACCCCGACGGCCTACGCCCTCGCCTTGCTGTGGGCGCTCCTGCCGACGACGGAACAACGGCAGCACGCCGGGGAGCGCCTCGCCGATCTGGTGCGCGCCAACGGATTTCGCATCGCCACCGGCTTCGTCGGCACCCCGCTGCTCACCGACGCGCTCACCGTCGCCGGGCACCCCGACCACGCCTACCGGCTCCTGCTCCAGAAAGACTGCCCGTCCTGGCTCTACCCAGTCACCATGGGGGCCACCACGATCTGGGAACGCTGGGACAGCATGCTCCCCGACGGCACCATCAATCCCGGCGAAATGACCAGCTTCAACCACTACGCCCTCGGCTCCGTCGCGGACTGGATGCACCGCACCGTCGCCGGCCTCGCCCCGGCCACACCGGGCTACCGCCACCTGACCGTCCGACCCGTGCCCTATCGAGCACTCACCCACGCCCGCGCCCGCCACTACACCCCCTACGGCGAAGCGTCCGTGGCCTGGACCCGCGACAACGGCCAGTTCACCCTCGACGTCACCGTTCCCACCGGCACCCGGGCCACCGTCCACCTGCCAGGCGCAAAGCCCATCGACGTCGGACACGGCACCCACAGCTGGACCACCGACGACCCCTGCATCACGCACGACGCCCCGATCAAGACCGTCCGTGATCTCGTCGACAACCCGGATCTCTGGGCCCGCACGGTAGCGCTGCTAGTCGACCACGGCATCGTCCACGACGCCGCCGATGCGGCCGCCCAAGCGGCGATCTACTTCGACGCACCGGCTCCGGACCTGCCGCTCCACCTGACCCGGGAGGAGCCGACGAGCAGGGGCACCGACGCGCAACGCGCGCTCACCGAGCTGATCGCCTGAGCGCGAGCCCCTCGGCCCGGTCCGCCGCCGAGGGCTCCGCGGCTGTGACAACCACCATCAGGGACAATGAAGCCCGTGACCGCGTCCCTGACCAAGCCAGCCCTGAAGATCGGCCCGTACCAGGTCGATCCGCCGGTGGTGCTTGCTCCCATGGCGGGCATCACGAACGTCGCCTTCCGGCGGCTGTGCCGCGAGCACAGTGGCCGGGCCCACGGGATGGCGGGCGGAGGGATGTTCGTGTGCGAGATGATCACGGCGCGGGCCGTCGTCGAGCGGCACCCCGGCACCATGCACATGATGACCTTCGACCAGGGCGAATACCCGCGGTCGATGCAGCTGTACGGGGTCGACCCGAAGACCATGGCGGAGGCGGTCAAGATCATCGTCGGCGAGGGTCTGGCCGACCACGTCGACTCCAACTTCGGCTGCCCCGTCGCGAAGGTCACGCGCAAGGGCGGCGGGGCCGCGCTGCCGTACAAACGACGCCTGTTCGCCGACATCGTCTCGGCGTCGGTCAAGGCCGCCGAGTCGGCCGGGGTGCCCTTCACCGTCAAGTTCCGCATCGGCATCGACGACGACCACCACACGTTCCTCGAGGCAGGGCGGATCGCCGAGGCAGAGGGCGCCGCCGCAGTGTCGCTGCACGCCCGCACAGCCGCCCAGCGTTACTCGGGCCGGGCCGACTGGACCGCGATCGCGCAGCTCAAGGAAGCCGTCACCAGCATTCCGGTGCTCGGCAACGGCGACATCTTCACCGCTGAGGACGCCCTGCGCATGGTCGAGCAGACGGGATGCGACGGCGTCGTCGTCGGGCGTGGCTGCCTCGGTCGTCCGTGGCTTTTCGGCGAACTGGAGGCCGCGTTCGCCGGACGCGAGATCCCCGAGGGCCCGAAGCTCGGCGAGGTCGCGCGGATCCTGCGCCGGCATGCCGAACTGCTCGTCGAGCACGACGGCGCCGGCAAGGCCATGCGTGACCTGCGCAAACACATGGCGTGGTACTTCATGGGCTTCCCCGTCGGCTCCGAGCTTCGCCGCCGGTTCGCGATGGTGTCGTCGATGGGCGAACTCGACGAGCTGATCGAGCAACTGGACCCGGAGGTGCCGTTTCCGGCCGACGCCCTGGGCCCGCGCGGGCGCCAGGGTTCGCCGGGCAAGGTCACGCTGCCACACGGCTGGCTGGACGATCCGGACGACGATTGCGTCCCCGAGGCCGAAGACATGCACTCAGGCGGCTGAACTTGCCCGAAATCGGGCAGGAGAGTTGCCGAAAACCGGTTCTGCTGCGACTGTCGTGGGATGGATCAGCAGCTGGTCCACCATGTCGTGGGTTCGACCGGCCTTCCGGTGCCGGTCGCGGAACGGGTGATCGCGGACGTCATCGCGTACTTCAGCGAGACGGCCGAGACCTTCGTCCGCCGCCGGCACGGCGAACTGCAGCGACGTGGGCGGAAAAACGCCGAGATCTGGCGGGTCATCGCGGCGGAACTGGCCGAACGGCCCGTCGGCGCGGGCGAGTTCACCGAGCGCCAGCTGCGCAGAATCGTCTACGGCTGAAGGAGAAGCGGGCATGTGCGGAATCGTCGGATACGTGGGTAGACGCAGGGCGACCCCGATCCTCCTGGAGGGCCTGCACCGGCTCGAGTACCGCGGCTACGACTCGGCCGGACTCGCCGTCGCGCACCGCAACCGGCTGCGCGTCACCAAGGCCGCAGTCCGCGTCGACGAACTGCGGGCCCTGGTGGAGCACGACCAGCCGGGCGCGATCGGCATCGCCCACACGCGGTGGGCCACCCACGGCGAACCGACCGACGAGAACGCCCACCCCCACATCGACTCCGACAAACGGGTCGCGGTCGTGCACAACGGGATCATCGAGAACGCCGACCGGCTGCGCGCACGGCTGATCGAGCAGGGCGTGTCGTTCGCGTCCGAAACCGACACCGAGGTGCTGGCGCATCTGATCGGGGCGGCATTGCGCAGCGGTGCGGCCTCGCTCGAGGACGCCGTGCGCACGACGTTGCGCGAGGTAAACGGTGCGTACGGGATCGTCGTGCTGGACGCACAGAACCCGGCGCAATTGGTCGTCGCGCGCAACGGGAGCCCCATCGTGCTCGGCATCGGCGACGGCGAGATGTTCGTCGCCTCCGATGTCGCCGCCCTGGTGCGATACACGCAGCGCGTGGTGTACCTGGACGACGGCGAACTGGCCACGCTCACGGCGGACGATTTCGTCACCAGCACGCTGCAGGCGCACCGCACCGCGAAGACACCGATGACGGTGGACCTCGCCGATGCCGACTACGACCTGGGCGACTACACGAACTTCATGCACAAGGAGATCTGGGAGCAGCCGGAATCGGTGCGGCGAGCGTTGCTCGGCAGGCTCGACGAGCGGTTCGGCACCGCACGGCTCGGCGGGATCAACCTCGACCCCCGTGCGCTGCGGGCGATCCGGCGCGTGAAGTTCATCGGCTGCGGTTCGGCGTACTACGCGGGGCTGATCGGCGCGAACCTGGTCGAGGAGTGGGCGCGGCTGCCCGCAGACGCCGAGCCCGCGTCGGAGCTGCGGTACCGCAACCCCGTGGTCGAGGACGACACGCTCTACGTGGCGATTTCGCAGTCGGGCGAGACCGCGGACACGCTCGCGGCCGTGCAGGAGTTGCGACGCAAGGGCGGCCAGGTGATCGGCGCGGTGAACACGGTCGGCAGCGCGATCGCGCGCGAGTGTGGGAGCGGGGTGTTCCTGCACGCCGGGCCCGAGGTGTCAGTCGCGTCGACCAAGGCGTACACGAACATGGGCGTGGCTTTCGCGATGCTCGCCCTGTCGCTGGGCCGGGTCCGTGATCTGTCCGTTTCGGACGGTTCACGCATCGTCGCGGCCCTGGACGCCCTGCCGGACCAGATCTCTGAGGTGCTGGCAACCGAGGCCGCGATTTCGGATGTGGCAAAGAAACACAGCGGCGCGGCGCGGATGTTCTTCATCGGCCGGGTGCGCGGGTGGCCGGTAGCGCGCGAGGGCGCGCAGAAGCTGAAGGAGATTTCGTATGTGCACGCGGAGGGATATCAGGCGGGCGAGCTGAAACACGGCCCGTTGGCGCTGATCGACGCGGAGATGCCGTCGGTGGTCATCGTGCCGGACGACGAACTCGTGGCCAAGAACATCGGCACGATCGAGCAGATCAAGGCCCGCGGTGGCCCCGTCATCGCGGTGACCAATGCGGTGCTGCCCGAGGGCCTGGCGGACTCGGTGATCCAGGTGCCCCACAGCGAGCCCGAGCTGGACCCGATCCTGTTCACCGTGCCGTTGCAGATCTTCGCGTACCACCTGGCACACCACCTCGGCCGGGACATCGACAAACCACGCAACCTGGCGAAGAGCGTGACGGTGGAGTAGGAACCGTAACAGCGGGCCCGAAAGCTGCGACCACCAGCGGAAGGAGCCTGCCATGCGCATCAAGATCACGGTCGCGGTCCTGCTACTCGGCGGCGTGACGGCGTGTGGGCAAGTGACACCGGGCACTCCGGTCATTCCTGCCCCGCCACCGGCCACGCCGTCAAGTGCGGCGCCGGTCACGACCACGACCCCGCCGCCGTCGACCGGTGCGACCACCACGAAGCCGCCGTCGACGACGAAGCGCTCGACGAGCCGCAAGACGACGACCGCCCGGATGCCGCCAACGGCCGGCTACCAGTGCCGGGACGGCGACGAAAAGCTCTACGAGGTGTGCGCGGGCCACAAGGCCTGGATCGACGGCCAACTCGAGTGCACAAACTGCCTCGACAGTGGCGGCACCTGGAACATCGAACTGCAGCGATGCGACTACCCGAGCACCTCGACTACCACGACGAGCCGGTAGGCCTTGCCGGGGATCTTCCAGATAGGTTCCGAGGATCTTCTCCGACTCCTCGGGCTGACCCGCAGGGTCGAGCGGCCGAGGTGACGGAGGGATCGAGTGGCAACTCTCGTACATTCCTTTCGCAATTGCCCTGATCAGGCTTGCCGAGCGACGTCGCCCGCCATGCGCGGTCCCGATCTTCGAACCCCGATGGCGGACTTCTGCCGTCCAAAGTGGAGTTGGCCGAACCGGACCATGCCCTCACCGAGTGATTGGTCGCGGATGCCAGCAATGGCGCCGGCGTCGGGATGCGTCCGTAGTTGACATTAATGCCAACTAGTAGCACCATCACCGCCGGTCGATCGCTTTCGATGGCGTGGAGCTCGCCCGTCGTCGCAGCGTCCGGACGAAGGAGTCCAGTGAAGCTACTGAACGCTGTGGTCAGGCCCACCGCGCTGGCACTGACGTCAACCCTTGTCACCGCTGTCCTTTCGGCTACGGGCGGGTTGCTGGCATCCGAGGCGAGCGCGGCCCCGGACTCCGCAGCGATGGCGGCCCAGTGCAGCAGTTCACCGGTAACCGGCGTTGACTTGAGCTGGTATCCCGGCGCCGAAACCGGCTACACCGCGCTCGCCGCACACGATGTGCAGAGCGCGCCGCAACTGCTCAGCGCACTCGCCAGGGATTTCGCCAACAACCCGCGCCTGACCGCGTACGGACAATCCAGCACCGGCGAGCCGAATATGCAGGATTTCCTGGTGCTGTGGCTACCGGTGTGGCTGAACGAACTGATGTCCGGAACGGCGTCACAGACCTATGGACTGGACCCCTCCCGGCCGGCGGACATGGCGAAGATCCTGTGGCTCACGCACGTCGCCGGATACTACGGCGGCGTGTGGCTGCGTAAGGTCTTTCTCGACTCCGACATCCCGGTGCACGCCGGCGTGCCGTTCACCAACACGGGGATCGATGCCTTCTACACCAACTTCATCGACAAGATCCGGACCGTCGCGGCGGCGGGTGGCGGGGACGCCGTGCTGCAGGCCGCCCGTTCGACCGTGCGCAGCGATCTGGTCGCGACGCCCAGCGGCCTCGATTCCGCCACAGTCGTCTCGCAAATCCTGCCGCCCACGGACAACCTGGGGGGCTTCGGTTACGACTCGGCGTGGTTGCAGGACATCCTGCCCCCTGGGCTCGACTCCCCAACCAACGCCACGCCTCGCGTCGACAACCTCTTCACCCATAATCCCAACCTGCTCCTGGACGCCCATTATGGACTCGGCGAGTTGCCCTACCTGGCTCGCGCCCGAGACGCCTACGGCGCAATGGCAGCATCCACTGGCGACGTCGCCGCCCGGTACCAGCAAGTCGTCAACGGCAGGCTCGGTGAGCTGCCACTGCCACTGGCGCAGCAACGCTTCACCCTCTACGGAAGCCTTGTGTACGGGATTGGGCTGCCTGCGGCATCGAACTACCGGGGCTTCAACCAAGATCAGTACGATCGGGTGCTGACCTGGGCGTCATACGCCGTCATGGGCAACCAGGCGAACGCGATGAACGCGATCAGCGCTTACTCGACCAAGAACGTCACAGCCGCCCGCGCCGAGCTGCGGTCGACACTCGTGTGGGCCTCGTACGTGGGCGCCTACGGGTGGGGACACCTCAACCCTCAGATCACCAGCGATCAACCGATGAGCACTCTGCTACCGAAATTCACCCGGGACTGCGGATCCTGACGAAGATCGGCGCCGGCGGAGTGCCTGGCTGCGGACCCAGACGGCATCCGCATACTCGGGCGGGTTGTGTACACGACCCAAGTCGACCAAGACACGAACTCCGCAGTTCCGACGCGGTGTCTGCTTCCGGGTTACCGTCAACGTCGAAAACGGCGCGACATTCTGGTGGGCGGACGCCGACGTGGGTTCGGTTGGTCGGTGTGAGACCCGTGAGCTGGTCTGCCCAACCGATGGCCCTGTCGAGGAGCCGTATCGGATCGTCGTGGTCACCCCGGGCGACTTGGTGAGGTGATGCGGGGTTCGAGACCTTCGGCGAAGATCAGCCGCCGGTCAAGGGCTCGGCTGCGGATCTTGAGCGCTTCCGCATACTCAGGCGAGTCGTACCAAGCGCGGGCGCGTTCCATGCTCGAAAACTCGACGATGACGAGACGACGTGCTGAGGCCCAGTCACCTTCGAGCACCTCAGGCTGTTGGCCACGGACCAGATACCGGCCCCCGAACCGCTCGATCGACTGCTCGGCGAGTGTGCGGTAACGAGTGGCCAACTCCTCGTCCAGGACTTCGACTTCCGAGATCACGTATGCGCTCATGACTTCCAGCATGGCGCGAGTCGAAGGCAGCTCGCTATGTGCTTTGGGCTGGAGGTGATCTCCGGAGCGGTGCCGAGTCCAGGGCAGCGGCCCTGGCCACAGCCGCGAGGACTTGGCGGACTTCGTATCTGGCCTTCACAAAGACTATGTCCGGCGGAGACATGAGTGGGATAACTCGACGCTTGACCGGTTCCCTGGAGGCGCTGGCCGCCTGGGTCGAGGGCGCAGACGGCTGGTACCGGCGCGCAGGCGAGACCCTTCCAGCCAGCGGGGACTGGACATTCTTTGCACGCGCTCTCCAGGCCGCGACCGTCTACGAGTAGGCGCGCTGATGAGATCTGTTCCGAACGCCGGATATGACCGGGCGTCTCCGACAGAGCTTGCACAACGACGGGTGTGCGCCGGGGCCGCCGGCCGGATGCGCGAGCGCTTCCCACTGCGGCGGCCGAACTTCAACCAGCGGGTCAAGTGGACGACGGTCGTGGCGAAGATGGGGCTCAAGCGGCTGCACTGCCATGACCTGCGGCATGCCGGGAACATCTGGGCGTCCAAGGCCGGAGCCTCGACCAAGGACCTGATGGCGCGCATGGGGCACGACGACATGCGGGCCGCGTTGATCTACCAGCGGGCGACCAGCGATGCCGACAAGCGGATCGCGGACCGGCTGTCGAAGCTCGTCGACGAGCAGCGGAACGGCCGCAAAGAGACCTAATGGCACGCGACCCGAGTCGATCTCCACACAACGAAGGCCCAGGTCCGAAGTAGACATCTTCTGACCTGGGCCTTCACTACAAGAGCGGATGACGGGAATCGAACCCGCGTTCTCAGCTTGGGAAGCTGATGTTCTACCATTGAACTACATCCGCAGCGCTTCGACGAATATACACGGTGCCGCGTCTCCCACTTCAAGGACACTCGCTTGACGTGCCGGGTGCAACTGACAACACTTGTTGTCATGGATGAGCGGTTGCCTGACCCCGATCTCTTCCGGCAGGGGACGTTCAAGTTGGTCGCCCGGTTGTCCGGCATCGGGGACATCCGGGCCACGGCTGAGCAGGTCCGGGGCTTTCGCGCGTTCGCCGCGGCGCAGGATCCGCGGGCAGACGCCGTCGTATCGCTCATACGCCGGCGGCCGGAAGTCAAAGAGCTCTTCGACCGGGCATTGCAGCACGGGATCGATTCCGTCACGCGGCCGCCGAAGGCACTGAAGGACTTCTTCGAGGACGTCGAGGCCACGCCCTACTGGGTCGACGACGAACGCCTCGACCGGGGTGCGCGCGCGATCACTCGCACCGGGCTGCTCGGTCTCTTCCCGCTCGGCGACATGTCGCTCATGGGCGGCTACCTCGCCTCGCGCGCCACCAAGCCGCTCGTCGCGACCGGCGAGATCGAGCGCATGGCCAGCCGGCGCCTCGTCGAGACCGCGGCGTGGTGGATCGACGTCACCACGCCCGGCAACCTCCGGCGGCACGAGAACGGCTACCAGTCGACGCTCCGGGTGCGCCTGGTCCACGCGTACGTGCGGGAAGCCATGAATCGCAGGCAGGACTGGGATTACGACGCTTGGGACCGGCCGATCAACCAGCTGCAGACCGTCGGCACGCTCCTGCTGTTCTCGCTCGTCTTCGTGCTGGGCACGCAGTTCCTCGGCATCCGCTACACCGAACGCGAGCGCGGCGACATCATCCACCTCTGGCGCTACGTCGGCTGGCTCGTCGGCGTCGACGAGGAACTCCTGCCTGCCACCGAGCAGGACGCCTGGCGCCTGCTCTGGCTGCTCGCCACCACCGAGTTCGTCCCCGACGACGACTCGAAACGGCTGGCCAAAGCTCTCCTGATCTCGCACGAGGGCATCGGCGCCGGCCGTGGCGCGTTCGGCAAGGTGCTCGGTCACGTCTCCGTCCGCGTGCACTCCTCCATCAGCCGCCTCGTGCTGGGCAAGGCCAACGCCGACTTCCTCGAGCTGCCCGACGACCCGGTCGCCCAGGGCGCGGTGCTGGCCGCGGCCGCCGTGAACTTCGCGGCCGAGACCGCGCGGCGCCACATTCCGGGGGCGACCAGTCTCCAGGAACTCGTGGGGCGGCTCGAGCGGCGGCGGTACGTCACGCGGCTCACGAAGGTGTTCCAGCTGGACCCGACCTACGCGCGGCACATGCGCGCGGCGTGAACCGGGCCCGAGTGCATTAGGGTGTGGCCGTGCTGCTCAGTGACCGCGACCTCCGCAAAGAAGTCGAAGCCGGACGGCTGGGGATCGACCCGTTCGACTCCGGCATGGTGCAACCGTCCAGCATCGACGTGCGGCTGGACCGGTTCTTCCGGGTGTTCAACAACAGCCAGTACACCCACATCGACCCGTCGCAGCAGCAGGACGAGCTGACGTCACTGGTCGAGAAGGAAGGTGACGACCCGTTCGTCCTGCACCCCGGCGAGTTCGTGCTCGCGTCGACGTTCGAGCTGGTCAGCCTGCCCGACGACCTCGCAGGACGGCTCGAGGGCAAGTCCTCGCTCGGCCGGCTCGGGCTGCTGACGCATTCCACCGCCGGGTTCATCGACCCGGGCTTCACGGGGCACATCACCCTCGAACTGTCGAACGTCGCGAACCTGCCGATCACGCTGTGGCCCGGCATGAAGATCGGCCAGCTGTGCCTGTTCCGGCTGACCAGCGCGGCCGAGTTCCCCTACGGATCGGCCGAGGCCGGCTCTCGCTACCAGGGCCAGCGCGGCCCCACGCCGAGCCGCGCCCACCAGAACTTCCACCGCGTGGACACCTGGCGCTGAACCCACCGGCCAGCATCGCACCGCGACCGAAGACGTCAGCTGACGCGTGCCCGGTCGATGATGGCCCTGCTGTCGGTTCCGGCGGGCAGCGTGCCGAACGCGATTCCCCAGTCGCCGCCGAGGCGGGACGCACAGAAGGCGTCGGCGACGGCCTCGGGTGCGAACCGCACGAGCAGCGATCCCTGGAGCACCAGGGCCATCGTCTCGACGAAGCGGCGGGCCCGGTACTGGATGTCGTCCAGATCCGATATTTCCTTGTGCAGTCTGGAAATCGCATCGTCGAGACGCGTGTCCGCGCCGGCCGCCAGGTCTAGTTCCGCGAAGAACGCCTCGACCGATTCGGGCTGATTTCCCATGGCACGCAACGCGTCAAGTGCGGCGACGTTGCCGGAACCCTCCCAAATGGACAGCAGCGGTGCCTCGCGATAGAGCCGCGGCATCCCGGACTCTTCGACGTAACCGTTGCCGCCCAGGCATTCCAGGGCCTCCGCGGTGTGCGCGGAACCCCGCTTGCACACCCAGTACTTCGTCACCGCGAGCGCCAGCCGGCGAAACGCGGGCTCGCCCGTCGCTCCGGCGAGACGCAGGGCGACCGTGGTGGCGGCCTCGGACTCGACCACCAGATCCGCCAGCACGTTCGCCATCGCGGGCTGGTCCACGAGGCGCTCACCGAACGCGCGGCGGTGTGTCGCGTGGTGTGTCGCGTACACAACGCCTTGGCGCATCAGGGAACTCGAACCGAGCACGCAGTCGAGCCGAGTGTTGTTGACCATCTCGATGATCGTCCGGACACCGCGGCCCTCCTCGCCGATGAGCCAGCCGACCCCGCCGTCGTACTCGATCTCGGACGACGCGTTGGACCTGTTGCCCAGCTTGTCCTTCAGCCGCTGCAGGAAGATCCGGTTACGCGATCCGTCGGGCAGCACGCGCGGCAGCAGGAAGCACGACAGCCCGCCCGGTGCCTGCGCCAGTGTGAGGAAGACGTCCGACATGGGCGCGGAGGTGAACCACTTGTGACCCGTCAGCACGTACTCGCCGGAGTTCGTGGGCCGCGCGATCGTGGTGTTGGCGCGGACGTCGGAGCCGCCCTGCTTCTCCGTCATCGACATGCCCGCGATCAGGCCGCGTTTGGTGGTCGGCACCCGCAGGCCGAAGTCGTACTCCCGGGAGGCGAGCAGCGGCTCGTACACCGCGGCGAGTTCGGGGTTGAACCGCAGTGCCGGGACGGCCGCGTACGTCATGGAGATCGGGCAGACGTGGCCGGCCTCGGCCTGGTTCCACACCAGCACCTTCGCGGCACGTGCGACGTGCGCGCCCGGCCGGTCGTCGCGCCACGGGGCGGCGTGCAGGCCGTGCGAGACGGCGACATTCATCAGTTCGTGCCAGTACGGGTGGAACTCGACCTCGTCGATGCGGTGGCCGTAGCGGTCGTGCGTGAGCAGCTTGGGCGGGTTCTCGTTCGCGACGCGGCCCCATTCCTGCCCCTTCGCGCTGCCCGCGAGCCGGCCCAGTTCGTGCACGTCGTCCTCGGCCCACGCCGCGCCCTCGCGGCGCAGCCCGTCCAGCAGCGCGGCGTCGGCGGCCACGTCGTAGTCGACCAGCGGCGGGACCTGATTCAAGACTTCATGGGTGTCCGGCATCGAAACCTCCCAGTGAACGCAGGATGAAGGTGCGCAGTGCGCCGACCGCGTCGGTGTTGTCGGTGGTGAGCGGCCCGATGAGGACCTCGGTGGCGGCGCCGACGAGCGCGGCGGCGGTCAGTTCGGCGTCCTGCGCGGGTAGCTGGCCGGCTCGGACGCCCTCGCGGATGTGCCGGGCGGCGACGTCACGGAACACCCGCCGGAACACGATGCGCTCGGCCTCGATGGCCGGATCGACCGGCTCGGCCAGCAGTGCGTACGCGCGGCGCGGCGCCTTCAGCGCGCGACCGGCGAACGTCTCGAAGACGGCGACCACCCGCTCGGCGGGGTCGCCCGGCACCTCCGCGGCAGCGGTGACCGCCTCCACCTCGTGGTTGACGACACCGCGGAACAACTCGACGACCAGTTCGGCCTTGCCGGGGAAGTGCTTGTAGACGGTGCCGGTCGCGACCCCGGCCCGCTCCGCCACCGCGGCGACCGAGCAACCCGCGTAGCCGCGCTCGGCCAGCTGCTCACCGGCGGCGTCGAGAATCGCCGCTCGCTGGGCGTCCAGCCGCGCCTGGACCTGCGGGGTGCGTCGGTAGGGCACAAAAGAAGTGAAGCACTGATTCACTACTTCAGCAAGGCGGTACGCCGGGCGCCCGATCGCACGGGAGCCCGGCGCTGCCGGAGTCAGAGGACCGAGCGGGCCCAGCCCTTCGTGGCGCCGTCCACGTCGCGGTCGGCCTCCAGCGGAGTCACGCTGATGAAGCCGTCCTCAACGGCTCGGGTGTCCGTGCCCTGGGGTGCGGACGTGTCGGGCTGCGACAGGCTGACCGAGTAGGTGCCGGCCTGTCCGGGAACCGGCTGGTAGTCGAGGGCGAGGGCCTGACCGGTGCTCAGCGTCGTCAGCTCTCGCCCCTTGGCCGGGAGCGCCGAGCCGGGCATGCCGGTGGCGGGGTCGATCGGCCCTGGACGCACCGGAACGTTGACGTTGAGGGCGACCCCGTCGGGCATCAGCCGGCCCTTGCGTGCCGTGGCTTCCAGGCGAGCGATCAGGCCGACCACGTAGCGCGTCGTGTCCGGGGTCGCGGCCTGCGTGCCGCCGGGCCAGGTCGCGACGGTGCCCAGGCTGACCGCGATCGCAGGCACGCCCAGCTCGAGTGCCGTCGTGGCGGCGTTCACCGTGCCGGAATGGCTGATCGCCGAACCCATGTTGTTGCCCGGGTTGATTCCCGAGACGACCAGATCGGGCTTGCCATGGGCGAAGGCCTTGTCGAACGCGAAGTACACGGAGTCCGAAGGCGAACCCGGCGTCACCGTCCACACGTCGGACTCCGGGTTGGCGACGGTCAACTGGTTCGGCGGCAGGGAGAAGCGACCGCCCTGACCGCTCTGGTCGGTGCCGGGCGCGACCACGACGACGTGGTGGCCCGCTGCCCGCAGCGCGTCACGCAGCGCCACGATCAACGGCGTGCTGGAGCCGCCGGGGCCCCGCCAGCCGTCGTCGTTGGTGAGCAGGATGTTCAGCGGGTGCACCGGGCCCGCCGCCTGTGCGGCGCTCAGGCTGGGTTCGGAGACGGAGGTGGCGGAGACCGACCCGGTGACGCCGACGCCGATCAGGGCGGCCACGAGGCTCGCGACTACAGGCAACTTTTTCACGGCCTGACGCTATGCGCGCCGTGCAACATCCTGGTTCTGCTACGGCGACCACGAGGCGAACAAAACGGTATTGCTAGCCGGGCTGCTCGCCGAAGCGTTTCGCCAGGTCGCCGTAGCGTGCCAGGACAGCCGCGCGCAACTCCGGATCGGTCCGGGGCACCGGTTCGATGAACACCTCGTTCACGTCGCTGTAGCGCACCTGCATTTCGGTCGCCAGGCGGACACACGCATGCTCCACATCGGACGCCCCGAGCGCGTCGTCGAAGTCGACGCGCGCACACACCAGGATCTGGTCGGTGCCAAGCAGCATCGTCTGCAGGTCCACCACCGCCTCGATCTCAGGTGCCTCCGCGAGCATCTCCCGGATGCCGCGCACCACCACCGGATCGGCCTGCCGCCCGATGAGCAGGCGCAGGTTGGTCAGGCCCAGGCTGAACGCGACGACCGCGAGCAGCAGGCCGATCAGGATCGACGCGAGGCCGTCCCACACCTGCGAGCCGGTCAGGCTGTGCAGCAACAGCCCCAGGAACGCCAGCACCAGGCCGACCAGTGCCGCCGAGTCCTCGAAGAACACCGACTTCGGCGCCGGGTCGTCGACGAGGCGCAGGTACTCCCAGATCGACCGGTTCTGTTCGCCGGACTCGCGGCGCACCTGCCGCAGGGCTTGCAGCCACGACACCGACTCCAGCACGAATGCCAGCGCCAGCACGAGGTAGCCGACGATCGTGTTCGTCTGCTCCTTCGGCTCGCCGAACACCGTCGAAAAGCCTTCGTAGAACGAGAACATCGCACCCGACGCGAAGATCGACACCGCCGCGAGCAATGACCAGAAGTATCGCTCCTTGCCGTAACCGAACGGGTGCAGCCGGTCGGCGGGCCGGGCCGACCGTCGCAACGCCGTCAGCAGCAGCACCTCGGTGATGGTGTCCGCGACCGAGTGAGCCGCCTCCGACAGCAGCGCGCCGGAACCCGTGAGGACTCCGGCCACGGCCTTCATGATCGCGATGAGCAGGTTCACCCCGCCGGCAACCAGGACAGTCAGGGTGCTCTCGCCTTGCGGCCGTGGTTGCTCGCTCACCCCGGAATACTATTTGCGAATCCGCCCAGAAGCAGGCCGACCCCGAGCAGCGCGTAACCCGGGACAGCCGGGCTCAGAGCCGTTGCAGACCGTCCAGAACGCGGCGCATCAGGGCCATCGGCGGGCGGCCCTCGGCGGTGCGCTCGGTGCCGTGGATGTGCAGCAGGCCCAGTTCCGCCATGTCGCTGATCAGCACCCGCGCGACGCCGAGCGGCACGGACAGCCCCGCCGCGACCTCGGCCACCGACTGCGGGTAGCGGCAGAGCATCCGCACGGGCTGATACTCGCTGTTGAGCGCGGGGCCGCTCCAGTCGCCGTCGGCGCGCAGCGACACCATCGTCTCCAGCGCCAGTTCATAGCTGGCCTGCGTCCGGCCACCGGTCAGGACATACGGCCGGACCCGCGGACCCTCCATGTCCTCGACCACGAACCCCTCGTCAAACTGGGGTTGCGGGCGGGGCCTCGGCACCGGCGAGGGCTTCCGCGCCGGATCGGGCAGCACCGGCAGCACCGGTTCGGTGGGGGCCTGCTCGTCGCGCTCGAACCTCGAGATCTGTTGCTCCGTGGGGAACCGCGCCCCGGCGGGGCGGGCGTCGGCGGGTTCGGCGTGACGTTCGCCACGCGGCACGCGCATCGGCTCGTCGGCGTACTTGTCAAGCGCTCGCGCGGACGGGAAACGAGCGCCCACGCGGGCAACGGTCGGCTGGTCAGCCGGCCCGTCGTCAGCAGGTAAGCCCATGTCGTCGCCCCGTTCGCGCAGATCATTGTGGCTCGCGGACAGCGGTGGCTGCGAGGTGACAAGGATAACGTGGCTGTCGAGCCCCTCCGGAGCGCGAACGCGCCCTGGAGGGGACTACCTCACTTGTCCTCGGTAGGCAGCGGTGTGCCGGTCGATACCTTGTCGGTAGCCACATCCGCCGCCAGCGGATCCGCTGCCGCGGCGGGCAGGGCGGTGCCACTGGCCGCGGGCACGGGTTGCGGGCGCCGCTTGACAGCCTGCAGCAGCAACTGCGAGACGTCCACGACTTCGACCTTCTCGTTCGCCTTGCCGTCGTTCTGGCGCGCGGTGACACCGTCGGTGAGCATCACGCGGCAGAACGGGCAACCGGTGGCGATCTTCGACGGGGCCGTGCCCAGCGCCTCGTCCACGCGCTCGAGGTTGATGCGCTTGCCGATCTTCTCTTCCATCCACATCCGCGCACCGCCGGCGCCACAGCACATCGACCGGTCGCCGTGCCGCGGCATCTCGCGGAACTGCGCGCCCGAGGCTCCGACGAGCTCGCGCGGCGCGTCGTAGACCTTGTTGTGGCGGCCCAGGTAGCACGGGTCGTGGTAGGTGACGTCGTCGGCGATCGGCGCGACCGGCACCAGCCGCTTCTCCCGCACGAGGCGGTTGAGCAACTGCGTGTGGTGCACGACCTCGAACTCGCCGCCGAGTTCCGGATACTCGTTCGCGATCGTGTTGAAGCAGTGCGCACACGTCACGACGATCTTGCGCTGCTGCGCCGGCCGGTCCTCGAACACCGAGTTGAGCACCTCGACGTTCTGCTGCGCGAGCATCTGGAACAGGAACTCGTTGCCGGCGCGGCGAGCCGGGTCACCGGTGCAGGTCTCCTCCGGGCCCAGCACCGTGTACTTCACGTCCGCCATGTGCAGCAGTTCCGCGACCGCGCGCGTGGTCTTCTTCGCCCGGTCCTCGAACGCACCGGCACAGCCGACCCAGAACAGGTACTCGGCATCGCCGAGCTCACCGTCGAACACCGGCACCTCGAAGTCGAGGTCCTCGGCCCACGCGAGCCGGTCCTTGGCGTTCTGGCCCCACGGGTTGCCCTTGTTCTCCAGGTTCTTGAACATCCCGTTGAGCTCGCTCGGGAAGTTCGACTCGATCATCACCTGGTAGCGGCGCATGTCGACGATGTGGTCGACGTGCTCGATGTCGACGGGGCACTGCTCGACACACGCGCCGCACGTGGTGCAGGACCACAGCACGTCGGGGTCGATGATGCCGCCGTCGTCGCCTGCTCCGACGAGCGGCCGCTCGGCCTCGGCGAGGGCGAGGACGTCGATGCCGGCGTGCGGGTTGTCCCCGGTGAGGCCGATCTCCTCGCCCGCCATGTCCTTCTTGCCGCCCGCGAGCAGGTAGGGCGCCTTCGCGTACGCGTGGTCGCGCAGTTGCGTGATGACGAGCTTCGGCGAGAGCGGCTTGCCGGTGTTCCACGCGGGGCACTGCGACTGGCAGCGGCCGCATTCGGTGCAGGTGGTGAAGTCGAGCCAGCCCTTCCAGCTGAAGTCCTCGACCTTGCCCGCGCCGAAGACGTCCTTCTCCGGGTCGGCTTCCTCGAAGTCGAGCGGCTTGCCCTCGCTCATCATCGGCTTGAGCCGGCCGAGCGCGACGGTGCCGTCGTTCTCACGCTTGAAGTAGATGTTGAAGAACGCGCTGAACCGGTGCCAGGCCACGCCCATCGTGAGCTTGCGGCCGACGACGATCAGCCACACCATGCCCGACAGCAGCTTGATCAGCGCGGTGATGGTCACCGCGGCCGTGCTCGCCGGCAGGATCTCGGCGAGCGGCTTGGTGACGAAACTGCTCCACAGCGCCGGGTCCTCGATGCCGCTGGAGATCTTGAACGCCTTCACGCCGAGGATGCCAAGACCCTCGATGACGACCACGGCCTCGACGAAGTAGGCCTGCCCGAAGTTCGACCCGGCGAAGCGGGACTGCCGGTCGGCGCGGCGCGGGTGGTTGCGCTGGCGGATGATCGCGAGCGCGATGCCGCCGATCACGGTGCCGAGACCGAGCAGTTCGGTCAGGAACAACCACGGCTCCCAGGCGCCGATGACGGGCCAGTGGAAGTGCGGGTCGAACGTCTCGCCGTAGGCCTCGAACCAGGCCAGCGACCCGATGAGGAAGCCCCACATGACCATCCAGTGCCAAGGGCCGACGTGCCGGAACTTGTTCATCCGGGTGTGCGCGGCGAATTCCTTGATCAACGTCGCCAGGCGCGGCCCGAACGGGCCGTTGCGGGTCGGGTCGGGCTGGCCGAGGCGAATGATGCGCACCATGCGCCAGACGCCGGCGACGAACATGATCCAAGCGGCAATGCTGATGGCGACGCCGATCACACCGAGCGTGATCTGCAGTGCACCCATGATCGGGGGCCTTTCGTCCGTGTGGTGGATTACCGGAGGGCTAACCGGCTTTAACGATGAGTAATCCATGAACGGTCCGTAAGTCCCGCCGATGTGGTGTATGACTCTCTCGAAATCGGGACGATCGTTCAGGTACCTTGGCCCGTGTGGCTGCCTATTTCCTGCTCGCAGTGGCGATCTGCGCCGAGGTCTCCGGCACGGTGTCGCTCAAGGTGTCCGAGGGCTTCTCGAAGCTCGTCCCGTCGATCATCGTCGTCGTGGGCTACGGCATCGCATTCGTGGCGTTGGCGCTGGTACTGAAGCTGGGAATGCCGGTCGGCGTGGCCTACGCGCTCTGGGCCGCGGCCGGTGTCGCCCTCGTCGCGATCATCGGTGTCGTCTTCTTCGACGAGAAGCTCACCGTGACGATGATCGGCGGGCTCGCGCTCATCATCGGCGGCGTCGTACTGCTCGAACTGGGGTCGGCGCAATGAAGGCCCACCGCGACGGTCGCAAGATGCGCGGCGACAAGCGGCGCCAGGAGATCATCGACGCGACGCTGCGCGTCATCGAGCGCGACGGGGTGGCCGGCGTCACGCATCGCACCGTGGCCGCCGAGGCCGGCGTGCCGACCACGTCGACCACCTACCACTTCGAGAGCCTCAACGATCTGCTCGTGGCCACTCTCATCTCGTGTGCCAAGGACATGGCGACCGAGGTGTACTGGATGATCGACCGGGCCCGCTCGCGCGGCAGCCTCGGCGCCGACGAGGTGACGGCGCTGCTCGCGGAGGCTCTCGGCCCGCGGCGCGGCCGGACGATGGCGGAGTACGAGCTGTACCTGCTGGCCGCGCGGCGCCCTGAACTGCGGCCGGCGGCGCGGCGCTGGCTGGACGTGCTGACGTCGATGGTCCGCCCCGACGACCTGGTCGCACTGCGCACGTTTCTCGCCGGTATCGACGGCCTCCTCATCCAGGGCCTCATCGACGACGAGCCGCCCACGGCCGACGAACTCCGCCCGGTTGTCGAGCACCTGCTGAAAGCCCGCTGACCGGACGTCGTGCAGGACCCCCTCACGGCGTTGTCGCCCGTGAGGGGGTCCTCCACCGCACTCAGCCCTTGTTCTCGTAGACGGGGGTGATCAGTGCGCGGCCCAGGCTGTGGCTGAAGAGGTTGAAGCCCAGGAATGCCGGGGTCGCGCCCGCAGGGACGTCCAGCTTATCCACGTCGACGGCGTGCACGGCGAAGATGTAGCGGTGCGGGCCGTGCCCGGGTGGCGGGGCGGCGCCGAGGTACTGCTTGACGCCGCCGTCGTTGCCGAGCGTGACGGCGCCCGCGGGCAGACCCGAGCCAGTCTCGTCACCGGCGCCCGATGCGAGCTCGGTCACCGAGGCGGGGATGTTGAACACGGCCCAGTGCCAGAACCCGCTCGCGGTCGGCGCGTCCGGGTCGTAGCAGGTCACGGCGAAGCTCTTGGTGCCGGCGGGGAAGCCCTCCCAGGCCAGGTGCGGCGAACGATCCGCACCGCCGGGAACGCCGAAGATGCCGCTCAGGAACGGCGCCGCGAGCGTCTGGCCGTCGGCGACATCGTTGCTGCGGACGGTAAAGCTCGGTACCGGGGGCAGGAAGTCGTACGGGTTGGGCGGCTGTGCCATCGATCCTCCTCTGTGTCAGCTCGAACATTAGTGAGTAGGGGGAACCCCAGGGTCGAACCGGGGGCGTTCCCTGATGCCTTGCCTGCCTACCCGGTTTTAGCGTGGTCCGCACAGCAAACGTGACTGGGGAGGACGCAATGGCAAGGCCAGCGCTAGCGATAGGTGGGGTCGCGCTGATCGCCGTCGGCGCGGCCATCGGACTCGGCTGGTGGTGGCCGTCGACGAGCACCGTCGACCGGCAGGTCGCGCACCGGATCAACACGGTCGCGCTGGACGTCGGCTCCGGCGACGT
>DASZUO010000256.1:0-2834 GCA_035547575.1 Amycolatopsis sp. | reverse complement strand
AGATGGTGCGCACGCTGCGCCGCGAACGGGTGTCGTCGCTGGCGATCGTCGGTGACGTGTTCGCGCGGCCGCTGCTGGACGCGGTCGCCGCGACCGACGAGCCCCCCGAGCACCTGCGCTTCGTCTTCTCCAGCGGCGCGGTGCTCTCCGATCACTCGTGGGCGGGTTTCGCCGAACGCTTCCCGAAGGCCCAGGTGATCAACGCGCTCGGGTCGTCGGAGACCGGGCCGCAGGCGAACCAGACCCGCGGCGAGGACGGGAGCTTCACCGCCGGGCCGAACACGTGCCTTGTCGACGAGGAGACCGGTGTGCTGCGGGACGCCTCGCTGCCCGGCCGGGGCCTGCTGGCCAACGGCGGGTTCCTGCCCCGCGGCTACCTCGGCGATCCGGACCGCACGCGCGCGACGTTCCGCACGATCGACGGCCGGTACCTCGCGGTGTCGGGCGACCGGGCCGAGATCGACGCCGGCGGCAGGATCACGTTCCTCGGCCGCGATTCGACGGTGATCAACACCGGTGGCGAGAAGGTCTACGCCGAGGAGGTCGAGTCCGTCCTGCTTGCACTGCCCGGCGTCGGAGATGCGCTGGTGGTGGGCCGCCCCAGCGACCGGTGGGGCTCGGAGGTCGTGGCCCTCGTGGTCACGGGCCTCGCCGACGAGGACCTGCGGGCCGCGGTCGCGGGCAAGCTGGCCGGTTACAAGGTGCCCAAGGCGTTTCTGCGCGTGGAGCGCGTCCACCGCTTCGACAACGGCAAGCCCGACTACGGCTGGGCCAAGGCGCGCGCCGGGGAAGGAAACGAGAAGTCATGACGATCAAGGTCGGTGCCCGGCTGGCGAGCGCGGTGTGCGCTACCCAGGTCATCGTGGTCCGCCCGCCCGCCGAGGAGGTCACGATCACCTGCGGTGGCGCCCCGATGTATCCCGTGGGCGAGACACCGCCGGAGGCCGGTGTCCCGGAGGTGGACCGCGAACGCCCCGCGGTCATGGGCAAGCGCTACGTGCACCCGGAGCTGGGCCTGGAACTGCTGTGCACCAAACCCGGCGACGGCACCCTGCGCGCGAACGGCGCGATCCTCGAAATCAAGCAAGCCAAAGCGCTTCCGTCCTCGGACTGAGAAGGGAAGGTGCCATGACACGCCTCGTGTCGTTGAAAGCAGGCCGAGTGCTCCTCGACCGCACCTCAGGGGAACGTGACGCAACCCGGCCACAAGTACGTGACCAATCGGAACCGTCCTGCCACAACGTAACCAACGCAGAAAATTCCGGGGAGGCGGACTAGTGCGCATCACGCTCGTCAACCCGGCCACCGAAGAGGTGATCGGATCGGCCCCGGTCGCGACCGCCGCCGATGTGGACACGGCAGTGCGCTCGGCCTCGGCGACCTTCCGCTCGGACGAGTGGCGCAAGCTCGCCCCGGCGGACCGCGCCGAGTTGCTGCGGCGGCTCGCCGGGATCATCGAGTCACGGGCCGGCGAGCTGGCCGCGCTGATCTCTCGCCAGAACGGCATGCCGGTGAAGATGGCGCGCTGGGGCAACGCCTTCGGCGCCGCGGCGGCCTACCGGTACTACGCCGATCTCGTGGACGGTGCGGCCGAGGAGGAGGACCGGCCGGGGCAGCCCGCGCACGCGGTCCTGCGCCGCGAGCCGGTCGGGGTCGTCGGGATCATCGCGCCGTGGAACGGGCCGCAGATCCTGGTCGCGTGGAAACTGGCCCCCGCGCTGGCCGCCGGCTGCACGGCGGTGCTCAAGCCCGCCCCGGAGACCAGCTTCGACGCGCACTGGCTGGCCGAAGCGGTGCTGGAAGCCGGGTTCCCGCCGGGTGTGCTCAACGTGGTGACCGGAGGCCGGGACACCGGGATGGTGCTCGTGGAGCATCCGCTGGTGTCCAAAGTGGCCTTCACCGGATCCTCCGCGGCGGGACGCGAGATCGCCGCCGCGTGCGGCACCGCGCTCAAACCGGTCACCCTGGAACTGGGTGGCAAGAGCGCGGCGATCCTCGCCGACGACGCCGACCTCGATGCGTTCTCCGGCCAGATCACGCGGCTGTGTGCGCCGAACTCCGGTCAGGTGTGCTACTCGTGCACGAGAATCCTCGCACCCGAAAGCCGCTACGACTCGGTCGTCGACGCCGTGGTTGCCGGGATGCGCTCGGCCCGGATGGGCGATCCGGCCGACCGGAACACCGACTTCGGACCGCTCGTCAGCGCACGGCAGCGCGACCGGGTGGAGAACTACGTGAGCATCGGCAACAGTGAAGGCGCCGAGCTGGTGCTGGGCGGTGCCCGGCCTTCGACGCCGTCCCGTGGTTTCTACTACGCGCCAACGGTTTTCCGCGGCGTGCACAACAAGATGAGGATCGCCCGGGAGGAGATCTTCGGGCCCGTGCTGGTGGTGATCCCGTACCGCGACGAGGACGAGGCGGTCGCCATCGCGAACGATTCCGAGTACGGGCTCGGTGGTTCGGTGTTCACCGCGGACCCGGAGCGGGGGATGCGGATCGCGCGGCGCGTGGAGACCGGAACCATCGGGATCAACGGCTACGACCTCAGCATGGAGCTGCCCTTCGGCGGCCGCAAGGCCAGCGGGCTCGGGAGCGAACTCGGGCCGGAGGGGCTCGCCGCGTACTACACGCTCAAGTCCATCTACAACGCCCCGAAGGCGGTCTCATGAGTACCGATCTGGCGGGCAAGGTCGCCTTCATCACCGGCGCCGCACGCGGTCAGGGCCGTTCGCACGCGATAGCGCTGGCCCGCGCGGGTGTGTCGGTGATCGCGACGGACTGCTGCGCGCAGATCCCGACTGTGCCGTATCCCATGTCCACTCCGGACGATCTCG
>DASZUO010000255.1:0-6985 GCA_035547575.1 Amycolatopsis sp. | reverse complement strand
TCGCTCAGGTGACCACGGCGGTCGCGCAGGGCGACCTTTCCCAGAAGGTCTCGGTCGACGTCCGCGGCGAGACCCTCGAACTCAAATCGACCATCAACACCATGGTCGACCAGCTGTCGTCGTTCGCCGACGAGGTCACGCGCGTCGCGCGGGAAGTGGGTACCGAAGGCCGCCTGGGCGGTCAGGCCGACGTCAAGGGCGTCTCGGGCACCTGGAAGGACCTCACCGAATCGGTGAACGTCATGGCGAGCAACCTGACCGACCAGGTCCGCTCGATCGCTCAGGTGACCACGGCGGTGGCCCGCGGCGATCTGTCGCAGAAAATCCGGGTCGACGCGCGCGGCGAGATCCTGGAGCTCAAGGACACGATCAACACGATGGTCGGCCAGCTCTCGGCGTTCGCCGACGAGGTCACGCGCGTCGCGCGCGAGGTGGGTACCGAAGGCCGCCTGGGCGGTCAGGCCGACGTGAAGGGTGTGTCGGGCACCTGGAAGGGCCTGACCGAGTCGGTGAACGTCATGGCCGACAACCTCACCGACCAGGTGCGCTCCATCGCCCAGGTGGCGACGGCCGTGGCCCGCGGCGACCTGTCGCAGAAGATCACCGTCGAGGCCAAGGGCGAGGTCGCCGCGCTGGCCCAGACCATCAACACGATGGTCGACACCCTCTCTGCCTTCGCCGACGAGGTCACCCGCGTGGCGCGCGAGGTCGGCACCGAGGGCATCCTGGGCGGGCAGGCCCGCGTGCCGAACGTCGCCGGCACGTGGAAGAGCCTGACCGACAACGTGAACTCGATGGCGAACAACCTGACCAACCAGGTGCGCTCGATCGCCCAGGTCACCACCGCGGTGGCGCGCGGCGAGCTGAACCAGAAGATCGACGTCGACGCGCGCGGCGAGATCCTCGAACTGAAGACCACGATCAACACGATGGTCGACACGCTGTCCGCGTTCGCCGCGGAGGTCACCCGCGTGGCGCGCGAGGTCGGCAAGGAAGGCCGTCTCGGCGGTCAGGCCGAGGTCGAAGGCGTGTCGGGCACGTGGAAGCGGCTGACCGAGAACGTCAACGAGCTCGCCGAGAACCTGACCCGCCAGGTGCGCGCGATCGCGGAGGTCGCCAGCGCCGTCGCGACCGGGGACCTGACCCGGTCGATCTCCGTCGAGGCCAAGGGCGAGGTGGCCGAGCTCAAGGACAACATCAACGCGATGGTGCAGTCCCTGCGCGAGACGACGCTCGCCAACATGGAACAGGACTGGCTCAACACCAACCTCGCGCGGATCTCCGGTCTGCTGCAGGGACACCGGGATCTGCCCGCCGTCGCGCAGCTGATCATGAACGAGCTGACCCCGCTGGTCGGCGCGCAGCACGGCACGTTCTTCCTGATGGACGTCGAGCGCCAGGTGCTGGAGTTGATCGCCGGATACGGGCATGGCGCGATGGACGTGACCCGGTTCGATCTCGGCGAGTCGCTGATCGGGCAGGTCGCGGGGACCAAACGCCCGATCGTGGTGGACCAGACGCCGCCCGGCTACGTGCGGATCACCTCCAGCCTCGGCACCGCGCCGCCGGCGAACCTGATCGTGCTGCCGATCGTGTTCGAGGACCAGGTGCTCGGCGTGATCGAACTGGCCTCGTTCGACCGGTTCACGCCGGTGCAGCGGGACTTCCTGGAACAGCTGATGGAGTCGATCGGCGTCAACGTCAACACGATCATCGCCAACGCGCGCACCGACTCGCTGCTGGAGGAGTCGCAGCGGCTGGCCGGTGAGCTGCAGAGCCGCTCCGGCGAGCTGCAGGCGCAGCAGTTCAAGCTCCAGCAGTCCAACGCCGAGCTGGAGGAGAAGGCGGAGCTGCTGGTCCGCCAGAACCGCGACATCGAGATCAAGAACTTCGAGATCGAGCAGGCCCGGCAGGAGATCGAGGAACGGGCCCAGCAGCTGGCGCTGGCGTCGAAGTACAAGTCGGAGTTCCTGGCGAACATGTCGCACGAGTTGCGCACCCCGTTGACGAGCCTGCTGATCCTGGCCGGCGTTCTCGCGCAGAACTCCACGCAGAACCTGACGCCCAAGCAGGTCGAGTTCGCGAAGGTCATCCAGTCCGCGGGCACCGACCTGTTGCAGCTGATCAACGACATCCTCGACCTGTCCAAGGTCGAGGCGGGCAAGATGCGCGTCCACAGCGAGCAGGTGTCGCTGCCGCAGTTGCTCGACTACGTCCAGGCGACGTTCCGCCCGCTGACCGCGGAAAAGGGCCTGGCCTTCGAGGTGATCGTCGAACCGGACGTGCCCGAGCAGCTGTCCACCGACGAGCAGCGGCTGCGGCAAGTGCTGCGCAACCTGCTCTCCAACGCCGTGAAGTTCACCGAGAAGGGCCGCGTCGAGCTGCGGGTGTCGACCGTGAACGGCAGCGAGCCGAAGGTGGCGTTCTCCGTCGAGGACACCGGGATCGGCATCGCGCAGGAGAACCTGGAGACGATCTTCGGCGCGTTCCAGCAAGCCGACGGCACCACGAGCCGCCGCTACGGCGGCACCGGGCTCGGCCTGTCCATCAGCAGGCAGGTCGCGGACCTGCTCGGCGGCGAGATCGAGGCACGCAGCAGGCTCGGCCACGGCAGCACGTTCACGCTGTCCCTGCCGATCACCCCGCCGGTCTTCGATGTCGGCACGGTCGAGCCCCGGCCCCGCTCCGACGGCGGCGCCGACCGGCGCGTGCTCGTCGTGGAGGGCGCGGAGAACCGGCTGCTCACGTTGCTGGTGCGGGAGTTCGTGGCAGATCTCGGCGAGGCGGCCGGCCCGGTGTCGGTCGAGTCCGTCAGCTCTCCCGAGGAGGCCGGCGAAGCGCTCGCCGCGCACCCGCACCGGTGCATCGTGCTCGACGCCAGCCTGCCCGGCGCGTCCGCGCTGACCTTCCTGCAACGGCTCGCCGAGGGCGACGAGCCGACCACGGTGCCGGTGCTGGCGCACCCGACGCGACGGATCAGCCCCGCACAGGAACGGCTCATCGAGGCGCACGCCCGCAACCACCTGGTCGAACTGGTGCCGTCACTGGACGAGTTGCGCGAGCGGTTCCGGGTGCTGGTCAGCGAGTCCCACCCGGCGGAGGCCGCGCGGTTCGAGACCGCCGAGCAGGCCGGCCCGCCGGAGACGGTCGTCCCGGCGGGAGGGGAGAGCGGCGGCGCGCCCGGCCTGCGGGGCCGGAAGGTGCTGCTGGTGGACGACGACGCACGCAACGTGCTGGCGATCGCCGGGATGCTGGAGCTGCACGGGATGCAGGTCCGGCACGCGCCCAACGGCCGCGAGGGCATCGGGACACTGCTCGGGAACCCGGACGTGGACCTCATCCTGATGGACGTGATGATGCCGGAGATGGACGGTTACGCCACCACCGCCGCGATCCGGGAGATGCCGCGCTTCGACGACCTGCCGATCATCATGGTGACCGCGAAGGCGATGGCGGGGGACCGGGAGAAGAGCCTCGCCTCCGGTGCGAGCGACTACGTGACCAAACCGGTCGACGGCGCCGAACTCCTGGCGTGTATCTCGCGCTGGCTGACCGGCTCCGCGGACGGAAAAGACTGAAAATCTGGCCCCTTCCTGGCGCGCTTCGATATTGCGATGCTGATAGCTGGAAGGGAGTCAGCGTGGACTTGCTGGACGAGCTCGCCCCTCGGTTCGACTTCGCGCTGCGCGAGCACATCGCCGTGGAAGCGCCGGGGCCGGTCGTGTACTCGGCATTGGCGGGCTCCGGCACGAGACGGTGCCGGTGTGGTGTGCCGACGGTCCGGCCACGGCGGAACGTGCCCGGCTTCGACGAACTGCTCACGAGCGCTCGCTGGGTTCCGCTCGGCCGCCGCCCCGGCGAGGAGATCGTGACCGGTGCGGCGGGCCGGTTCTGGACCCCGTACATGGACTGGTGCCCGCTCACGCCGGCCGAGTTCGCCGTGTTCGACCGCCCGTGCCGCGCCACGATCGCGGTATCGCTGAGCGTCGGCGACTGCGGCGCTGGGCGCTGTGTGCTGTCGTTCGAGGCGCGCGTGCGGGCCACCGACGCCGTCGCCTTCCGGTGGGCCGACTGGTACTGGCACCAGGTCCGGCCCAGCGCCGGCGTCGTCGTACGCGACCTGCTGCACTCGGTGCGGTCCGTGGCACTGGCCACCGCGCGGCAGCACTGAGCGCGGCGCTCAGGCCTGATCGGCTCGGGCATGCCGCCTGCCGACGCCGCCAGGTCGATCGCGACCGAGGCCCGCGACGGCGGGGCGCCAGGGGCGACCTCGCCGCCGCCCGCACCGTCGACAGTGGACGGTGCCCGCGCGTGCTCGACCGGGCCGCACTCGGGCGTGCGGTCACCAGCCTCCGCGCCACCGATGTTGTGCTGTGGTCGCAACCCCGCGACGGCCCCCGAGTGCGCCGTGGTCGCAGCGAGTTCGTCAGCCCAGCCGCTCGTACACCTCGAACGGGGATCCGGTGTCCCGCAACGCTTTCGCCACAACTACGGCGTCCTCCGGCGCCATTGCCAGGTCGCCGGGGACGGGGCGTCGCCGATCAACAGCGAGCACCGGGCCGCGGGTGGCGGCCGCGGGATCGCGCGGCGCAGCACCTCCTCCTGCGGCACCCGGCCAACGTACCCGGATCAGCTCGCCGCTCGCGTCCACCACAACCGGCCCTCCTCGGGCAGCGTCGCGATCGGGTCGAAGTAGGGGTACCGGCGCGCCAGCGCGTCGGGGTCGGCGTGCTCGATGCCGGTGCGGTAGTTCTTCGTCCAGTACGAGATCCCGCGCGTCCGGTCGTAGTCGGCAAGCTGGTGCACCCAGCGCTTCCCGACGTACGGCACGTCGCACACCATGCGCGGCGTCGCGTAGCCCGGCAGATAGCCCATGATCGCGTGCTGCAGTTCCTGCGCCTCCCACACCGCGACCCGCCAGTGCTCGGCGTTCGGGATCATGTCGCACAGGTAGAAGTAGTACGGCAGGATCCCGGCCTCGCCCTGCAGTGCGAAGCACAGGTCGAGCAGCGCGTTCGGCGTCGCGTTGACGCCGCGCAGCAGCACACCCTGGTTGCGCACGTCCCGCACGCCGACGTCGAGCGCGGTCCGTGCGGCCTCGGCAACCAGCGGCGTCACCGACTGGGCGTGGTTGACGTGTGTGTGGATCGCCAGGTTCACCCCGCGCCGCTGCGCCGTGCGCGCCACCCGCTCCAGGCCCTCGACCACTTTCGGCTGCAGCCAGTGCTGCGGCAAGCCCGCGAGCGCCTTGGTGGCGAGCCTGATGTCCCGCACGGTCTCGATGTCCAGCAGCCGCATCAGGAACGCCTCGAGCTGGTGCCACGGCACGTTCGCCACATCACCGCCCGACACCACGACGTCCCGCACGCCCGGGGTTCGGCGCAGATAGCCGATCATCGCGTCCTGCCGGTCGGCCGGCTTCAGTGTCAGCTTGTGCTTGGCGATCTGCGCGGTCGAGTTGCCGACCAGGTCCATCCGTGTGCAGTGGCCGCAGTACTGCGGGCAGGTCGACAGCAACTCGGCCAGCACCTTGGTGGGGTAGCGATGCGTCAGCCCCTCCACGACCCACATCTCGGCCTCGTGCAACGAGTCCCGCTCCGAATGCGGGTGACTCGGCCACTCCGGGTCCCGGTCGCTGCGCACGGGCAGCATGTAGCGGCGGACCGGGTCGGCGTAGAAGGCCTCCGTCGACTCGACGTTCATCGTGTTGAGCATCTGCGGCGGCAGCAACATCGACATCGTGGCGAGTTCTCGCTGGTCATCGGCCAGATCCTGGAAGAACCGCTCGTCCACTCGAGAACCGAGTACCGCCCGCAGCTGCTTGATGTCGCGCAGGCAGTGCACGCGCTGCCACTGCGCGTCGCGCCACTGGGTCCTGGTCACGTCGCGCCAGCCGGGCAGGCGCCGCCAGTCGGGCTCGACCAGCTCCTTCCGGGCGTAAACGTAAGGCTGGTCGAGCGTCACATCTTCCTGGATCACAGTCATATGCACTCCCTAACGGCGGATTGTCACAAAAATCTCCCGTCAACACCACGATACGACGTAAATATTGCTGTCGTGTGTCGTTGGTGCAGACTCGACACCGTGAACGACACGACGCTGCTGCTCGGCGGCCGGATCCACTCGCCGAGCTCACCCGACGCGACCGCGATGGCGGTCACCGGCGACACCGTGGTCTGGGTCGGCCAGGACGGCCCCGGCAAGGCATTGCACCCCGGCGCCGAGGTGGTCGACCTCGACGGCGCCTTCGTCGCGCCCGCCTTCGTCGACGCCCACGTGCACGCCACCGCCACCGGCCTGCACTTCTCCGGCCTCGACCTCACCGGCGTCCGCGACGCCGCCGGGTTGCTCGCCGCGGTCCGCGAGGCGGCGCGTCCCGGCGAGGTCCTGATCGCGCATGGCTGGGACGAGACCACCTGGACCAGCCCCCGCCTGCCCAGCCGCGCTGAGCTGGACGAGGCCGCGGGCGGCGCGGCCGCCTACCTGAGCCGCGTCGACGTGCATTCCGCCCTCGCCTCCAGCGCACTGATCGACAAGGCAGCCGACGTAGTTCCGGACTCGCCCGGCTGGTCACCCGACGGCCCACTCACCCGCGAGGCCCACCACCACGTCCGCGCCGCCGCCCGCGCGGCGATCTCAGCCGAGCAGCGCCGCAACGCCCAGGACGCATTCCTCACCCGGGCCTCCGAACGCGGGATCGTCAGCGTGCACGAGTGCGCCGGCCCCGACGTCTCCGGCGAGGACGACCTCGCCGCACTGCTCGCCATGGCGGCCGAGCCAGGGCGGCCCGAGGTCGTCGCGTACTGGGGCGAACGCGACGCGGTCGATGTGGCCCGGCGCCACGGGCTGCGCGGCCTGGCCGGGGACCTCTTCGTCGACGGCGCGCTCGGCTCCCGCACCGCCGCCCTCTGCGAGCCCTACGCCGACCGGCCCGGCAGCAGCGGCGCTCGCTACCTCGACGCCGAAAGCATCGCCGACCACCTCG
>DASZUO010000254.1:0-24318 GCA_035547575.1 Amycolatopsis sp. | reverse complement strand
CTACTGGCGCACTTCTGAGCCGGGCCGGGCCTCGCGAAGAGACCCGGCCCGGCCAGGACTCAGGCGGTCGGCGAAGTGCCGGGCTGCTGGTTGTCCGGCTGCGGCATCACCGCGAAGTTCAGCTGGCCCTGGTCGTCCTGCTGGACGTCGAGCACCTTGTCGTCGAGGAACTGGGCGGCCTGCGGTTCCAGGAAAACCCTGGCGCCGGCGTCGGTGCCCAGCACCTGGTCACCGGCCTCCGGCTGCTCGGCCACGGACAGCGCGAGTTGGGCGCCCTGCTCCTGCTGGGCCTGCACCGCGAAGCGCAGCCCACCGGTCTCCTGCTTGCCCTCCTGGGCGGTCAGCGCGCTGATCGCCTCGGCGGCGGCATCGGTCATCGCGAGCATGGTTGTTCATCCCTTCGGTTACGTGCGCTCGTACCCCCGACCGTAGGGGTCCCGGCTTGATCACGCCCGGTGACACCCACCCGGGCGCCGGGAAGTAGTGGTTTCGCCAGGTCACCGACGTCGTGAGCCAGATCACTCCGGCGCGCGCGGCGGGGTCCTGATCGTCTCGGCGACCGAGCCGCCCGCCTTGTCGGCGTTCTGGTCCTCCTCGACCGGGGACCCGCCTACCGGCCCCTCGGGCACGAGCGTCTCGGGCCGGCCCTCGAAGTCGTCGATGGCCTCGTCGAACTCGTCGTCGGCGGGCGGACGCTGGTCGGCGTCCTCGGGCTGCACGTCGGGGCGCTCCTCACGGAGCCGGTCGTCGAGGCTCTCGCCCTCGTACTCCTCGTTGGGCGTGGTGCCGAAGCGGTCGGAGTGCATGTACTGCTCCGGCGGCTCCACACCTTCCTCCAGCGGATCGACCCGGAGCCGGTCCTCGTCGAGATCCTCGCTGCTGCTCAGCGCCGCGGGATCGGTTTCCACGGCGTCGGGGACGGGATGACCGTGCGGATCACTCATGCCCTCGCGGTACCCGCGGCATGCGCTGTGCAAACGCCGAGACCAACGTCACCAAGTTGTATGATGCAAGCTGTTGCTCAGCGCAGGTAAGTTTTTGGTATGACCACCACTGCGCAGTGGATCGAGCGCCGGCCAACGCGCCGGCCCGCCTTCGCGCACCCTGTGGTCTGGTATGTCAGCGCCGGTGCCGTCACCACCGGACTCCAGGAACTGATCTTCCTCGGCGCGCGCGTACTGATCGGGTCGGTGGTGGCCAACATCGTGGCCATCGCGATCACCACGCTGCTCAACACCGAATTCCAGCGCCGCGTCACCTTCGCGAACATGCACACGTCCGCGCTGCGGTTGCACCTGCAGTCGGCAGGCACTTTCGCCTTCTACGCGAGCTACGGCTCGGTGGTGCTGATGTCGCTGCAGATCTTCACGCCGTCCCCGTCGGCGACGTTGGAAGCCGTCGTTCTTGCGGCGACGAGTATGCTCGGCGGAATTCTACGATTTGTAGTCCTTCGTTGGTGGGTGTTCACCACCCGATCGCCGGACAGGGCTACAACCAGCGAAAATGTGTCACACTTGCACACAGCCGCTCGGAACTGATCGCAACAACCACTGTCAGTACGTCTCTGAGCAGGCCATTGCTGCAAACGGGCTATCTCTAGTTGAAATCTGGACTGAAACGTGGTCACCGCATACGATTACGCTCAGTCGCATCGGTGGCGGGTCGGCAGGGACCTAATGGGAGTGTCCGCTCACCGAGAGTGACTACACATGGGCCCCGACGGCGACCGGTCGAAGGGTCGCCATTGTCGTTGGGGAGCCGACCATGAGAACCAGTGTGCCGCCTGTAACTCCCATGCCCACCGAAGCCGCGGAACCGGGCTTCACGACCCCACGGAACCTTCCTCGCGGTGCCTCTGCGCGCCTGACCAAAGAGGAACTGGATCCTGCGGTGCGCGACGCCGCCACGGGCGACCCGGCAGCCGTCGCGCGGCTGATCGCGATGATCACGCCGGTCGCCGTGCGCTATTGCCGCGCACGGCTGGGGGGCCGGGATCTGTCCTACCTGTCCGCGGACGACGTGGCGCAGGAGGTGTGCCTGGCAGTGCTGCACGCACTGCCGAACTACCAGGACCGCGGCGGGTCCTTCCTGTACCTGGTGCATGCGATCGCGTCCAACAAGGTCGCCGACGCGTACCGGCTGGTGTCGCGGGACCGCTCCGATCCCGTCGCCGAACTGCCGGAGCGCCCGCTGACCGACAACGAGCCGGAGAAATGGGTGCTGGACACCGATCTCGGGGCGCGACTGTCCAAGTTGATCGCGACGCTGCCCCCGTTGCAGCAGGAGATCCTGACGCTGCGGCTGATCGTCGGCCTCTCGGCGGGCGAGACGGCCGAGGCGCTCGGCATCTCGGCGGGCAACGTGCGGGTCACCCAGCATCGCGCGCTCACCAAGCTGCGCGCCATGATCACCCGCGACGGCGACCTCGTCGACTGAGGATCAGCCGTAGGTCTTCGCCAGGGCGGGCAACAGGTCGGACCGGGCGAACTCGAAGAAGCCGTCCTGGTGCTCGCCGCCGATCTGGACGAACGCGAGATCCGTGAAACCCGCGTCCGCGAACGGCTGCGCCGCCTGCACGATCTGGTCGGCGTCGGGCCCGCACGGGATCGATGCCGCCACGTCGTCCTCGGTCACGAACTGCGTGGCACCGGCGAAAGCGGCCGTGCCGGGTAGCTCGGCGTTGACCTTCCAGCCGCCGGCGAACCAGCGGAACTGCTCGTGCGCCCGCTTCCTCGCCGCCGTGCGGTCGGGGTCCCAGCAGACGGGCAACTGGGCGAACTTGCGGGTCGAGTCCTCGCGCACCTGTGCCCGCTCGTCGTCCCACGAGCGCACCAGATCGGGGTCCGGGTCGGTGGTGATCATCGCGTCCGCGACGGGCGCGAACCGCTCCACCGTCTGCTTGCCCGACACGGCGATCGCCACCGGCGTGCGCCGGTCCGGCAGATCCCACAGTTTCGCCGAGTCGACGCGGTAGTGCTGCCCGCTGAAGTTGACGTACCCCCCGTCGAACAGGTCGCCGATGATCTCCACGGCCTCGGCCAGCATCTCGTGCCGCACGTTGGCGGGCGGCCAGCCCCGGCCAACGACGTGCTCGTTGAGGTTCTCGCCGGCGCCGAGGCCGAGGATGAACCGGTTGTCCGAGAGCAGGGAGACGGTCGCGGCCTTCTGCGCCACCACCGCCGGGTGGTATCGCATCAACGGACACGTGACGAAGCTCAGTAGCTCCACCCGGTCGGTGACCTGGCTGACCGCGCCCAGCACGCTCCACGCGTAGGGCGCGTGCCCCTGCTCGTCCAGCCAGGGAAAGTAGTGGTCGCTCGAGACCTCGAACTCGAACCCCGCCTGCTCGGCCGCGCGCGCATGCCGGACCAGTTCCTTCGGCCCGGCCTGCTCGGTCATCAGGGTGTAGCCGAAACGCACTCCTTCTCCTTCTCCTCAGACCCGAGAAGCTGCTTGCGCCGCACGATCGCGGCGCGCCGCTCGGTCTCGTCCAGTCCACCCCACACGCCGAACGGCTCCTCGGCCGTGAGCGCGTGATGGCGGCACTGCACGATCACCGGGCAGGACATGCAGATGCGCTTGGCCCGTGCGACACGGTCTGCCCGCGCGAACCCCCGCTCGCCGTCGGGGTGGAAGAAGACCGAGCTGTCAAGGTTCCGGCAATTGCCTTGGCGCTGCCACTCCCAGGTCTCAGCGACAGGGGTGGGCAGCCGGGACGTGTCCGCCATGGTGAACTCCCTCCGCGACGTGCTTGCGCGGAGGAAGTACCCATGTTCACTCCCCACTACACCTGCGGATCTACAACCTTTTGGCGAAACAGGATCACGGGCGACGCAGCAGGAAGTTCAGGGCGTTCGCGCTGCACACGACGTCGCCGCCCGAGTTGAGCACCTCGATCCGGCTGCGCACCAGACCCCGGTCCGGTTTGGAGTTCGACGGGCGCGCCTCGAGGACGGTGACCCGCACGCGCAACTCGTCGCCCGGCCGGACCGGCAGGCGCCAGCGCAGCTCGTCGATGCCGGGACTGCCGAGGCTCGCGACCGGGGACAGGTAGTGCTCGACCAGCAGGCGCATCATCAGGCTCGCCGTGTGCCAGCCGCTGGCGATCAGGCCCCCGAACGGGCCGGTCGCGGCGGCCGCCGGGTCGGTGTGGAAGGGCTGCGGGTCGTACTTGACCGCGAACTCGATGATCTCGGCCTCGGTCACCTTGATCGTCCCGCACTCGTGTACCGAGCCCGGGACGTAGTCCTCGAAGTACTCCATAGGGAGCAAGTTTCCCGTGTCTTGCGGGACATCCCGCACCCGGTCCGGTGCTCCTCGCCGATCGCTCCTCCGTCGCGCCCTTTCCGGGTGGTCCTGACATACTCCGGGTATGGAGCACGACATCGTCCTCTTCGGTGCGACCGGGTTCACCGGCGGCCTGACCGCGGAGTACCTCGCGCGCCGCGCGCCGGCGGCGTGCCGGTGGGCACTGGCGGGCCGTAACCAGCGGAAACTCGAGGCGGTGCGCGAGCGGCTGGCCACGATCAATCCCGCGTGCGCCGACCTTGCTCTGCTGCGAGCCGACGTCGAGGATGCGGCGTCGCTGCGTGCGGTGGCCGAGTCGGCCAGGGTCGTGGTCACGACCGTCGGCCCGTACGCGCTCTACGGGGAACCGCTCGTCGCCGCCTGTGCCGAGGCGGGCACGGGCTACCTCGACCTGTGCGGCGAGCCCGAGTTCTTCGACCGGACCTACGTGCGCCACCACGACCGCGCCAGGCAGACCGGCGCGCGGCTGATCCACGCCGCCGGGTTCGACTCGATCCCCTACGACCTCGGCGTCTTCTATACCCTCAAGCACCTGCCGCCGGACGTGCCGATCTCGATCAGTGGCCAGGTGCGCAGCAACGCGATGTTCTCCGGGGGCACCTACGCGTCCGTGCTGACCGCGGCGTCGCGCGTGGTCCCGATGGTCCGCGCGGCCCGTGCGCGCGCCAAGGTCCAGGAGCGTCCGGCCGGGCGGAAGGTGCACACCGTCACCGGGAAGCCGCACCGCGATCCGCGGACCGGCCGCTGGCTCGTGCCGATGACGACGATCGACCCGCAGATCGTGGTCCGGTCGGCCGCCCTGCTGCCCGCCTATGGGCCCGACTTCTCCTACAGCCACTACGCGTCGTTCGGGCGCCTGCCGACGGTCGCGGTCACGGCCGCGGCGCTGGCCGCCGTGGTGCTGCTCGCGCAGGTGCCGCCCGCGCGCAGGGCGCTGGCGAACCTGCGCAAACCGGGCGAGGGGCCGGACGAGGAGCGGCGCGCGAAGTCGTGGTTCAAGGTGCGGTTCACCGGTGAGGGCGGCGGCAAGCGCGTCGAGACCGAGGTCGCGGGCGGCGATCCCGGGTATGACGAGACCGCGAAGATGCTGGCCGAGTCGGCGCTGTGCGTCGCCTTCGACGACCTGCCGGAGACCGCGGGCCAGGTCACGACGGCCGCCGCGATGGGCGACGCGCTCCTGGCCCGGCTCGTCGACGCCGGTCTCGTGTTCCGCGTGGCCGCCTAGCGCTTCGGCAGGGTGTGCAGGCGCACGTCGCGGAGCTTGCTCGCGGCCACGCTCGCGGTGAGATAGGTGCAGTCGGGCTGGCGGCGGCGGTCCGTCGGCGAGCCCGGGTTGAGCAGGCGCAGGCCGGTGCCGGTGACGGTGTCCCACGGGATGTGACTGTGGCCGAACACCAGGACGTCGGTGTCCGGGAACGCGGCGGCGCAGCGCTGCTCGCGGCCCTTCGCCGCGCCGGTCTCGTGCACGACGGACAGGCGCAGGCCATCGAGGTCGGCGTGCGCGACCTCGGGCAGCCTCGCCCTCAGGGCCGGGCCGTCGTTGTTGCCGTACACCCCGATCAGCCTGCGGGTTCGCGCCTCGAGCTCGTCCAGTAGTGCGGCGTCGACCCAATCACCGGCGTGTATGACGACGTCGGCGGCCTCGGCTTCACGCCACACCAGGTCCGGCAGGGCGCGGGCGCGTTTCGGCACGTGGGTGTCGGCGATGATGAGCAGCCGCATGCCCCAGGTCTACCACCCGGGAACGGCGCGACGACCGCACGCCCGTAACCTTCATCCCTGTTGTCCGGATCAGCAACACCCGATGCAGGAGGTTGAGCCGTGCCGCACGAGCCCGCGTGGCCCACCGCCGACGACGAGCCGACCGAGATCTTCGCGCCGGTCACCGAGGTGATCGCGCCGGTCGGACCGCCAAGGGAACGCAAGGCGCTCAAGCGGGCCGGGATCGTCGCCGCGTCGGTGCTCGGCGTATTCGTGGCTCTGTATGCGATCGACCTGCTGATCAGCCAGGGCTCCGTGCCGCGCGGGGTCACTGTCGCGGGTGTCGAGGTCGGCGGGCTCAAGCGGTCGGAGGCCGAGCAGCGGCTGCGCTCGCAGATCGAGCCGCGGCTGGTGAAACCGGTCGCGGTGCGGGCCGGTGACGTGCCGGCCACGATCGAGCCGGCGCGGGCCGGGCTGAGCCTCGACTGGGCGTCCACTTTGGACCAGGCTGGGGCGCAGCCGCTGAACCCGTTCACCAGGATCAGCTCGTTCTTCTCCGGCCGCGAGGTCGGCGTGGTCACGGCCGCGGACCGCCCGCAGCTGGTCAACACGCTCGCGAACCTGCGCGGCCAGACCGACCGCGACCCGGTCGAGGGCACGATCCGCTTCGAGGGCGCCAAGCCCGTTGCCGTCGACCCGAAGCAGGGCCAGCGCCTGGACGTCGAGTCCGCGGCGAACGCCATCGTCGCCGACTGGGTTTCCGGCCGGGTCCTGGACCTGCCCGTCGCGGCCACGCCGGTGACCGTCTCGCCCGAGAACGTCCAGAAGGCACTGCACGAACTGGCCGAGCCCGCGGTGTCGCGACCGCTGACCATCCGGGGTGACGGCGCCGACGCCACGGTCGCCCCGGAGGCGATCGCCACCGCACTGCGCTTCGAGCCCGAGAACGGCACGCTGGCCATGAGGATGGACAACAACAAGATCATCGAAGCGGCCGGCCCGCAGCTCAAATCGACCGAGAAGCAGGGCAAGGACGCGCAGATCGTGTTCACCGGCGGGAGTCCGTCGGTCGAGGAGTCGGTGGACGGCAAGGCTGTCGACTGGAACCCCACTCTCGAACCGTTGCCTCCGTTGCTCACGAGCGCAGGGCAGCGCGAGCTGGTCGCGAAGTACGTCAACACCCCGGCGAAGGTCACGACCGACCAGGCCAAAGGCCTGGGCATCAAGGAGGTGATCGGCGAGTTCAGCACGGGCGGCTTCGCCGCGGACTCCGGCGTGAACATCCGGATGGTGGCGCAGAAGGTGAACGGCGCGATCGTCAAGCCCGGCGAGACATTCTCCTTGAACGGCTTCACCGGCCCGCGCGGCGCCGCCCAAGGCTACGTCGAGGCGGGGGTGATCGAGAACGGCGCACCGGCCCGCGAGGTCGGCGGCGGCATCTCGCAGTTCGCCACGACGCTCTACAACGCCTCCTACTTCGCGGGCATGAAGGACGCGGGGCACAGGGAACACAGCTACTACATCAGCCGCTACCCTGCGGCGCGCGAGGCGACGGTCTTCCAGAACCCAAACGGCTCGAGCGTCATCGACCTCAAGTTCACGAACGACTCCGCCACGGGTGTCGCGATCCAGACCATCTGGACGCCCTCCTCGATCACGGTGAAACTGTGGGGCACCAAGCGCTACACCGTGGAGTCGATCCCCGGCCAGCGCACGGACCCGGTCGACCCGCCCACCAAGCCGGGTCCCGCGCAGAACTGCCACGCCTCCAGCGGCGCACCCGGCTTCACGACGTCGGACACCCGGGTCCTGCGGGACGTTTCATCGGGTGCGGAAGTCCGCCGCGACACGAGGACCGTCCACTACAACCCCCAGCCAAAGATCACCTGCGACGCGCCACCACCGCCGGGGTAGACCGGACGGGTTCTCAGGTCTGGTCCGGTCGTCGTTGTGCCTTCAGTGTTTCCAGCCTTGCCGCCACGCCGTCCAGGCTGCGCTCGACGGCGTAGTCGAAGGTGTCCGTGAAGTAGTTCGCCGCGCGGATCGGGTCGTTCGTCATCTCGTGGATGGCGGCGCTCATGGCTGCCATGCCCGGCCGTTCGGCGTCGTTGCGCTTCTTGGTCCAGGCCGCGGTGTTGCGGGCCAGCAGGTCGATCTGCCTGCTCTGCTCGTCTTCGACCGAGATGTGCTGGCACGCCACCGCCGAAAGGTACCGGTAGACATCGGCGCATTCGTGGCCGAAGCCCGCCGCCATCAGGATCCGCATGCCGCGGTCGACGGTGGGCGTCGCCGCGTAGACCGTGGGGCCGTTGACCGCCAGGCGGCGTGCGACGCCGGGGTAGCGGGTCAGGACCAGGCGCAGCTCACTGAACAGCCTGCGGAACCATTCGCGCCATTCGAGGTCTTCCGGCGGGACCGGGTAGAGGCCGATGACGCGGTCGACCACCGCGCTGACGACCGCCTCGCGGTCGCCGACGTGGTGGTAGATCACCGCCGGATAGGCGTCGACAGCCGCCGCGAGCTGGCGGAGGGTCCAGCTGTCGAGGCCGTGCCGCGCGGTCAGCTCGAGTGCCGCGGCGATGATCCGGTCCGGGGTCACCGCCGGCAGTCCTGCCGCGTCGCGGGAACGCGGCCGGCCGGGCACCGCAGCTGAGTTCGCCATAGGCGTAACCCTAACTGTCCGAGGGCCAATTACTCGCAGCACGCCAGCGTCAAGTGTGACGCGGGTCGATATCGGACCGGAAAAGCCCAGGTAACAGCCGCCACGTGCGCCAATTGGCTCGCCAACCCGGGCGCGGCATGCAAGGCTGGGCGTCTCACCCCACGGAGGCTCGCATGTCCGAATCCTCGTCCGCGTCCGGCGATCCCGAGGACGATCTCAAACGCAAGTTCCGCGAGGCGCTCGAACGCAAGCAGGCCCACAACCGCGACGGCTCCCCGCACGAGAACGGCAGCGGCAAGAACCAGCACGCACACGGGCCCGCCGCCAACAAGCGCACCTTCCGCCGCAAGTCCGGGTAGCTACGGGAGCAGGATCGTGCGGAGGCGGCCGACCTCCGAGATCCGCCGCTCGGCCAGGCGGTCGGCCGCCGTGGCCGGGGGCACGCCCTCGGCCGCCGCCAGCGCGAAGACGGCCTGCGTCGTCTCGAAGATCCCGCTCGCCTTGCGCTTCGCGCGGGTGAAGTCGAAACCGTGCAGCTCGTCGCTGACCTGGATCACGCCGCCGGCGTTGACCAGGTAGTCCGGGGCGTAGAGGATCCCGCGGTCCTCCAGTGTCTTGTCGATGCCGGCGTGCGCCAGCTGGTTGTTGGCGGCGCCGCAGACGATCCCCGTCCGCAACCGCGACACGCTCTCGTCATTGAGCGCGCCGCCCAGCGCGCACGGCGCGTAGATGTCCAGCGGCTCGTCGACGAGCGACGCCGCGACCTCGACCTGGGGATGAGCCGCCCGGACCCGCTCGATCGCGGCGGGCGAGACGTCGTTGATCAGCACGTGCGCACCGGCCCCGAGCAGGTGCTCCACCAGGTAGTGGCCGACCTTCCCGACACCCTGGACGCCGACGCGCCGTCCGCTGAGGTCGGTGCTCCCCCAGCGGTACTCGGCACACGCGCGCATGCCCTGGAAGACGCCGAACGCCGTCAGCACCGACGAGTCACCCGCCCCGCCGTCGTCGGCGGAGCGGCCGGTGGCGAAGCGGGTCTCCCTCGCCACGACGTCCATGTCGGCGACGTAGGTGCCCACGTCGCAGGCCGTGATGTAGCGGCCGCCGAGTGACTGCACGAACCGGCCGTACGCGCGCAGCAGCGCCTCGGTCTTCGCGGTCGCGGGGTCGCCGATGATGACGGCCTTGCCGCCGCCAAGGTCGAGCCCGGCCAGCGAGTTCTTGTAGGCCATGCCCTTCGACAGCGCCAGCACATCGGCCAGCGCGTCACTTTCGGAGGCGTAGGGGTAGAACCGCGTCCCGCCGAGTGCGGGGCCCAGCGCGGTGGAGTAGATGGCGATGATCGCCTTCAGGCCGGTGGCCTGGTCCTGGCAGAACACGACCTGCTCATGACCGCCTTCGCGGCCGAATACACCGTCGGTCACGGTGACTCCTGTCTGTGCGCGGCCGGCCGCTTGTGGCGTCCGGGCCGTGTTCGGTTCGGTGCGGCCCGTGGGGTGGGAGCCCACCACAAACCTAGAACCAGGTGAGAACGCGTCGCAAGATCAGAGCTCGGCGCGGACCGCCCAGAGGTCCGGGAAGACCGGCTGGGCCAGGGTCGAGCGCAGGTAGGCGGCGCCGGACGA
Organism: Amycolatopsis sp.; assembly: GCA_035547575.1. Taxonomy (GTDB): domain Bacteria; phylum Actinomycetota; class Actinomycetes; order Mycobacteriales; family Pseudonocardiaceae; genus Amycolatopsis_E. The sequence goes on along the minus strand of DASZUO010000254.1, from coordinate 14,022 downwards.
GCCGCCGGTCCCGGACTTGTCGCCGATCGTGCGCTCGACCATCTTCGAGTGCCGGTACCGCCACTCCTGCAGGCCCTCGTCGAGGTCGACGAGATGCTCGGCGACCACCGCCGGTCCCGCGTCGTCGCGATACACCCGCAGCAGCAACGCCCGCGTGTCGTTCTTGGTGCCGTAGCCCTGCCTGCTCAGGTAGTCCATAAAGGACTCGAACAGCGCCGGCCGCGCCATCGCGGCGGCGATGCGCTCGCGCGCCGCGCTGCCCTCGGGGTAGTGCTCGAAGGCACCGGCGTCGCGGCGGCCGAGCACGGCCTCCAGTTCCCGGAACTGCGCGGACTGGAACCCGCTCGCCGCCTCGAGGCGCGCGCGGAAGCTGGTGAACTGGCTGGGCGTCATCGTCTCCAGCACGTCGATCTGCGCGACGACCACCTTGAGGATCGTCAGGATCCGCCGCAGCGTGCGGATCGCGTGCGCGGTGTCGCCGTCGGCGAGCCGCCGCTGCAGGAAGCCCAGCTCGTGCAGCAGTTGTTTGAACCACAGTTCGTACACCTGATGGATGACGATGAACAGCATCTCGTCGTGCTCGGCCGACCGTGGCCGCTGCGCGCCGAGCACCTCGTCGAGCGCGAGATAGGAGGTATAGGTCAGCCACGCGTCACTCATGGCTCACCCATCAGGACGGCGGCACCCGTGACGCGCCCGCCGGCGAGGTCGGCCAGCGCGGCGTCGGCGTGGTCCAGCGAATACGGCGTGGTGGTGATGTGCAGCTTGTGCCCGGCGCAGAAGTCGAGGAACGCCCGGCCGTCCGCGCGGGTGTTGGCGGTGACACTGCGGATCTCCCGTTCGAAGAACAGGTGCCGCTGATAGTCGAGCACCGGCACGTCTGACAGGTGAATCCCCGCCACCGCAAGGATTCCGCCCCGATCCAGCGCTTCGAGTGCGAGCGGCACGAGATCGCCGGAGGGCGCGAACAGGATCGCGGAGTCCAGTGAACCGGGCTCGATGTCCTCGGCGGGCCCGGCCAAGGTGGCCCCGAGTTCCATCGCGAGCGCGCGGGCCTTGGGACTGCGGGTCAGCACGTGCACCTCGGCGCCTTCGGCGAGCGCGACCTGCGCGGCCAGGTGCGCACTGGCGCCGAAGCCGTAGATCCCCAGCCGCCCACCGCGTGGCACGCGGCGCAGCGCCCGGTAGCCGATGATGCCCGCACACAACAGCGGCGCCAGCTCCGCGTCGGAGTACCCGGGCGGCAGGGGGTAGGCGTAGGCGGCGGGCACGACCGCGTAGTCGGCGTACCCGCCGTCGGAGTCCCAGCCGGTGTAGAGCGAGTTCGGGCACAGGTTCTCCGCGCCGCGCAGGCAGTACCGGCAGGTGCCGCACGTGTGCCGCAGCCACGCGATGCCGACCCGGTCCCCCACCGCGAACTCACCGGCGGCCGCGAGCACCTCGCCGACCACCTCGTGCCCCGGCACCACGCCCGGCCGGTGCACGGGCAAATCACCCTCGGCGACGTGCAGATCGGTGCGGCACACGCCGCACGCGAGAACCTTGACCAGCAGTTCACCCGGCCCGGGCTCGGGGACGGGCACGTCCACCATGCGCAGCGGCCCGTCCCCGGCCGGCCCCGGCCGCTCGACCCGCCACGCGCGCATCACACCGGCTGCGGCACGGTCGCCAGGGCCTCGGCGAGCGTCGCGTCGGCGAGTTCGTTGTCGACCATCTGCCCGGACAGGTAGGCCGCGTAGGCGGGCAGGTCGAGGTGCGCGTGCCCGCACAGCGCCGTCAGTATCACCTTCTCCTCGCCGGTTTCCTTGCAGCGCAGGGCTTCCCGGAAGCAGGCGGCAAGCGCGTGGGTGGGCTCGGGCGCCGGGATGATGCCCTCGGCGCGGGCGAAGGTCACCCCGGCGGCGAAGCACTCCTGCTGCCCGATCGCGAGCGCGTCGATGAAGCCGAGCTCGTAGATGTGCGACATCAGCGGCGACATGCCGTGGTAGCGCAAGCCGCCGGCGTGGATCGGGTCGGGGATGAAGTCGTGGCCGAGCGTGTGCATCTTGAGCAGTGGCGTGAGGCCGGCGGTGTCGCCGAAGTCGTAGGTGTAGCGGCCGCGAGTGAGCGACGGGCAGGCCGCTGGTTCCACGGCGCGGATCTCCGGCGCCATCCGCCCGGCCAGCTTCTCCCGCAGGAACGGGAACGCCAGCCCGCCGAAGTTGGAGCCGCCGCCGGTGCAGCCGATGAGGATGTCCGGCGTGTCGCCTGCGAGCTCGAACTGCTTGAGCGCCTCCTCGCCGATGATCGTCTGGTGCAGCAGCACGTGGTTGAGCACGCTGCCGAGCGCGTAGCGGGCTTCGGGATCGGCGGCGGCCTTCTCGACCGCCTCGCTGATCGCGATGCCGAGGCTGCCGGTCGAGTCGGGGTGGGCGGCCAGGATCTTGCGCCCCGCCTCGGTCTCCTCCGACGGGCTCGGGTGCACGGTCGCGCCGAAGGTCTCCATCATGATCTTGCGGTAGGGCTTCTGGTCGTAGGAGGCGCGGACCTGCCACACCTCGCACTCCAGCCCGAACGTCGCGGCGGCGAAGGCGAGCGCACTGCCCCACTGGCCCGCTCCGGTCTCGGTGGTCAGCCGGCGCACGCCCTCGGCGGCGTTGTAGAACGCCTGCGGCACAGCGGTGTTCGGCTTGTGCGAGCCGACCGGGCTGACGCCCTCGTACTTGTAGTAGATGCGGGCGGGGGTGCCGAGCGCCTTCTCGAGGCGGCGGGCGCGGTAGAGCGGGGACGGCCGCCAGAGCCGGTAGACGTCGAGCACCTCCTCCGGGATGTCGATGAAGCGCTCGGCGCTGACCTCCTGCGCGATGAGCGCCTGCGGGAACAGCGGGGCGAGGTCTTCGGGCCCGACCGGCCGGCCGGTGCCAGGGTGCAGCGGCGGCGGAGGGGGCTCCGGCAGGTCGGGCACGATGTTGTACCACCGGGTCGGCATGTCGGCTTCGTCGAGGACGTACTTGGTCTTCATCGGCCACCTCCTGGAACGGGCCGATTACTAGTCTGACCGGCAAGTAGGTCGACCAAACCAACCGGCATCCGACCTGCATTACGTCGATCGCCCGTGACTGCCGGTCAGACTAGTAACCTCGACTCAGTAGGCTAGTACGCCGGATGTTGAATGGTCACGTGCGCAGAACTATCGACTGGGACTCCGGCGCCGTCGTCATCATCGACCAATGCGCGCTGCCCGGCACCTTCACGACGCTGCGGCTGAACACGGTCGACGAGGTGATCGGCGCCATCCGCAGGCTGGCCGTGCGCGGGGCGCCCGCACTGGGCGCCGCCGGGGCGCTCGGCACGGCACTGGCCGCCTTCCGGCACGGCGACGACGCCGAGGCCGTGCACGCCGACGCCAAGCGGCTGGCGCAGGCGCGGCCGACGGCCGTCAACCTGAGCTGGGGCGTGCACCGCGCGCTGGCGAAACTCGGCGACGGAGCCGAGAGCGTGCTGGCGGAGGCGAAGGCCGTCCTCGACGAGGACGAGCACGCGAACCGCACCGCGTCCGGGCTCGCGGCCGACCTCGTCCTGGACCGGTGCGGGCGCCGCCCGCTACGGCTGCTGACCCACTGCAACGCGGGCCGGCTCGCGACCGTCGGCTGGGGCACGGCGCTCGGCGTCGTGTGGCACCTGCACGCGGCCGGGCACATCGACCACGTGCTCGCCGGTGAGACCCGCCCGCTGCTCCAGGGCGCCCGGCTCACCGCGTGGGAACTGGCGGAGGCCGGAGTGCCCTACCGCGTGCTGCCCGACTCCGCGGCCGCCACCGCGATGGCGCGCGGCATGGTCGACTGCGTCGTCGTCGGCGCGGACCGGATCGCCGCGAACGGGGACGTGGCCAACAAGATCGGCACCTACCCGCTCGCGCTCGCCGCCGCACGGCACGGGCTGCCGTTCGTCGTCGTGGCACCCCGGTCCACTGTGGACACCCGACTCGCGACCGGCGAGGAGATCGTGATCGAGGAGCGTGCGCCGGAAGAGGTCACCGAGATCGGCCGGTCCCGGATCACGCCCGCGGGCGCCGCGGTGTTCAACCCGGCCTTCGATGTGACACCCGCCGAGTTGATCACTGCGATCGTGACCGAAGCGGGAAATCTTCCTTTAGACTGATTTGTCCGCTTTCCGCCGAAGGGTGGAAACCGGACTTTTCCTGTCTTTATCTCGTTATTCCTTCCCCTGGGCGGTTTTCGGATCTAATGTCGGCGCAGTTCCGCCTGACTCAAGAGGGGAAGTCCCAGTGCGAAGAGCATTGACCCTGTTCGTTTCGCTCGCCCTTGCGAGCGGGGTGGCCGCCGCGGTCGCGGACACCGCCTCGGCGCAGGGACGCGCGGTGATCCCGCTCTCCCACCCGCGCTGGGCCGTCCCGCAGGCGAAGGTCGCAGACACCGCCCCGTCCGCCAAGATCGGCTTCCGGGTGTACCTCGCGATGCCGGACCAGGCAGGCGCCGAGTCCGCCGCGCAGTCCGTCACCGACCCCGCGAGCAAGGCGTACCGGCAGTACCTCACGCCGGACCAGGTGCGTGACCGGTTCGCCGCGACCGACGCCACCGTCGGCTCGGTCCGGGACTGGCTCTCGAGCAGCGGGTTCTCGATCGGCGACGTGCCGTCGAACAAGGCCTACGTCGAGGCCACCGGCACGACCGACCAGGTGGAGCAGGCATTCGGAGTCGCCCTCGCCAAGTACAAAGTAGACGGACAGGTGCTGCGCGCCGCCGACAAGGAACTGTCGGTGCCCGCCGCGCTGGCGAGTTCGGTGCTCGGCGTCGTCGGCGTCGACCAGGCCACCCAGCTGCTCACGCCGGACCGCACCCAGGGCACCCCGTCGGACGTCCCGCCCGCGGCCGGCTTCCGCAACGCGCCGCCGTGCAGCAGCTACTACGGCGAGAAGGCCGACACCACCGACCCGGCCTACGCCGGCAAGATCCTGCCCTACGCACCGTGCGGCTACACCCCCGCCCAGCTGCGTTCCGCCTACGGCATCGACTCCGCCGGCGCGGACGGCAGCGGCACCACAGTGGCCATTGTGGACGCTTTCGCGTCGCCGACGCTGTACGCCGACGCGGCCGAGTACGCGCGCCGCAACGACCCGGGCAACCCGCTGCGGAAGAACCAGTTCTCGGAGCACATCTTCCCGACCAACCCCGCCCAGGAGCCGCCCGACCAGTGTGACGCCGCGGGCTGGTACGGCGAGCAGACGCTCGACGTCGAGGCCGTGCACGCGATGGCGCCCGGCGCGAACATCCTCTACGTGGGCGGCGCGGACTGCCAGGACGCGTCGCTGGACGAGGCGCTGAACTGGATCGTCGCCGGGCACACCGCCGACCTCATCTCCAACTCCTACGGCGACGCGGGCGAGGACATCCCCGCGTCGGAGGTCCGCGTCTGGAACCAGATCGAGGTGCAGGCCGCGTTGGAGGGCATCGGCGTCTACTTCTCCTCGGGCGACAGCGGGGACGAGGCCGCGCGCCTCGGCACGCCGTCGGCGGACTTCCCCGCCACCGGCACCTGGGTGACCGCGGTGGGCGGCACGAGCCTCGCGGTCGGCAAGGACGGTCAGAAGATCTTCGAAACCGGCTGGGAGACGGGCAAGAGCACGCTGACCGGCGGCTCGTACGTCCCGCCCGCGCCCGGTGCCTTCACCAGCGGTTCCGGCGGTGGCACGTCGACGATCTACGACCAGCCCTTCTACCAGCGTGGTGTCGTGCCCGACCAGTTGTCGACGCAGAACCAGCACGGCAAGGCCAAGGGCCGCGTGGTGCCGGACATCTCGACCGTCGGCGACCCCAACACCGGCTTCCTGGTCGGGCAGACGCAGACCTTCCCCGAGGGCGTGCACTACGACCAGTACCGCATCGGCGGCACGAGCCTGTCGTCGCCGATCCTGGCCGGGATCGTGGCAGTGTCGGACAGCCTGGCGCGCTTCCATCACGGGTTCATCAACCCGCTTGCGTACGCGTCGTACCGGTCCGCGATCACCGATGTGGCGCATGTGGACGGTGCGGTGGAGCGGGTCGACTATGTCAACTCGGTGAACGCCGACGGCGGCCTTGTCGTCAGCGCTCGCGAGCTCGACTACCCGAACCTGACGATCCACACCACCGGCGGCTACGACAACGTGACCGGCCTCGGCTCGCCGAACGGCCTGCCCTTCCTGCTGTCTCCCTGACCTCTCCAAGCGGGTATATCCGAAATGCCCCGGCTGCCCTTATTGTTGGTAAGTGGCCGCAAAGGGGCGTGTCGCGACGGATCGGGCCATCGAGCAGAGCACCCTGCTCGACGAGCTGCTACGCGAGCGTGAAGGCCTGCTCGGCGCACTGGACCGGGTGGTCGCGCTGCACGGCACCGCCCAGCTGATCCGCGAGACGCTCGGTGCGCACGCCGCATTCGTCGGCGAACTGGAGCGTCCAGGCCTGGCGATCGTGCGCTGGATGTCGGGCAACCGCACCGAGGCGATGCAGAACCTGCCGGTGCCCACGGGCCAGGGCATCGGTGGCCGCGCGCTCGCGCTGCGCAAGCCGGTGCGGGTCCCCGACTACCTCAGCTCGCCCACGATCACGCACCAGTTCGACGCGCAGGTCCGGCAGGAGAGCCTGCGTGCGATGGTGGCGGTGCCGATCCTGAGCCGGCCGGACGGCGAACCGCTGGCCGTCGCCTACGCGGCGCTACGCGAGTCCGCCGCGTTCGGCGACGATGCGGTCCAGTGTCTCGAGGCCATCGCCGGGCAGGCCGCGCAGGCGTTGCACCTGGCCAGCGTCGCCGAGTCCACCCGTGCCGACGCCGTCTCCGCCGAACGACGGCGGATGCAGAACGCGCTGCACGACTCGGTGGGTGCGCTGCTGTTCTCGATCGGTGTGCAGGTGCGTGGCCTGCACGAGGACGCCGACAACCCCGCGTTGCGGCACCGCCTGCGCGAACTCGAACGCGACGTGTCGGCCGCTTCGGCGGCACTGCGCGAATCGCTGCTGGCGCTCGCGGAGTCCAGCCCCGAACGCGCGCTGCCGGTGGAACTGGGCGAGCACTGCAGGTCTTTCGAGTCGCGCTGCGGCGTGCCCGCCCGGTTCGTGCAGCTGGCGCCCGTGCGGCCGCTCGACGCGGAGCGTACGGCGCTGCTGGTCAGCGCCGTACGCGAGGGCCTGCTCAACGTCGAGAAGCACGCGCGAGCCTGCTCGGTCGTGGTGAGCCTCGGGCCCAGCGCGGACGGCGTGCAGGCGGTGGTCGCCGACGACGGTAGCGGGGAGTCCGCCGAGGACGCTCCCGGCAGCGGCATGGGCCTGCGCTCGCTGGCCGAACGGGCGGCGCGGCTCGGCGGCCGGGTGAGCCTGGTGCACGACGAGGACGGCGGCTGCACCCTGCGCGCCTGGGTGCCCGAGGTGCCCCAGCCATGAGCGCGTCGGTGCTGGTCGTCGACGATCACCCGGTGGTCCGCGACGGGGTGACGCTACTGCTCCGTTCGGACCCCTCGCTGCACCTGATCGGGGCAGCGGAATCCGGTCGCGTCGCGCTCGCCCGTGTCGCGGAACTGCGGCCGGACCTGATCCTGCTGGACCTGAGGCTGCCGGACATGCTCGCGCCCGAGGTGATCGCCGGACTGCGCCAGGCCCACCCCGCCGGCCGCATCGTCGTGTTCACCGCGCACGGCGACCACCAGGGCCTGCGCGCGGCGCTGGACGCGGGCGCCAACGGGTGCCTGCTCAAGGACGTCGCCGGGACCGACCTGGTGTCCGCGCTGCGGCGCGTGCTGCGCGGCGAACGGGTCGTCGATCCGCGCATCCTGCCCGACCACGGGCGGCAGTCCGACGCGCTCGCCCGCAGTGGGCTGACCCGGCGCGAGTACGAGGTGCTGCGGCTGGCGGCACAGGGCCAGACCAACCCGGAAATCGCCGAGAGCACGGGGCTGACCCGCAACACCGTGAAGACCTATCTGCAGTCCGCACTGCACAAGCTCGGCGCACGTAACCGCGTCGAGGCCATCGGCAAGGCCAGCGAGGCGGGCCTCCTCTAGCCCGCGCCCACCTTCCGGAGCAGCTGTGTCCGTTTTGTGCTCCAGACCCTCTCCAGGTGGGGGTGTCGGCTCGCGGCGACGAGATCAAGGATTACGGCCACCGAGAGTGACTCGGGTCACACCTGCGGAGGAGGCGCCACGCTGTGTTGAGTGTGCGGGACCTGCACGTACGCTACGGCCGGTCCGTGGCCGCGCTCCATGGAGTGAACCTCGAGGTGCCGGACGACGGCGTGCTCGCCGTTCTCGGCAGCAACGGTGCCGGCAAGTCGACCCTGCTCCGCACGATCTCCGGCACGCTCGAGATGCATCGCGGCACTGTCACACGTGGCGAGGTCCGCTACGACGACACGCGCGTCGACCGCCTCGATCCGGCCGCGACCGTCCGTCTCGGAGTGGTCGGGGTGCCCGAGGGCCGGCAGATCTTCGCCCGGATGACCGTCGACGAGAACCTGCGGGCCGGCGCGATCGGCGCCCGCTCCGCCGACCAGCGCAGCGCCGCCAAGAAGCGGGTGCACGAACTGTTCCCGGTCCTCGCCGACCGCGCGCGGCAGCGCGCCGGCCTGTTGTCCGGCGGGGAGCAGCAGATGCTCGCGATCGGCCGGGCGTTGATGTCCACGCCGAGACTGCTCCTGCTCGACGAACCGTCGCTCGGGCTCGCACCGAAGGTCGTCGAGCAGATCAGCGCGATCATCCGCGAGATCCACGAGCAGGGCACCGCCGTCGTGCTGGTCGAGCAGAACGCGGTGATGGCGCTGCGGGTCGCCGACCACGCCGTGGTGTTCGAGGTCGGCCGCGTCGCGCTGTCGGGCACCACCGCGGAACTCGAGCAGAGCGAGGACGTGCAGCGCCTCTACCTCGGCGGGCACGCCGGATCCGAGGCCGCGGCCGAGGAAGCGGCCCGCGCCGCACGCGATCGCGCCGGGCGCAAGGCGTTGTCGAGGTGGGGCGGATGATTCCGGAACTCCGGGTCGAGAACCTGACGCTGCGCTTCGGCGGGCTGGTCGCGCTGGACGGCGTGTCGTTCACCGTAAAGCCCGGTGCGCTGCACGCGCTCATCGGGCCGAATGGCGCCGGGAAGTCCTGCTGCTTCAACGTGATCAGTGGTCTCTACCGCGCCAGCGCCGGCCGCGTCGTGTTCGGCGACGACGACATCACCGGGGTCCGGGCACACAAGCTGGCGCGTCAGGGCATCGGCCGCGCGTTCCAGAACGCGGCGTTGTCGCCGACTTCCACGGTGCTGGACAACGTGATGCTCGGCCGTTACTCGCTGACCCGCGGCGGGTTCCTCTCCGCAGGCCTGCGGCTGCCGTGGACGATGCGCGAGGAACGGCGGCACGCCCGGCGGGCGCTGGAAATCTGCGACTTCCTCGGCATCGGGCACCTCGCGCACACGCCTGTCGGCGCGTTGCCCTACGGCGAGCTCAAGCGCGTCGACATCGCCCGCGCGCTCGCCGTCGAACCGGTGCTGCTCCTGCTCGACGAGCCCGCGGCCGGCATGAACGCCGCGGAGACGACGGGCCTGGCGACCACGATCGGTGACGTCCGCGCGGAACTGGGCATCTCGATCCTGCTGGTCGAGCACGACATGGGCCTCGTGATGGACATCGCCGACCGGGTCACCGTGCTCGACTTCGGCCGCCGGATCGCCGACGGCACCCCGGCCGAGGTGCAAGCCGATGCCGAGGTCGTGAAGGCATATCTGGGGACGGAGACGGCATGAGCACGTTTCTGCAACTGGTCGTGAACGGGCTCGGCAAGGGCGCGGTGTACGCGTTGCTGGCGCTCGGTTTCGTCATCATCTTCAAGTCCACCGAGGTGATCAACTTCGCGCACGGTTCGCTGGTGCTCTTCGGCGGCTACATCGTCGTGGTGACGCGGGAGTCGCTGGGCTGGGCCGGCGCGTCAGTGCTGGGCATCGTCAGCGCGGGACTGCTGGCGCTCATCATCGAGCGGCTGCTGCTGTCCCGGCCGAAACTCGCCGATCCCGCGAGCCTGGCGCTGCTGACGATCGGCGTGGACGTGATCGTGACCGAGGAGATCGTACGGCGGATCGGCGTGCGGGTGCCGTTCATCGGCGACGCGTGGGACGCGAAGCCCGTGCGGATCGGCGAGATCACGTTGTTCCGCACGCACCTGATCGCGCTCGCCGTCGCCGCCGTCCTGATCACCGCGTTCTATCTCGCGTTCAAGTACTCCAACTGGGGCGTGGCGATGCGGGCGCAGGCGGAGAACCGGGAAGCGGCCGCCCTCATGGGCATCCGCACCTCGCGGGTCACCGCGACCGCGTGGCTGGTGGCGGGCCTGCTCGCCGGGGTCGCCGTGCTGTTCATCGCCACCCAGGACTTCTCCGGCGCGGGACTGTCCCGTGGCACCCACTCGATCGCGCTCGCGGCGTTCCCGGCGGCCATCCTCGGCGGGCTGGACTCGACGGCGGGCGCGGTCGTCGGCGGGCTCGTCGTCGGCATCGTGGAAGCGCTTTCCGCGCAGTACATCTCGTTCGACTTCTCCAAGAGCGCGGTGTTCCTCGTGATGCTCGTCGTGCTGGTGATCCGGCCGTCGGGCCTGTTCGGCACGAGGGAGAGCACCCGTGTCTAGCACTGGTAAAGGTGCGGTGAGCGGCAATCCGCGAAGCGCCGCTCCGGGTGCGGGCGTGCTGGACGGCACGGTCACGGAGAAGCCGGTCACGGTGGTGACCGCACCGAAACGCATGCGGTGGCTGCGGGCCACGGCCTGGCTGGTGCTGCTGCTCGTGCTCCTCGCGCTGCCGCTCTACCTCCAGGCGCAGTGGCTCAAGGCGGGCGAGTACGCGATGGTCGGAGCTGTCGGCGCGATCGGGCTGACACTGCTGTTCGGGCAGGCCGGCCAGCTGTCGCTGGCACACGCGTTCTTCCTGCTCGCCGGCGGCACCGCGTACTGCGTGCTGGCCGGGCCGACCGACGACGATCGGGTGATCGGGTTCGGTCTCGATCCGTTGCTGTCGCTCGTGCTCGCGGTCGTGTTCACCGCGCTGCTCGGTCTCGCGTTCGCCCCGGTCGCGGGGCGGCTGCGCGGGATCTACCTCGGTGTCGCGTCGCTGGCACTGGTGTTCCTCGGGCTCTACTTCGGACAGTCGGCCACCCGCCTCACCGGCGGCACGTCGACCGGGCGCGAGCCCGCGACCTTCACGCTGTTCGGGTTCCCGTTCGACAATTCCGGCCCCCGCATCGAGATCCTGGGCGTGGTGTTCCGGCAGGCCGAGCGCAGCTGGTACCTGTTCCTGGCGCTGACGATCATCGCGGCGGTGCTCGCGTGGGGCGCGGTGAAGGGCCGCGTCGGGCGGTCGTGGCGCGCGGTGCGGGACAACGAGGCGTCGGCCGCTGTGATGGGCGTGCACGTGGCCAGGGCCAAGGCCGGCGCGTTCGCGATCTCGTCGGCATACGCCGGTCTCGCCGGTGTGATGACCGTGCTGTGGTTCGACATCCTCAAACCCGACGAGAGCGAGTACGGCACCTACGGCATCAACGTCTCCATCGCCTACCTCGCGATGGTCATCATCGGCGGACTCGGGTCGGTCGGTGGCGCGCTCGTCGGCGCGCTCATCGTGAACGGGTTGCCACAGGTGCTCGCCCTGTTCTCGACCCAGACCGGCTTGTTCACCCAGAGCGGCGAAGGCGCGTTCACGCCCGTGCTGGTGAGCACTTTCGTCTACGGTGCGGCGATCGTCCTCGTCGTGCTGTTCGAGCCCGGGGGTCTGGCGGCGATCGGTCGCAGGATCACGGGAATTTCGCGCAAGAACCCCGGAAAGGAGGGACCGCGATGAGGCGGCTTTCCCTGGCACTGTGTGCGCTGCTCGTGCTCGCCGCGTGCAGCACCAAGGCGAACGAGTCCGGTTCGTCGGGATCGGACGCGTCCGGCGTCAAGGCCGACGTGGGCGTCACGTCGTCGGACATCACGCTCGGCGTGATGACCGACATGAGCGGCCCGTTCAAGAACCTGTCCATCGGTATCACGCACGGCAACCAGTTGTGGGTCAACGACGTCAACGCCACCGGCGGCGTCTGCGGCCACAAGCTGCGGCTCGAGGTCGTCGACCACGGCTACAAGGCGGACACCGCGAAGACGCTGTACCCGCAGCTCGAGCCGAAGATCCTCGGCATGGTCCAGCTGGTCGGCTCGCCGATCACCGCGGCGCTGAAGGGCAACATCCAGGCGGACAAGGTGACCACCACGCCCGCTTCGTGGTCCTCGGAGCTGCTGGACAACCCGTACATCATGATCGTGGGCACGACCTACGACGTCGAGATGATCGACGGCATGTCCTACCTGCAGGACCAGGGCATGATCAAGGACGGCGACACGGTCGCGCACATCTACATCGACGGTGAGTACGGTGCGAACGGCCTGCGCGGCTCGCGATACTACGCACAGAAGCACAACCTGCACCTGAACGAAGTCAAGATCACCTCGACCGACACGGACCTGACCAACATCGTCACGGGCCTGCGCGGTCAGGGCGTGAAGGCGATCCTGCTGACCACCACCCCGGCGCAGACCGGTTCGGTGGCGGCGGCGAACAAGGCGCTCGGGCTGAACGTGCCGATCCTGGGCAACAACCCGACCTACGACCCGGTTCTGCTCCAGAGCCCGGCCGCGAACGCGCTCGACAAGGTGTATGTCGTGGCGAGCAGCGTGCCCTACTCGGCGGACATCCCGAAGGAGCAGGAAGTCGCGGCGAAGTACAAGGCCGCGAAGTTCCCCGAGCCACCGAACGCCGGGACGCCCTATGGTTACGCCGTGGCCGAGGTGTGGGGCACGGTGCTCAAGAAGGCGTGCGACAACAAGGACCTGACTCGTGACGGGATCCTGAAGGCCATGCAGCAGACGACGTCGGCCGACACCGGCAACCTGGTCGCAGCACTGGACTTCTCCCGGCCGGGCGCTCCCCCGACCCGCGAGGTGTACGTGGCCCAGCCCGACGGGACCGTCGAGGGCGGCGTGAAGTACGTCAAGCCGCTGTTCGAGGCCCCGGACGCCGCCACGTACCAGGCGCCACACCAGAAGTAGTGACCGGACACGGGACGGCGGGCCGGTGCCCGCCGTCCCGGCAGGCCCGTGCCGGCCTTGTGACCACCGCTACCGATCCCCGTCGGCAGTGTCCGACGTGGAGCCCCGTGAGGCCGAGTTCGTCATGGTTTCGTCATGCCGTCCGGCCTTCCAGGGCGGTGCGATGCGGCATACGGTTCAGGCAGGTGAGTAGGAGGTAGCCATGAGGGAGTCCTGGGAGATTCTCACTGCGGGGCCACCGGAAGCCGCGCGATCGGTTCTGCTCTTGCCCGGCGGGGCCATGGCAGCTCGGTCGTTCAACCTCGTGATGGCTGAGCCGGCGCTCGCCGGTGTTCGTGTGGTGGCCACAACCCTGCCGGGCATGGCCGGCGCGCCGGTGTCCGAGGATGTCTCCATCTCCGCACTCGCTCGTCGAGCTGCCGAACTGGCCAAGCAGCATGGTTGCGACGTGGTCGCAGGCTTCTCGCACGGGGCCACGGTGGCCCTGGAGATGGTGCTGTCCGGGCACTTCCACGGCCCGGTCGTGCTGCTCGGGATCAGCTTGACGACTCCGGATGAGGCAAAGTTCTTCCGCGGCGTCGTGCGGCTATCGGAGAGGGTCGGCGCGTGGCCGATGGCCATGATGCTGCGCCTCATGCCCTTTATGGCAAGGTCCGCGAAGACCACGAAGAGCCACAAGAAGGAGCTCATCGACGACATCAAGAAGAACAAGGCCGGCGATTCGGTCCGCCTGAGCGGCGAGTACCTCGACTACATCGCAGCCGCCGGAGACCCCGCCGCCCGGCTCGCCGACTCGGGCAACCAGGTGTGGCTGGTCCACGCCGAAAAGGGGGACGGTGGCCTCACCGACGCTGAGCGCGCCACGCTGGAGGCCGCCCCCAACGCGAGCCTCGTGAGGATCCCTGGTTCGGTGTTCCTCCTGCCGGATGAGGCTCCACGGCAGACCG
>DASZUO010000253.1:0-10799 GCA_035547575.1 Amycolatopsis sp. | reverse complement strand
GTGTGTGTTTGATAGTGTTTCGGTGGTTATAGCGGCGGGGAAACGCCCGGACCCATCCCGAACCCGGAAGCTAAGCCCGCCAGCGCCGATGGTACTGCACCCGCCAGGATGTGGGAGAGTAGGACACCGCCGAACAAAACTTCACAAGAAAGCCCTTGAGGCCCCGGTCGAGAATCAGAAATGATCCTCCTGGGGCCTCAAGGCATTTCTGGGTTCCTGTGCCGCCGGTACCCTGGGATCGTGAGCACACCGCGCCTGCTGATCATCCAGCCCCACAAGTCCGACCCCGTCGGCCCGCTGGGCGACTGGTTCACCGACGCGGGCGCCGAACTCGACGTGCGACTGCCGCCGGCCGACCAACTGCCCGGGAACCTCGACGGCTACCAGGGTGTCGTCTGCCTCGGTGGCGGCATGGACGCCGACGCCGACGAGCGTTATCCGTGGCTGGCGAAAGTCCGCGAACTGCTCGCCTCCGCTGCGCACGGCCACGTGCCGACGCTGGCGGTCTGTCTTGGCGCGCAACTGCTGACGCTCGCGACCGGCGGACGCGTCAGCAAGAGCGACAAGGGGCCCGAGGTCGGGGCCTTCCTGATCGCCAAGAAGGACGCCGCCTGGACCGATCCGCTGTTCGCGGACCTGCCGTTGATGCCTGATGTGCTGCAGTTCCACGGCGATGTCATCACGGCTCTCCCACCCGGCGCGGTGCTGCTCGCGTCGAGTCCTCAGTTCCCGCACCAGGCATACCGGCTGGGCCGGGTCGCCTACGGGATCCAGTTCCACATCGAGACGACGGTCGAGGTGGTGCAGTCGTGGGCGGCGAAGGCGACCGGCATGGCCGAGGCGGCTCGTCCGGGCACGTTCGAGACCGCGAATCTCACCCAACTGCACACGGACCTGGCCGAAACGTGGCGTCCGTTCGCGACCCGCTTCGTCCAGCTCGCCGCCGGCGCTCTGCGGCCCGCCGCGTCGCAACCCAGCCGCACCTTGCCGCTCGCCTGACTCCCGAGCTTGGTGCAGTAGCTGTGCGGCTCGAGGCGGTGATCCCTCCGGGAGGGGCTACGGTGGATCGTGATGGCAGAGCAGGCGAGGGGGGCGGCGTCCCCGGCGCGGTACGGCTTCACCGACGACCGCGCCGAACCACAGTTGCGGGCGGCCGGCTGGTGGACCGACGCGGGTCCGGACCCGGCAAGTGTGCCTGTGCTCACCGCGTTGTCCAGAGCGGCTGACCCGGACCTCGCGTTGCTGGGGTTGGACCGCCTTCGCGAGGCGGACGAGGCCGGCTGGCCGGACCTGGCCCGCGCTCTCTGCGAGGACCGCATCCTGCGCGGTCGGCTCGTCGGTGTCCTCGGCACGTCCACCGCCCTGACCGACTTCCTCGTCGGTGCCCCCGCCGAGTGGCGACGGCTCGCGCAGGTCACCTGCACCGAGACCGACTGCTATACCGACACGCTTCTCGCCTCGGTGCACGCCACCCGAGACGAAGCCACTGGCGACGCGGATGTGGCCGCCGACGGCACGCTCATCGGGATGGCTGCCGAGCAGGCGTTGAAGGCCGCCTACCGCGGCATCTTGCTCGAGATCGCAGCCGACGATCTTGGGTACCTCATCGACGAGGAGCTGCCCAAGCCTTCCTACACCGAGATCACCGGCCGGCTCACGGCGCTCGCGGAGGCGTCGCTCGTGTCCGGGCTCGCGGTGGCGCACGCCGAGTTGAAGGTGTCCGCTCCTCGCGACGGTTCGCCGGACGAACGCCCGCGGATAACCGTCATCGCGATGGGGAAATGCGGTGGCCGGGAACTGAACTATGTCAGCGACGTCGACGTGATCTTCGTCGGGGACGGCGATCTGCAACTCGCCACCCGGCTCGCCAGCACGATGATGCGCGTGGTCGGCAAGGCGTGCTTCGAAGTGGACGCGGCCCTGCGGCCGGAAGGGAAGCAGGGCGCGCTCGTCCGCACGCTCGACGGGCACACCGCCTACTACAAGAAGTGGGCCCGTACGTGGGAATTCCAAGCCTTGCTCAAGGCGCGTCCGGTCGCGGGGAACGCCGAACTCGGCCACCGGTACACCGACATGGTCAGCTCGCTGGTGTGGTCGGCCGCCGAGCGCGAGAACTTCGTCGCGGAGGTGCAGCAGATGCGCCGCCGCGTGGAGAAGCACGTCCCCGCCGAGATCGCCGAACGAGAGCTCAAGCTCGGCCGCGGCGGGTTGCGGGACGTCGAGTTCGCCGTCCAGTTGCTCCAGCTTGTGCACGGGCGCGCCGATCCGGAACTCCGCTCAGCGTCCACAATGGAGGCTCTCGACGCGCTCGGCGCCCGTGGGTACGTCGGGCGCACAGACGCCGCCGAGCTCGAAACCTCCTACGAGTTCCTGCGCACCGTCGAGCATCGCCTGCAACTGCGCCGTCTGCGTCGCACCCATCTGTTTCCCGAGCCGTCCGACACCGCCGAGCTACGCCTCCTGGCACGTGCCATCGGTGTGCGGCCCGAACGGGGCCGTGGCGAGGGCGAACGGCTGCTGTCCGAGTTCCGCCGCCACGCCCAGCGCATTCGCCGGCTGCACGAGAAGCTGTTCTACCGCCCGCTCCTGCAGTCCGTCGCCAGCGTGCCCACCGACGCGCTCCGGCTGACCACCAAACAGGCCGCGCAACGCCTGTCCGCACTCGGCTACGCCGCCCCCGACGGCGCGCTCCAGCACATCCGCGCCCTGACGGCGGGCGTCTCGCGCCGCGCGTCGATCCAGCAGACGCTGCTACCCGTCCTGCTCGACCTTCTCGCCGACACCCCCGATCCGGACGGTGGTTTGCTCGCCTACCGCAAGGTGTCCGAGGCGCTCGAGGAAACCCCGTGGTACCTGCGGGTCCTGCGGGACGAGGGCGCCGTCGTCGAGCAACTCGCATTCCTGCTCGGCACCTCGAAACTCGTGCCCGACCTGCTCGTCCGCGCACCCGAGGTGCTGCAACTCCTCGGCGACCGGGCGAAGCTCGCCGACCGTGACCCGGACGAGTTCGCCACCTCGCTGCGCGCGACCGTCCGGCGTCAGCCCGGGCTCAACGCCGCCGTCACCGCGGCGCGCTCGCTGCGCCGCCACGAGTTGCTGCGCGTCGCCGCCGCCGACCTGCTCGGCCTGCTGGACGTGCAGGCCGTGTGCCTGGCCCTGTCCAGCGTCTGGGTCGCGGTCCTGCAGGGCGCGCTCGCGGCGGCGCTGAGCAAACGGGAAGCGGAGCTGGGCGCGACGCCGGCGAGGGTCGCGGTCATCGCCATGGGCCGCCTCGGCGGCGCCGAACTCGGCTACAGCTCGGACGCCGATGTCATGTTCGTCTGCGAGGCCCGCGAGGGAAGCAGCGACAACGAGGCCGTCCGGTTCGCCACCGCCGTGGCCGAATCCGTCCAGCAGAGCCTCGGCCGGCCGAGCGCGGACCCGCCGCTGCAGGTCGACGCCAACCTGCGCCCCGAGGGCCGGAGCGGGCCGCTGGTCCGCACCCTCGAATCCTACCGCGCCTACTACGCGCGGTGGGGCCAGGTGTGGGAGGCGCAGGCGCTGCTCCGGGCCCGCTACATCGCCGGCGACGAAGACCTCGGTGACCGGTTCATCGCGATGATCGACCCCATCCGCTATCCGGACGGCGGACTGGAGGCGGCCCGCGTCCGCGAGGTGCGCCGGATGAAGGCCCGGGTACAGAACGAACGCATGCCCAGGGGCGCCGACGCGACACTGCACACGAAGCTTGGCCGCGGTGGCCTGGCCGACGTCGAATGGGCCGTTCAGTTGCTTCAGCTGCGGCACGCGCACAAGCTCCCCGAACTGCGGACGACGTCCACGCCGGGCGCCCTCGCCGCGCTCGAGGACGCCGGGATCGTGGACGCTGAGGACGTGTACTCGATGCGTGAGGCCTGGCTGCTCGCGACGCACCTGCGCAACGCGGCCATGCTCGTCCGGGGCAAGGCGGTGGACCAGGTGCCGAGCAGCGGCCGCGACCTGGCTGCCGTGGCGCGCGTGCTGGGATATTCCGACGAGGACGATCCGGGAGAGTTCCTCGACGCCTACCGCCGCACCACCCGCCGCGCGCACGCCGCGGTCGAGCGGGTTTTCTACGAGGATTGAGTGTTCGGTCACAGCGCGCGAACCGAATCGCGTTTTACAGTGATTGCGTGAGTGATCGCGAGCCCTTCCGGATCCAGATCAAGGTGCGGTCGTACGAGCTGGACACGCTCGGGCACCTCAACCACGCGGTCTACCACTCCTACGCGGAGGTAGCGCGCCTCGAAGCGCTGGATGCCGCCTCCGGAGGCCGCAACACACTGCGCGAGGAGCGGAAGGGCGCGGTGCTCCTCGCCTCCCAGATCAGCTACCGCCGCGAGATCGTCGGCGGCGAGACCGTCGACGTGACGGCGCGGGCCAAGTTCGGCAGCGGCAAGAGTTTCGTGGTGGAGCACAACATCTTCAAGCCCGACGGGACGCTTTCCGCCGAGCTCACCGTGACGCTCGGTCTGATGGACCTCGACGTGCGCAAGCTTGTCGAGGACCCGCGCGGTCACCTCGAGCGGGCGGGGTACGACCTCTCGCTGCTCACCGGCGAGTAGCCGGGGTCCGGACGGCGCGGGGCAACGCGTCGTCCGGACGGCATCACGTTGGGCCGCACCGCCTCGGCGGGTTCGAGCGCGGCCGCGCGGCTCGCCGGGTAGAGACCGGCCAGGCCGCCGACCACCAGCGCGGCCAGCACGCCGCCGCCCAGCCCTTCGACGGGCAGGTCTACCGGCCAGCCCAGACCGGTCGCGTACCCGACCGTGATGATCGCGCCAAGCACCACGCCGGCGAACCCGCCGAGCCCGGCCTGGATGAGCGCCTCGACCAGGAACTGGATCCGCACCTGCCGCCCCGTCGCACCGAGGGCACGGCGTACGCCGATCTCGCTGCGCCGTTCCAGTACCGAGATGACCATCACGTTGGCGATCCCGACACCTCCCACGAGCAGCGCGACACCGCCGAGCCCGAGCAGCAGCGTGGTGAACGCCGTATCCGTCGCGGCGCGGGCCTCCAGCGCGTCCGAAGGCCGGGTGATCTCCACCTCGGACGGGCTCGCCGGGTTCGCCGTCGCGGGCGCGACGTCCCGCACCGCGTCGATGTCCTGCGGGTTCGCGCGGACGTAGATCGTCGTCGGGGAGCCGGCGTAGCCGAACTTCTCCTCGGGGATCTGCGGACTCACCAACGCGGCCGTATCCAGCTCCGGCGCCAGTGGCATCGCATCGAGCACGCCGACCACCGCGAGCCACTGGTCGCCGAGCCACACGAGCTGGTCGCCGTGCGCGGCGCCGTCGTCCGCCCAGCACGACCACCGGATAGAAAGCATTTCTTCCGCTTCACCACGGCCCGAGACTCGTTCGGTCACGAGGTGCTGCCCACCGCAAAAAGTGACGGGACGGCAGCCGGGGTATTCCCCTCGGCTGCCGCCCCGTGTCGATGGGCGGGCCGGCTTACACGTCGTAGTAGAGCGCGAACTCGTACGGGTGCGGGCGCAGGCGCAGCGGGTCGATCTCGGACTCGCGCTTGAACCCGATCCACGTGTCGATCAGGTCGGGGGTGAAGACACCGCCCTCGGTGAGGAAGTCGTGGTCGGCTTCGAGGTTGTCGAGCACGGAACCCAGGTCGGCCGGGACCTGCTTGACATCCTTGGCCTCCTCGGGCGGAAGCTCGTACAGGTCCTTGTCGATCGGCTCGGCCGGCTCGATCTTGTTCTTGATCCCGTCGAGGCCGGCCATCATCATGGCCGCGAACGCCAGGTACGGGTTACCGGACGAGTCCGGGCAGCGGAACTCGATGCGCTTGGCCTTGGCGTTGGTGCCGGTGATCGGGATCCGGACACACGCGGAGCGGTTGCGCTGCGAGTACACCAGGCTGACCGGCGCCTCGAAGCCCGGCACCAGCCGGTGGTAGGAGTTCACCGTGGGGTTCGTGAAGGCCAGCAGGCTGGGCGCGTGCGCCAGGATGCCGCCGATGTAGTGCCGCGCGGTGTCGCTCAGACCGGCGTAACCGGACTCGTCGTAGAACAGCGGCTGGCCGTCCTTCCACAGCGACTGGTGGCAGTGCATGCCGGAACCGTTGTCACCGAAGAGCGGCTTCGGCATGAAGGTCGCGGTCTTGCCAGCGGCCCACGCCGTGTTCTTGACGATGTACTTGAAGAGCATCAGGTCGTCGGCCGCGTGCAGTAGCGTGTTGAACCGGTAGTTGATCTCGGCCTGGCCGGCTGTGCCCACCTCGTGGTGCGCGCGCTCGAGCGTGAAGCCGGAGTTGATGAGGTTCAGGCTGATCTCGTCGCGCAGGTCGGCGTAGTGGTCGACCGGCGGCACCGGGAAGTAGCCGCCCTTGAACTTGGTCTTGTAGCCGCGGTTGCCGCCCTCTTCCTCGCGGCCGGTGTTCCACCAGCCCTCGATCGAGTCGATCTCGTGGAACGTGCCGTTCTCCGCGGAGTTGAAGCGCACGGAGTCGAAGATGTAGAACTCGGCCTCGGGGCCGAAGAACACGGAGTCTGCTACTCCGGACTCGGCGATGTACTGCTCTGCCTTGCGCGCGATGTTACGCGGGTCCCGGCTGTAGGCCTCACGCGTGAACGGGTCGTGCACGAAGAAGTTGATCGCGAGCGTCTTCTCCTTGCGGAACGGGTCGATCCGCGCGGTCTCCGGGTCGGGCAGCAGCAGCATGTCCGACTCGTGGATCGACTGGAAGCCGCGGACGGACGAACCGTCGAAGGCGAGGCCTTCCTCGAAGGCGTCGTTGTCGAACGCTTTCGCGGGAACGGTGAAGTGCTGCATGACGCCCGGCAGGTCGCAGAACCTGACATCGACAAACTGCACGTTCTCATCCGCGATGAGACGCTGGATATCGTCTGGAGTAGTGGTCACCCTCTGTAACTCCTTCAACTGTTGCGCCGGGGGCAGTACTCTCTTCGGCTCACGTTAAAAGTGCGGTGTTGCCCGTCCGTCACCCATATGTTTCGCCGATGTTAACGGGTCCCGCGAATCCAGGCGCCGGACCAGTTCAGCGGCGGTTTTGCCCGAAGACATACCCTATACGGGTGGCGAGGTGGACCGGCGAATGGTTGTCGAGCTCTCATACCGGCCTCGGGGCCGATGGCGGGGAGCCACCGAAGTGGCGCGGAGAGCGATTGGGCCTGCCCGAAAACGGCCCCGGCTCGGTGGCGGGAGGCGGTATCCGCCTGGTCGCGCTGCTGATCGACCTGGTGCTCGCGTCGCTCATCACGTCGCTTTTCCTGCGGCCGAACCTGCAGGACACGGCGCTGATGCAGACCTACAACCTGTGGTCGGGCGCGGTCTGGCTGATCATCACCGTGCTCCCCGTCGCGTTCTTCGGCTTCACCCCGGGCATGGCCGTGCTGGGTATCCGGGTGGCGCGGCTCGACGGCGCGACGATGGTCAACCTGTGGCGCGCGCTCGTTCGCGGCGCCCTGACGTGCCTGATCCTGCCCGCGATCATGCGAAACGTGGACGGCCGCAGCTGGCTGGACCGCGCGACCGCCACGGTGGTCGTCCGCTTCCGGTGACCGCGGTCACACGGAGTGACCGTCAGCGACGACGTAGGGTGCGCTGCACGTTGCGCATCTTCGCACCCTGCGGCATCGGGCCCTTGGGCATCGCGGCGCCGCGGTTGCCGAGCGCGGCGAGCTTGGCCTCGAGCGCGTCGATCTGCGCGGGCTTGAGGTTGCGCGGCAGTTTCATCATGTGCGGCTGGAGGCGGCGCAGCGGGATCTGGCCCTCCTCGTTGCCGACCACGATGTCGTAGATCGGCGTCTCGCCGACAAGCCTGGCGACGCGCTTCTTCTCCTGGCTGAGCAGGTTCTTCACGCGGTGCGGGGCGCCCTCGGCGACCAGTACCACGCCGGGCGCGCCGAGCACACGGTGCACGGCGTCGAGTTGAGTCGTGGCCGCGACGGTCTGCGTCACCTTCCACTTGCCACGCATGTTGTCCAGCGCCCACCCGGCGGCGCCGGGCTGGCCGTCCGCCTTCGAGTACACCGTGCGCTGCACCCGGCGGCCGAAGATGATCACCGCGGCCAGCACGCCGAGGACGATGCCGAGCGGAAGCAGGATCCACTGGGCGTTGAACAAGAACCCGACGCCGAACACCACGCCGGTGATGATGACGATCGTGCCGACCAGCCAGGGGATGAGCGCCTTGTCCTCGCGGCGCTGCATCTTGAACGCTTCGAAGATCTGCGCGCGCCGTGCTTTGCCTGCGGCACGCTTGTCCCGCTTCGCCTGCTTGGCAGCTTCTTTGTCCTGCTTTCCCGCCATATCACTCAGGATACGGGCGCCTGCCCTGCATCGAATCTGTCGGCCCCCTCTGCGAGGATGCGGGACGTGGTGAGCGCAGTCCCGGCAACGAAGCGTCCAGGCCTGCTGGACGGGCTCGATCCCGACCAGCGGGCCGCAGCCTCCGCACCCCGCGGACCCGTCTGCGTGCTCGCGGGGGCGGGCACGGGCAAGACGCGCACGATCACGCATCGCATCGCGCACCTCATCCGGTCGGGTCACGTTTCCGCCGGTCAGGTGCTGGCCGTCACCTTCACCGCGCGTGCCGCGGGGGAGATGCGCAACCGGCTCCGAGCGCTCGGCGTCGACGGGGCGCAGGCGCTCACGTTCCACGCCGCCGCCCGGCGGCAGCTGCGCTACTTCTGGCCGCGCGTGATCGGGGACCGGCCGTGGGACCTCGTCGAAGGCAAGCTGAGGCTGGTCGGGCAAGCGGCGCACCGCGTGGGTCTCGGCACCGAGCCGGAGGTCCTGCGTGACCTGGCGAGCGAGATCGAGTGGGCCAAGGCGTCGCTGATCAGCCCCGACGACTACGTCACGACGGCCGCGCGGCTGCAGCGCGACGCGCCCGCGGCGCCGCGGCAGGTCGCCGACGTCTATCGGCACTACGAGAAGCTCAAGAACTCCGCGCAGGTGCTCGACTTCGACGACCTCCTCCTGCACACGACCGCCGCGCTCGAGGAGCACGGCGAGGTCGCGCGCGAGTTCCGCGACCGCTACCGCTGTTTCGTCGTCGACGAGTACCAGGACGTGACGCCGCTGCAGCAGCGTCTGCTCGATGCGTGGCTCGGCGGCCGTGACGACCTGACCGTCGTCGGCGACGCCAACCAGACCATCTACTCCTTCGGCGGCGCGTCGGCCCGGCCGCTGCTGGAGTTCACCCGCAAGTTTCCCGAGGCCACCGTCGTGCGGCTGGAACGGGACTACCGGTCCACGCCGCAGGTCGTCGCGCTGGCGAACAAGGTCATCGGGACGGCGCGGAACCGGCCCGCGGGCTCGCGGCTGGAACTCGTGGGCCAGCGTCCGGACGGGCCCGACCCCCGGTTCGCGGAGTTCGAGGACGAGCCGACGGAGGCGGTGGCCGTCGCGGCGCGCATCCGCTACCTGCTCGACGCCGGGGTGGCCGCCAGCGAGATCGCCGTGCTGTACCGGGTCAACGCCCAGTCCGAGTCGTTCGAGCAGGCGCTGGCCGATGCCGGCATCCCGTACCTGGTGCGCGGCGGCGAGCGGTTCTTCGATCGCCGGGAAGTGCGGCAGGCGATGGTGGCGCTGCGCACGGCCGCCGCTGACCCGCCCGCCGGTGACCTGGTGACCGCGGTGCGGTCGGTGCTCGCGCGGGTCGGGCTCACCGAGCAGCCGCCGGCGGGTGGCGCGGCTCGTGAGCGCTGGGACGCGCTGCTGTCGCTGGTCGAGGTGGCGGAGGATCTCGCCGCGACGGTGGAGGGCGCCGGGCTGCCGCGCTACGTCACCGAACTCGAGCAGCGGGCCGCGGCACAGCATCCGCCGACCGTCGAGGGCGTGACGCTGGCGTCGCTGCACGCGGCGAAGGGCCTCGAGTGGGATGCGGTGTTCCTGGTCGGCCTGTCCGAGGGCACGATGCCGATCCAGCACGCGGACGGCGACCAGGACGCGATCGAGGAGGAGCGGCGCCTGTTCTATGTGGGCGTCACGCGGGCACGGGAGCATCTGTGGCTGTCGTGGTCGCTGTCGCGGCAGCCGGGCGGCCGGCGCAATCGCCGCCGTAGCCGGTTCCTGTACGGGCTGTTGCCGGAGCATCACCCGGACGCGCGGCCGACGCGTGCGCAGCCGGGTAAGGGGGCCGCGAAGCCGAAATGCCGGATCTGCGAGCGGCCACTGCTCGACACGATGGAGATCAAGCTGGGCCGGTGCCGCCGGTGTCCGTCCAATCTGGACGCCGATCTGCTGGACCGGCTGCGCGAATGGCGGGCGTCGCGGGCCAAGGAGCTGAAGGTGCCGGCGTTCGTCGTGTTCACCGACGCGACACTGGTCGCGATCGCCGAGCAGCGGCCGGCGGACTGGCGCGAACTCGTCGCGATTTCGGGCATCGGTCCGAACAAGGTGGACCGGTTCGGCGACGATGTGCTGGCGGTCATCAACAGCGAGCACGGTTGACCGCGCGCGGGGGTCGATCCGTGCGGCGTAACCGCTGCTGACGGGCGATCTTCGTCGGTTCGGAGAAATCTGGGAAAATCAGTTGCCCCCGTATGGCAGGGGGCAATAGCCTGCAATGGTCGGGCGTACGCCCGAGGGGATTTTTCCCGCCGCCTGGGGGCGGCGCGGTTCGGACAGAAGGGAGGTGCCTCGAGATGATCAGCAGCACGACGATCGGTAACCCTGGCGCCACTCTGTCCTGCGTAATCCCGATGAGCGCTGCAGTCGGCCAGGGTTCCGGTGCGGGCCGCGCGGTTGAGTTCGCGCGTGTTCGGCGTATCGACGATTGGGCGCGCCCGTTCG
>DASZUO010000252.1:0-5331 GCA_035547575.1 Amycolatopsis sp. | reverse complement strand
ACCGGCGCGACAGGCTCGATTGCCGTCGGCGTGCGGTCAGCGATCCGCGCGCTGCCGGACTGGCTCGGGCGCAGCGTCCACGATGTCAGCGGTCCCCTCCTCGCACCTGGGCGTGCACGCCGGTTGGCCGGCATCGAGTCGCCGCACCGTGCGGTGATAGGTCGCTATCGTGTCGGTGACCACCGCGACGAACGCCTCGTCGTCGCAGTCGAGCATGGCGCGCAGCAGAGCCGGCACGCGAACGCGCTCGTGCGTTCGGAACCAGTAGTCGCTCGCGCGCAGCCAGCGGTGTCGCCACCAGCCGCCGGACTCCCACCGCGCGATACGACGGCGGGCGCGATCGTCCGCCCAGTGCAGGGCCTCATCGCCCGGCGACGCCGCCAATGCGTGCCGTGCCAGGACCCGCACCAGCTCCGCGGTGATCACCGGGTGACGGCGGTTCGCGCCGATCACGTCGGGAATCAGGCGCACCAGGCGCTGGCGCGACTCGTCCCCGACCTGATCGTTGATCAGGCGGACCGCCTCGGCCAGCAGCGGATGCGTGCAGCGGGGGTGATCGCTCCAGCGTTCCCCCGCCAGCACCGAGGCGACCTCCATGAAACAGCCTCCAGCCCGGGGCCCGAAATGGCGCCCGCGGTCGAGCATCGGGATTCCCTCGGGCAGTAGCGTCTTGTCACGGCCCACGACGGTTCACCTCTTCCCACCTCGAGGTCCTGACCGCAGCGCAGTACGCGTCACCATCACTGGCCATGGTCCTCGCCACCGAGCGGCAGGCGCAAGTTACGCCTCCTGGGGACCTTCGTCCCCGGGCGGCATGACATCCGGCCGCATCGGAGACGCAGGCCGCGCGGGTGCACTCGAAGCGAGGAATGAGACGGGCTGGGAGGAGAATCCGCGATGGCAGCGCGGGCTGGTGGCCGTGACCGAGGTGCGGGTCGCCGACCCGGCGATCGCCTCGCCGAGGACGGGCAGCGCGGGCTGAGTGCGGCCGAAGTCGCCGAGCGGGTCGCCCAAGGCCGTGTCAACGACGTGCCGGCGCGGGCCAGCCGCAGCGCGTGGGAGATCGTCCGGTCGAACGTGTTCACCCGGATCAACGCGATCGTCGCGGTACTCGGGGCGAGTGCTGACCTCGCACGGGCTGGCGGTCGACGAGTTCGGGGAGCTTCGTCGTCGCCGGCACCGGCGCTTACCGGGCGACCAGGGTCGGGCGGGAGGCGTACGCGGCCAGGCTCGCGGCAGAAGCGAGCCGGTTCACGCTGGTCGACTCCGAGCTGCGCGACGGGATCGACACCATTCTCAAGGTCATCACGTATCTGACCGTGAACACTGTGCAACTGCTGGACATCCTGGACAGTCTCGATCCAGCTGCCGCCGTGCAGGCCAGCGCCGAATACCCCTCATCCTCGCCCCAGGGCAGCGCCGCCCGTTCACCGCGAACACGATCATCCGCGACGACAGTTGGAGCTTGCGCGACACCCACGGCGCCCTGCGCCTAAGTCGCGCCGACGCCGGTCGAGATCGACGACCGGATGCCGGCCGGACATGCCGCTCTGCCCAACGGTTTCGGTCTCGGTCTACGCGGCGACGGCAACTCAATCGTCGGGGTGTTGTGTGTGGGCTCAGGGGTTCATTGTCGTGAGCGGCGCAGGACTTCGATAAAGGCTCGGCACATTGTGGACGGCGGGTCAAAGTTTGGGGGGCGTGGTTCTTCGCCTTCCAGCGGCGAACGAGGTGCTGACACAGCCGAGTCACTCGCGCGCGGCGCGCTCGGTCACTGCCCGCCCGCTCCCGCGCGGCCCGGCTCGCCAGACCACCGAAACCCGACCCGGCGCTCGATCACCTGGCTCTCGGCGTCCGCCCACGCGAGGTCGAGGATCGCGTCGATCTTGTGCAGCTGCGCGCTGCCCGGATCCTCTTCCGGCCCTCGGGTCTGGCGCCATTCTTGCGATAGTTATATCTTCTACCTCATGGAACGGATTCGCGTAGGGCTGATCGGCACCGGGTTCGGCGGGAACGTGGTGCTGCCCGCGCTCCGTGCGGTACCCGGCATCGAGGTCTCCTCCGTGTGCGCCGCCCACCTCGAGGGCGCCAAGGCTTTCGCCGCGGCACAGGGAATCCCGTCCGCGACCGACAACGTTCGCGAGCTGGTCTCCGGAGACGTCGATCTCGTCGTGTCCTGCACGCCGCCGCGCTCGCACACCGACCTCGTGCAGGCGGCGATGGACGCGGGGCGGCACGTCTTCTCCACAAAGCCACTGGCCCCGACCGTCGCCGCCGCCCGCCGGCTGCGCGACGGCGCACGCGAACGCGGTCTGGTCACCGCTATGGACCTCGACAACCGGTATGTCCCGGTACGACGCTACCTGCGGCATCTGGTGCGCTCGGGCTACCTCGGCGACCTGCGCTGTGTCCTGGCCACGGTGTTCACCAACCACAGCGAGGACCCGGCCAAGCGCATCCACTACTGGAACTGGGTGAGCCTGCGCGACGAGTGCGGCGGGATGCTCGGCGCCTCGCTGCTGCTGCACCACGTGGATCTGCTGCGCTACACCTTCGGCGAGGTGACCGGCGTTGGAGGGCTGGCGACCACGCTGGTCACTGAGAAACCGGTGCTTGCCCCCGGCCACGGTGAATGGACCGGGCTCGGGCCCGGCACGCCCACCGTCGGCATGCGGCCGGTCGACGCCGAGGACATGGTCGTCCTTCATGGACAGTTGGCGGCAGGCGGTGTCTTCTCCTTGACCGGGACCTGGTCGGTGCACCACCCGTCGGGGGTGCGCGTGGAGGCCTACGGCAGCGAGGGAACTCTCGTGCTGAACCCGGACGGCCGCCTGCTCGGCGCACGAGCGGAAGATCCCGGCCTCGCGGAACTGGCGGTCCCGGCGCGGTTCGGCTCGGCCGGATCCGACACGCATGTCGAGCGTTTCCGGTTGTTGTTCTCCGATGTCGCCGCGGCGATCCGCGGCGAGGCCGACGACCCGCTGTTCGCGCGGTTCGACGACGGCCTCCGGGTGCGCGAGATCGCCGCGGCGGTCGTTCCGGAGACCTGAGGGGCCAGCACGCCGCGCCCGGCGGAAGAGTCGAGCGCTCGGGACCACGGCCTTGGGGCTAGCTCACCGGCATCCAGCGCGTGGCACGGTGTTCGACCAGCGCCAGCAATCCGTCCATCACGATCGCCACCACGACCGTCAGGATCAGCGCCGCCCAGATGCCCTCGGGCTGGAAGTTGCTCTGGCTCAGGTACATCAGGTAGCCCAGACCAGTGTTGGCACCGATGAACTCCGCCGCGATCGCCGCGTTGAACGCGTATCCCACCGTCACCCTGGCCGTACTCGTCACCCACAACGCGACGGAGGGAATGTAGACATGCTGGAGCAGCGCGAGCGTTCCGGCTCCCTTCAGCTTCGCGCTGTCGAGCAGATCGCTGCGCACCTCGCGAAGGCCGGACGCGACATTGAGTGCGACCATCAGCACGATCACCGCCATCACGAGGACGACCTTCGGCAGCACACCGAAGCCGAACCAGACCACCAGCAGCGGCAGCAGGATCAGCCGTGGCATCGCGTTGAAGAAGGCCAGGAACGGTTCGGTCAGCTCGCGCAGCCAGCCCACCGCCCCGATCAGCACGCCGATGACGATGCCCAGTACCGTGCCCGCCACGTAGCCGATGGCGAAGACCCGCATCGTGTCGCCCAGGTTGTGCCACAGCGAACCGTCCGCGTACCAGTCCTTCAACTCGTGCCACACCTGCGAGGGCGAGGAGAAGTAGACCGGGTCGAGGATGTCGTGCCCGCTGAGCACACCCCACAGCCAGATCACCAGAACCACCACGCCGAGCTGGGCGATGACCACGCCGGCGCGCTTTACCGCATAGTTGAGTGTCACGACTTTCTCCACCGGGCGAAATGACCCTCGATGAGCACGAGGATGCGGTCGATCACCAATGCGACGACGGCGACGACCAGAACGCCGCCCAGGACCTGCTCGACCTGGGAGTTCTGCTGACCGGCGCCGACGACGTAGCCCATCCCCTCCACCGCGCCCAGATACTCCGCGACCACCGCGGCCGTGAGCGCCCACGCGGAGGTCAGGCGCAGGCTCGTCATCAGCCAGCCGACGATCGCGGGCGTATAGACCTCCCGCGCCAGCCACAGCCGGGAGGCCCCCAGCACCCGTGCGTTGCGCACCAGCAGCGGATCGATGGACCTGATCCCGCCGAAGACGTTGTAGAAGGTGATGAAGAAGATGCCCGCCGCCACGAAATAGACCTTCGACTCCAGCGAGGCGCCGAAGATCAGGATGAACAGCGGCGCGAGCGCGATCTTCGGCAGCGCGTTCAGAATGCTGACGAACGGCGCGCCGAACAGCTGCAGCCACTTGGAACTGGCCAGGATCACGGCGAGCACCACACCGACCACGACACCGAGAACCCAGCCCAGCGCGGCCTCCTGCATCGTGACGGCCAGATCGTCCCAGCCATGGCCTTCCTCGCCGGCCATCCATTCGCCGATCCACTTCAGGACGTCGACCGGTGTGCTCACGGTCAGGGCCTGCACCTCGCTGCTGCTGCCCAGCCATTGCCATGCACCGAGGATCACAAGGGCGAGCAGCACCTGCGCACACCGCATGAGAACCCGTCGCCGGGACCAGCCGCCACCGACCCGAAACCGGCGCCCGCGCGGAGCCTCCCGGCCGGACCTCTCGGCCGGGACTGCCGCTGCACGCTCGGAAGAAGACGTGGTCACGAAGTTCCCCTCACGGCCGTGTTGGAATAGCCATCTGGTTGGCCTTCATGACCTCGCCCTCGAGGTCCGCCCAGATGCGCTGGTACAGCTCCATGAAGTCCCGCTCCATCTTGACCTCGAGGAGGTTGCGGGGGCGGGGCAGATCGACGCGGTAGTCACCGAGGACCTGGCCGGGGCTGGCCGTGAGGACGATGATGCGGTCGGACAGGCCGATCGCCTCTTCGAGGTCGTGGGTGATGAAGAAGACGGTCTGATGCCCGCCCTGCTCCCACATGTTCAGCAGGTCGTTCTCCATCAGGTTCCGCGTCTGCACGTCCAGCGCTGAGAACGGCTCATCCATCAACAGGACGTCGGGCTCGTACACGAGTGTCGAAGCGATCGCGGTCCGCTTGCGCATGCCCCCGGAGAGCTGGTGGGGGTAGGAATGCTCGAACTTGCCGAGGCCGACCCGCGCGAGCCAGTCCCGTGCCCGAGCCCGCGACTCCTTGCGCGCAACGCCGCGGAAACGAAGCGAGAGCTCGACGTTCTGCAATGCCGTCCGCCACGGCAACAACGCGTCCTGCTGGAACACGAAACCGACGTCCTG
>DASZUO010000251.1:0-2005 GCA_035547575.1 Amycolatopsis sp. | reverse complement strand
CTCGAACCGCTCGCGCGCCCACTCGCCCAGCGCGGTCGGTTCGCCGCGCGCGTCGAGCGCGCCGAAGCTGGTCAGCAGCGCGACGGCGTCCTCGAGCGGGAGGTCACCGGCCTGGCGGAAGGACAACGCCGCGGTGTCGCCGTCCTCGTAACCGGCGAGCACGTGCTCGACCGGCCGGTCCTCGATCCGCGCGGTCAGCACCGCCCGACACAAGGTGAACGCCCCACGCCTGGCGGCATCGTGCGACTCGGCGCGCAGCACGGCGTCCAGCCCGGTGAGCCACAACTGCGCCGGGTCACCGTCCACTTGGCACGCGACGGCCTTCGCCGCGCGGACCTCGATCAGCCCGGCCGCCTCGGCGGCGAGCCACGGCCAGTGGACCGGCGTGATGTCCGCGGCGGTGCGGACCTTCGCCGGCACCTCGACGCCGAGCGCCGCGGCCGCGGCCGGCAGCACCGATGGGCGCAGAACCCCTTTCGCCGTAACGGGTTTCCCCTTGCCCACCCAGGTGGTGAGCTTGACGGCGTGCGACATCCCCCGGCCGGCGAGCGCGGAGATCTGGGGCGTCACGGGTGAGTACTGTAACGACCGTGACCACGTGGGACCACACGACGGGCGTGTTGCGGCTGCCCTCGGGCCGGCTGGTGCGCGGCCGCGGTCTCCGGCGCCCGCTCCCGGAAGGACCGCGGCCGACGTTCGCGCTTTACCTGCTGGGAAGCGCCCCACCGCCGGTCGAGTGGGAGTACCGGTGGGTGCGCTGGCCGGACTTCTGGCTCCCGAAGGACCGCGCCGACGCGGCGCAGGCGTTCCATGAGGCATGGGAGCGGGCCGAATCCGGGCGGGTGGAGATCGCCTGCGCGGGCGGCAAGGGCCGCACCGGCACGGCGCTGGCCTGCCTCGCCGTACTCGACGGCGTGCCCGCTGCGCAAGCGGTGGCCTACGTGCGCGAGCACTACCACCCGCACGCCGTCGAGACGCCCTGGCAGCGCCGGTACGTCCGGCGCTTCCGGCCTCAGCGACCCAGCACCCGCAACGCCCGCGAATAGAACCGCTGCGCTTCGGACAAATGCCCATGCGCCTGGCTCGACGCGCCCAGCGCGTTCAACGTCGCCGCCGAGCCGACCCGATCGGTCGCCGCGTCGCGCGACATCAGGTGGCGCACGACGTACTCGGCGTCGCGGGACGCGCCGCCGACCAGCATCGAGCCGAACGAGTACAGGAACGGCAGGCCAACGAAGTACAGCCCCGGCACGTCCGCCACGATCCCGCGGTCCTGCTCCGGGTAGCCGTCCGCGCCCATGACGGGCAGGTCGATCCAGCCGTACGCCGGCCGGAACCCGGTGCACCACACGACGTTCGCGACATCGAGCACCCGCCCGTCCGCGAGCACCGGCATGCCGTCCCGCACGTCCACGGCCTTGTCCAGGACCCGGTCCACCCCCGCCTCCAGTAGGTCGGCCTTCTTGACCCGGATCAGTGGCCCGCCGTGCGAGCGCACCTCCTCGCGGAACTTCCGGCCGACACGCCGCCGCACCGTGAGCACATGATTCGCGACGAGCCACAGCACCCGCAGGATCACGCGCGCCGGCCTGCTCTCGAAGTAGAACGGGATCTCGCCGGTCTCCGGACCGCACAGAATGGTCTTGTGCGACCGCGCGACCTCGTACGCGATGTCCGCGCCGGAGTGGCTCGCGCCGACGACGAGCACCGGGCCCGGCTGCAGCTGCCCGGGATTGCGGTAGTCGCTGGAGTGCAGCTGCCGGATGCCGGGATCGAGCCGGGATGCGATGTCCGGAGTAGACGGTGCGCCCCACACGCCCGACGACACGATCACGTTGGAGGCCTCGAACGTCTCCGGCCCCGCGTCGATCACGAATCCGTTGCCGGCCTTGGCCAGCCGGTCGACGTGCGTGTTGCCACGGACGGGAAGGTCGAAGCGCTCCGCGTACGCCTCGAGATAGTCCGCCATCTCGTCCCGGGTCGGGAAACTGTGCGGCGGCATGGG
>DASZUO010000250.1:0-38220 GCA_035547575.1 Amycolatopsis sp. | reverse complement strand
GCTCGAGGGCGGCGTCCAGCACGTCACCGGTGTCAACGACCCGGTTGACCAGGCCCAGCTCGGCGGCTCGCGGCGCCGGCACCGTCGCACCCGTCAGCACCATTTCCATCGCGAGGTGGAACGGAATCCGGCGGCCCAGGTTGAACAGCGCCCCGCCGGCCGCCGTCAGGCCGCGGCGCACCTCCGGCACACCGAACACCGCGTCGGCGGAGGCCACCACGAGATCACAGGCCAGCACGATCTCGAAGCCACCGGCGACGGCCGCGCCGTGAACGGCAGCGATCAGCGGCTTGCGCGGCCGGCCCTGGGTGATCCCCGCGAACCCGCGTCCGTCCACATAGGGCGATTCACCGGCCAGGAACGCGTTCAGATCCATGCCGGCGCAGAACGTCTTGCCACGGCCGGTCAGCACGCCCACCGCGAGATCGCGCCGCTCGTCCAACTGCTGCATCGCGCCCGCGATGCCCTCCGCCACCGCACGGTTGACCGCGTTGCGCTTCTCCGGCCGGTTGAGGGACACGACCAGCACGCCGTCGCGTTGCTCGGTCACCACCTCGTCGCTCATGCCCGCCTCACAGCCGTTCGATGATCGTGGCGTTGGCCATCCCGCCGCCCTCGCACATGGTCACCAGTCCCCAGCGCTGGTCCCTGGCCTCCATCGCGGTGAGCATGGTTGTGATCAGCCGCGTACCGGACGACCCCAGCGGGTGGCCCAGCGCGATCGCGCCGCCGAGCGGATTCAGCCGCTCCCCGGGCACGCCGAACTCCGCCGCGTACATCAGCGGCACGGGTGCGAACGCCTCGTTGACCTCGAAATGCTGGATGTCGTCCGGGGCGAGCCCGCCGCGCTCGAGTGCCTGCTGTGTCGCGGGAACCGGGCCGGTGAGCATGAGCACCGGATCGTCCCCCACGACCGAGAACGAATGGAACCGCGCGCGGGGCCGCAGGCCCAACTGCGCGGCGCGTTCCTCGCTCATGATCAGCACGGCGCTGGCGCCGTCGGCGATCGAGGACGAGTTGCCGGCGGTGATCCGCCAGTCGATCTCCGGAAACCGCTGGGACATCTCGTCGGAGCGGAACGCGGGCGGCAGCCCCGAAAGCCGTTTCACGGTCGTGTCGGGACGAATCGTCTCGTCGGCGCCCACGCGGGTGCCGTCCGGCAGGGTGATCGGCACGATCTCCTTGGCGAACAGCCCGCCGGTGGCCGCGTCGTGGGCGCGATGGTGCGAACGGGCCGAATACTCGTCGAGTGACTCACGGCTCAGATTCCATTTCGCCGCGACGAGTTCGGCCGAGATGCCCTGCCCGACGAGGCCGGGCGCATAGCGGTCCGTGACCGACGGGCCGAAAGTGTCCTTCCCGAGCCGCGCCGACGCCAGCGGCACCTGGCTCATGGACTCCACCCCACCGGCGACGACGATGTCGTAGGCGCCGGCCATCACGCCCTGCGCGGCGAAATGCGCTGCCTGCTGGCTCGAACCGCAGCGCCGGTCGATCGTCGTCGCCGGCACCGAGGCGGGAAAACCGGCGGCCAGCCACGCCATGCGGCCGGGTGTGGTCGCCTGCTCGCCGGCCTGGCTGACGCAGCCGATGATGACGTCGTCCACCGTGCCGGGGTCCAGGCCGTTGCGCTCGACCAAGCCCTTGAGCACCTGGGCGAGCAACTCCACCGGATGCACGGTCGCCAGCGCTCCGGTCGCCTTTCCGCGCCCGACCGGCGAGCGCACGCCATCGACGATCACGGCTTGTCTCATCTCGTTCACAATGTTGTTCCTCCAGTTTCCTACGCTCAGGGTGCCGGCACTGGCAGCGATACGGCCTTTCCTTGGTGCGCCCGGAAATCGGGCCGCCGCTTCTCGCGCAGCGCCCGCACCCCCTCGGCGGCTTCCTCGCCCAGGAACGACAGCATTTCGAAACCGAGGGACGCCTCGAAGATCGGCCCGCCGATCTCCAGCCAGCCGTTGAGCGCGCGCTTGGTCCACCGCAACGCCATCTGCGGACCGTCGGCCAGGCGGGTCGCCACCGCCAGCGCCTCCTCCATCAGGCACTCCCCCGGTACGCACTTGCTCACCAGGCCGATCCGCTCGGCCTCCTTGCCGTCAATGAAATCGGACGTCAGCAGGTAGTACTTCGCTTTGGCCATCCCGCACAGCAGCGGCCACAGCATCGCCGCATGATCCCCGGCGGCGACACCCAGGCGCAGGTGCCCGTCGGTGAACCGGGCCTCCTCGGCGATGATGCTGATGTCGGCCATCAATCCCAGCACCAGTCCCGCGCCGACGGCCACACCGTTGATGGCCGACACGATCGGCTTTTCACAGTCGATGATGCCCTGCACCAGATCGCGGGCCTCGCGCATCAGCATCGTCGCGCCCGCGAAGTCACCCGCCGACGCCTCGATCATGCCGAGGTCGCCACCGGCGGAGAACGCCGGCCCGGCCCCGGTCACCACGGCCACTCGCACATCCGGGTCGCGGGACACCGCACGCCACACGTCGGCGAGCTGACGGTGCAGAACCTCATCGGTCGCGTTGAGCGTGTCGGGACGGTTGATGGTGATCACCAGCACGCCGTCGGGGCGCTGGTCGAACAGCAGGTCGGGGAAAGCGTCGTGCCACATCGGCAAGCCTCCAGGCAGATCGGCGAATGATGGGAAACGATGCCGGGTCAGCTCATCGTGTAGCCCCCGTTGACGCTCAACGTCTGCCCGGTGATGAAACCGGCCTGCGGCGAGGCGAGGAACACGACGGCGCCGGCGATGTCCTCGGGCCGCCCGAGACGGCCCAGCGGGTAGTGCCGGACGATCGGTCCCTGCGTGCCCGACTCGCGATACACGGCATATTCCTGTTGGTTCCACAGGCTGTGCGGGCCGATGTCCTCGGCACTGCCGGGCACGGTGGCGCCGGGGCAGACGACGTTGAAGCGCACGCCCCGGCGGCCGTACTCGCGCGCGAGCGTCTTGCTCAGCGAGATGACACCGGCCTTCGCCGCCCCGTAGACGCCTTCCTGCTTCTCGCCGATGCGGCCGGCGTCGCTGCCGACGCTGACCACAGCGCCTCCCCCGCGCTCCACCATGGACGGCAGCACGGCGCGGGTCAGGTTCATCATGCCGAGCAAGTTGACCTCGATCAGCCGGCACGCCTCCTGCACGGGCTGGTCGAGGAATTCGGCCCGCCGCGCCCAGCCGGCGTTGTTGACCAGGACCTCCACCGGGCCCAGGCGCTCGGCCACCGTGGCCACCGCCGGCCCGAGACCGGCCGGGTCGGTGATGTCCGCCCGCAGCGGCAGCACCGTGCCGCTCCCCTGGTCCGCAGCCGTCTTCGCCACCCGCTCCGCCTGCTCCAGGTCAAGGTCAAGGACGGCGACGTTCACCCCTTCGGCGGCCAGTGCGAGCGTGATCGCCCGGCCGATGTTGGAGGCACCCCCACTGACGATCGCCGTCCTGCCGGCGAGCCCCAGGTCCATCCGCTCCTCCTCAGCCCTGCTCGTCTTCGTGCACCGTGATGGCCTGCACCGGGCAGTTCTCTTCCGCATCCCGCAGGGCGTCCAGCGATGCCCCCGCCGAGGAGACGTACGACGATTTCCCGTCGTCTCCCAAGGAGAACGCCTGGGGCGCGACCGACCTGCACATGGCGGTGCCCATGCAGAGCTCGTGGTCGACCTCCGCCCACGCGCCGCTCATGCGACACCTCGTCCCGCGCCGCTGAGATCGACGACCAGCGACGCCGGCTCGCGGGCGATGATCACGTCGCTCCACGTCAACCGTTGCGGTGCGGGCGAAAGATGCGGGTATCTCGCGAGGAGCTGGTTGAGACCGATACGTGCCTCCACCCGCGCCAACGGGCCACCCAGGCAGTAGTGCACGCCTCCGGCGAAGGCCAGGTGCCCGGTTGCGTTCCGGGAGATGTCGAGACGGTCCGGATCCGGGAAGCGCTCCGGGTCCCGGTTCGCGGCCGCCAGCACAAGCAGGATCTTGTCGCCGGCGGCGATTTCCTGCTCCCGCAACCGGAACGGCTCTTTCGCCATGCGCGTGACGGCGAAAGCGGTCCCGCAGTAGCGCA
The DNA here is from genome assembly GCA_035547575.1 of Amycolatopsis sp. Taxonomy (GTDB): domain Bacteria; phylum Actinomycetota; class Actinomycetes; order Mycobacteriales; family Pseudonocardiaceae; genus Amycolatopsis_E. Next base: position 34,159 of record DASZUO010000250.1, on the reverse strand, counting down.
ACAGCTCCTCCACCGCACCGGGCATCAGCTCCGGCTGCTGGACGAGGCGTTCGCGCTGGTCCGGGTGCTCGTCCAGGGCGAGCACGGCGTTGGCGATCAGGCCCGTCGTCGTCTCCTGCCCGGCGAAGATCAGCAGGATACAGGTTGAGACGATCTCGTCCTCGGTGAGCAGCCCGCCCGCGTCTTCCGCCTGGGCGAGGGCGGAGACGAGGTCGTTACGCGGCCCTCTGCGCCGCACCTGCAGTAGCTTCCTGAAGTACTGCTCCATCTCCTGCAGAACCCGCTCGGCGACCTCGCGCCGGCCGCTGTTGTCCCGCCCCTCCAGCACGAGAGGCACGATCTGCGCACCCCAGGTGCCCACTTCGGTGCGGTCTTCGTCCGGGATGCCGAGCATTTCGGAGATGACCGAAAGGGTCAGCGGATGGGAGAAATCGCTGATCACTTCGAACTGATCGCGGCCTTCTACGGCGTCCAGCAGTTCCTTGGCCCTGCGCTCGATGCCCGGCTGGAGCCGGGCGACGGTGGCGGGGGTGAACGCCTTGTTCACCAGGCGGCGCAGCCGAGTATGGTCCGGCGGGTCGTTGAGCGGGAGAAACGACCCCAGCATCCGGAACGTGGTCGCCCGCCGCTCCAACTGCTCGGGCGTGGCCCGTGCCATCGCCGGCGCGACCGTCGCCGCCGACACCTTTTCGCTGCGCTTGAGGATGAAGTCGACGTCGTCGTAGCGCGTCAGCACCCACCCGTTCCACCACGAGTTCCAGCTGACGGGCTGGGTCGAGCGCAGCCGCGCGAAGTAGGGATGCGGATTTCCCCACACGGCCGGCGCGAGAAAGTTGTCGGGATGGTCCACCGGATTCACTGCCCCCTGGCATCGGCTGTTTTATACAGATCGGAGTTCTCCGACCGCAGAGCGGCCTTCGAGATCTTGCCCATCGCCGTCTTGGGAATGGCGTCGACGAGGATGACCTCCTTCGGCACCTGGAACCCGGCCAGCTTGTGGCGGCACTCCTCGCGAACCTCGGCCACGGACAGCGCGGCGCCGGCGGCCGCCACCACGAACGCGGTCACGGCTTCACCCCACCGCGAGTGCGGCAGGCCAACGACGGCGGCCTCGGCGATACCGGGCATGCGGTAGAGGACTTCCTCGATGTCCTTGGGGTACACGTTGGTGCCGCCGCTGACGATCATGTCCTTCTTGCGGTCGACGACGTAGTAGTACCCGTCCTGGTCGCGATACCCGAGGTCACCGGTGTGGAACCAGCCGTTGCGGAAGGATTCCTGGTGGATCGCGGGCTGCTCGTAGTAGCCGGCTGTGATCGGGTCGCCGCGCATCACGATCTCGCCCACCTCTCCCGGCGGCACGGGCTGATCCTGGTCGTCGACCACCAGCACCTCGTGCCCGACCTTGGGCCGGCCGACGCTGGCCGGCCGTTCGTCCTTCTCGGCCGCGGTGATGACCACTCCGCCGCCGGTTTCGGATGAGCCGTAGATTTCGCACACCCGGACGCCATGCCCGCGCAGCCGGTCGAAGATCTCGACCGGCAACGCCGCACCCGCGCTGTAGATGCGCTGCAGCGAAGACAAATCGGCGCCGTCGATGGCTGGATGGTTCACCATCGCCGTGGTCATGGTGGGGACCGCGAGGAACGTGGACACCCCTTCGCGCTCGATCAGGCCCAGTGCCGCCCCGGGTTCGAACGCCTCGGCGATAACACAGGTCATGCCCATGATGGCGTAGTTCATCAGGGTGAGCACCTGCGTTCCGCCCATACACAGCGGCGTCAGCACCAGGCCTGTTTCGTATTCCTTGTACTCAGCGGACAGCGAGTTGGTGAGAAGCTTGACCATGAAGTCGTAATAGGTGTTCACGGCCCCTTTCGGAACACCCGTCGTGCCCGACGTGTACAGCACCAGTGCCGGGTCGCCGGGCCGGACATCGGCCAGCGGGAAGAAGCCGTCGTCGTGGTGTCGCGCGATCAACTCTTCGACGGTCGCCGCGCAGCCCGCCTCGGCGCCCCAGGTCAGAATTCGTTTTCCCTGGAATTCCGGCTCGGCCTCCCGCAGGCGTTCGCGTACGTCGGCGGCGGCGATGACGGTGGAGACGTCGGCGTGATTGAGCTGACTGACCATCTGGGACGGTGCGAGCGACGGGCTGATCAGCACGACGGCCGCGCCGGCCTTCATCACCGCGAATTCCGCGTACATGAAGGCAAGGCTGTTGCCGCCGATCACCGCGACATGGTCACGAGGGACGACGCCGACGGCGCGCAGGCCGTGCGCCAGCGCATCGGTGGTCTGGTCGAACTCGGCCCAGCTCACCCGCTGACCACCCACGACGTAGGCGGTCTTCGCCGGAAAACGACGGGCGTTGCGGCGCGGAATGGCACCCGGTTGCAGCAGTCCCGCCGGCCCGCCGGACAGCTTGGCCGCGGTGGCGTCCCGCCATTCCAGGGTGGCCGTCAACTGGTCGCCGGACGTCGCCGTCCTGGGCGCGGCGCCCACCTCGGATTGAGGGAACGTGGCGCTCGCATTCACTGCATCCATCACGACCCTTTCGATCTTGCTAAACGGCGGTTAAACTAATGTGACCGTAACAAGCGGGAACTCTCCGCACAAGCTTTCGGCACCTGCGCGATTCGCGGCAGCGGCAGGACCAGCCGAACCGTTCACATGCGACAGTGGAAGGCAGGGAATCGATGGACGTCACGTCCGGATCCGCACTCGTCACCGGAGGTGCCTCAGGTCTGGGTAAGGCGACCGCCAGCCGGCTCGTGGCGGCGGGGGTATCGACGGTGATCGTCGATCTCCCTTCCTCCGCCGGCGCGGAGGTCGCTGAGGAACTGGGCGACCTGGCCCGTTTCTGTCCCGCTGACGTCACCGACGAGGACGCCGTCGAGAATGCCCTCGACGAGGCGGCCGGGATGAAGCCGGTGCGTACCCTCGTGCACTGCGCCGGGCGAGGAGGAGCGCTGCGAGTCGTCGACAAGAACGGCGAGCCGGGCTCTCTCGCCGACTACGAGTCGGTCGTGCGGACCAACCTGATCGGCACCTTCAACGTGCTGCGCCTCGCCGCTGCGCGGATGGCCCAGGCCCAGCCGCTCGACGGAGAGCGTGGGGTATGTGTGCTGACCGCGTCCGTGGCCGCTTGGGAAGGGCAGATAGGGCAGGCGCCCTACGCCTCGTCCAAGGCCGGCATCGTCGGACTCACCCTCGTCGCGGCGCGCGATCTGGCGGGCCGGCTCATCCGGGTGAACACCATCGCGCCGGGCCTGTTCGACACGCCCATTCTCGCGCGCGTGCCCGCGGCGGTTCGCGAGGCGCTGGCCCGGACGATGCCACACCCGCGCCGGCTCGGGCAGCCGGACGAGTTCGCGCGGTTGGCGATGCATCTGCTCGACAACCCCATGATCAACGGCGAAACGGTCCGGCTCGACGGTGCGGTGCGGATGGCTCCGCGGTGAGCCGGACCGCGGCTCGCGGAGGTGAGCGCTACGAACGCGATATCGCCGCCTACCAACGGTATGCCGAACCGGGGCGGAGACGTCAGCAAGATCGCCCCGTGGCGCAAGCAGCGGTTCGCCGGGTTCGACCGGCCGGTGCCGGACAGCCGGGCAGCTGGTGCGCTGGGCCTCCAGCGCTACCCAGTGATCGGGCGACACCGGCCCGAGCGGATGTCCTACCCTCGGTGACGTACGGCGCCCGCTGTGCACCGGACCACCACGACCGGCAGGTGACACATGAAAATCAGTGTGGACTCCATGGCCTGCGAGGCACACGGTCAATGCGCCGTTGTGGACGCGGAGCTGTTTCCCCTCGACGACGAGGGTTACTCCACCGTCGGCGAGGACCGCGAGGTGCCGCCAGGGCGAGAAGACATCGCGCGCAGCGGGGTCGCGGCCTGCCCCTTGGCGGCCCTGCGGATCAGCGAGGAGTGAGCGACGGGGGCTGGACGAGGCTCTCCACGATCCGTCGCGGCCCATCCCGCCGTTCACCGGGCCGATCCGGAACAACCTGCCCGCACAGGCGCCCCAGCCCCTCGAACCGGAGGGCCGCCTCGCCCGGTGTCCGGCCCACTTCCGCGTGAGACCGATCGCGTCCTGCACTGCGCCGTGGTGCGTCCGGTTTGTCACTAACTGCCCGGCGCCGGAAACCGAGACCTAGAAGTTCGTCCTCCGCGAACGGCACGCGCAACCCGCAAACGCCGCCGTCACCGGCTTTCGCCCGCACTATTGTCAATGCCGGTTGATAAACCTATTGTTACTAGTCGTGCCTGAGACCACGACCATGCCCGCCGAGGTCGTTCGCGCCGGCGCCGAGCTACGGGTGACGGTGGGGCGGATCGCCCGGCGGTTGCGGCAGACCCGCGAAGTCGGGGACGTGACGCTGTCGGAATCCTCGGCGCTGGCCCGCCTCGACCGGCAGGGCCCCACTTCACCAGGTGTGCTCGCAGAGGAGGAACGAGTGCGGCCGCAGGCCATGGGGACGACGCTCGCCGCGCTCGAAAAACGCGGCCTGGTGCACCGTCAACCGGACGAAAAGGACGGACGGCGTGTGCTGATGACCGTGACCGCCAAGGGCAGGAAGGTCCTGCGGGACCGCCGCTTCCAGAACTCGCAACGGATCGCGCGGGCTCTGCAGGAAGAGTTCACACCGGCCGAACGGCGCCGTCTGGTGGCGGTTTTGCCGCTACTGGACCGCTTGGCGGAGCGGCTGTGACGGTGCGCCGGGCAGCGTCGGCACCGGCCGGCCGCGGCTACAAGTGGGTGGCACTGTCCAACACCACGCTCGGCGTGTTCATCGCCTCGGTGGACGGGTCGATCGTGATCATCTCGCTGCCGGCCATCTTCCGCGGTATCGGCCTGGATCCGCTCGCCCCGGGCAATATCGGCTACCTGCTCTGGATGGTCCTCGGCTACCTGCTAGTCTCCGCCGTGCTGGTGGTGGCGCTGGGCCGGCTCGGCGACATGTTCGGCCGGGTCCGCATGTACAACATGGGGTTCGCCATCTTCGCCGGTGCGTCACTGGCGCTGTCGCTGGATCCGCTGATGGGCCAGGGCGGCGCGATCTGGCTGATCGCCTGGCGGGTGGTGCAGGCCGTCGGCGGCTCGATGCTGATGGCCAACTCCGCGGCGATCCTCACCGACGCGTTCCCCGCCGGCCAACGGGGTATGGCGCTGGGCGTCAACCAGATCACCGCGCTGGTGGGGCAGTTTCTGGGCCTGCTGGCCGGTGGCCTGCTCGCCGCGATCGACTGGCACGCCGTGTTCTGGGTGAGCGTGCCCATCGGCGTTGCCGGCACCATCTGGTCCTACCGGAGCCTGCGAGAATCCGGGCAACGACAGCCGGCCAGCATCGACTGGATCGGCAATCTCACCTTCACCGCAGGCACAACCGCGATCCTCGCCGGCATCACCTACGCCATCCAGCCCCACGGCGGCCATCCCACCGGCTGGACGAACCCGTGGGTGCTCGCCGGTCTCGGCGGCGGCGTGGTGCTGCTGATCGCGTTCTGTATCGCCGAAACACGGGTCCGCCAGCCGATGTTCCATCTCGGACTGTTCCGCATCCGGGCTTTCGCCGCCGGCAACCTGGCCGCGCTGCTGATCTCGATCGCCCGCGGCGGGCTGCAGTTCATGCTCATCATCTGGCTACAAGGGATCTGGCTGCCCCTGCACGGGTACGACTTCGAGCGGACGCCGTTGTGGGCCGGCATCTACATGTTGCCGCTGACCATCGGTTTCCTCGTCGCCGGGCCGGTGTCGGGCTATCTGTCCGACCGCGTCGGCTCGCGCCCGCTCGCCACCGGCGGCCTGACGTTGGTCGCCGTCACCTTCATCGGGATGCTGCTGCTCCCGGTGAACTTCGACTACCCCATTTTCGCGGTCCTGCTGCTGTTCAGCGGCGTCGGACAAGGGATGTTCTCCGCCCCCAACACGTCCGCGATCATGGGCAGCGTGCCGCCCGACCAGCGCGGTGTCGCGTCGGGCATCCGTGCGACCTTCCAGAACTCGGGCACGGCGTTGTCCATCGGGGTGTTCTTCTCACTGATGATCGCCGGCCTGTCCAGCTCGCTGCCGCACACGCTGTCCAGCGGACTGCAAGACCAGGGCGTCCCCGCGGCGACGGCCGCCGGGGTGGCGTCACTCCCGCCCGTGAGCACGCTGTTCGCCGCGTTCCTCGGTGAGAACCCCATCGGCCACCTGCTCGCGCCCACCGGTGTGCTGCAGACGCTGCCGAGTGACAACACCGCCACCCTGACCGGCACCCAGTTCTTCCCGCAGTTGATCTCCAGCCCCTTCCACAATGGACTGATCGCGGTATTCACGGCGGCGGCGGTCATGTCCGCCATCGCGGCGCTGGCGTCGCTGCTGCGCGGCCGGAACATCCCCAGCACCGAGCCCGCACCAGCCGCGGCCGCCAGCGGCCGCTGAGCGAATCCTCAGGCCACGCGCGCCGCGGCGGGATTTCGCCGTTGGGGCTCCCACGCGACGATCGCGTCCGCGGTGGTCATCGCCAGACGCCGTACCGCGACGCGAAGTCCTCCAGCGCCAAACCGTAGCCGAGTTCGTCGTGGAAGCGGCGCCTGAGTTCGAGCGTGATGATCTCCCGGGTGTAGCGCAGCGAGAGGACCGGTTGCCGCGCGAGTTCCGCTCAGCGATCCCGCGTCGCCGTCGTGGAGCGACACTCCTCACACGAGGGCGCGCGCGCCCGCCGGCGCCGCCGCCGCCAGCTTGTCCGCAGCGTATTCGCCGATCATGTAGCAGGTCAAATTCGGGTTGTTCGTGACATGGCTGGGAAAGACACTCGCGTCGGCGACGTACAGGCCCGCGAGACCGAGCACCGCGAGGTCGGCGCCGACGACCTTTCCGATGCCGCATCCGCCTGCCGGGTGAGTGCCCGTCCGCACCGACCCACGCAGCCGCTCGCGAACCGGTTGTCCGGCACCGGTGTCGGTGACGTGTGCCGCACGGTAGGCGTCGGTGCCGAGAAGTCGCTGGAAATCGGCCCACACGCCGTCGAAGTCGCCTCGTTCGACCGCTTGGATGTAGTCGTGCCGGATGACTGGGTCCGCGTCCGGTGCCGCCGAACGGAGCCGCACCGAACCTCCCGGCCCTTCGACGAGCGCCAGGAAGAAGCTGAGGGCGATCAGGCCTTCCTGTTCGTCGTAGGTGGCGGGAATGCCCCACCAGCCGGCACCGCGGCCGGCGACCGCGAGACTCGGCCATCCCATCCGCACGTACTCCGGATCGGCGCTGAGCACAAAGGACAGTCCAGGATGGTCCATGAGGTCGCGTCCCACGGGCAGGTCCACCCGTGGTGTGATATCGAGGGCGCGCAGCTCATCGGCCGGCCCGACACCGGAACGCAACAGGATGGGCGCGCTGCCGTAAGCGCCGGCGCTGAGCACCACCCGGTCGGCGCGGACCTCGACCGGACGACCAGCCGCGTCGAGGTAACGCACGCCGGTGGCGCGGTCGCCTTCGAAGACGACCCGGTCCACCATCGCGCCGGGGCGGAGGGTGAAGTTCGGCCGCCGCCGGGCGGCGCGGATGTAGGTGACCAGGGTGCCCTGGCGGATCTCGTTGCGCCGGTTGCGCGGCCACGGCCCCACCACGCCGTCCCACGCGTCCGGCGCGTTCAGGTCGTCGAGGTAGCGGAAGCCGAGCTGGCGGCAGCCTTCGACGAACAGGTGCTGGCTGGGCAACCACCGCTCGGGCGGGTAGGTCCGGATGCTGACCTCGCGTTCGGCCTTCTCGTAGTAGGGCAGCACCTCCTGCCAGCCCCACCCGGCCGCCCCGGCCGCGACCCACCGCTCGAAGTCCTCCGGACGACCGCGGACGGCGATGCAGCCGTTGATCATCGACGTGCCGCCCACGAACTTGCCGCGCGACAGCGGTACCCGCCGGCCATCGGCCAGCGGCTCGGTGCGGTACCCCCAGTCGAGCTGCGGCACCGGCGCCCCGGAACCCGTTCCGTGGTGGCCGGATACGCTGCCACCACTGAAGAATCCGGGCGGCCGCGTTTCCTCGTCGGGAAAATCGGGGCCGGCTTCGAGGAGCAGCACGGATCGGCCGGGGTCCTCGCTGAGCCGTGCGGCCAGCACCCCGCCCGTCGAACCCGCGCCGACCACGATCACGTCGAACCGCTCCTGCGCACCACTCACTCGTTTTCCTTCCCACTGCTTCGAACGTAGAACCGCGCGCTCAGGTGACGGCGAGGCGGACGGCGTCGGCCAGCCGGGCGAACAAGGGCTCCGGGGTCGCGCCCACCATGCGGTTGTGGCACACGGCGACGGCGACGCCCGTGTCGAGGTCGGCCCAGGCGATGGAGCCGCCGGCGCCCGTGTGCGCCAAGACCCGGTGCTCCCGGCCGGCCGTGTCGAGCACACCCGGCGCTGTCACCCAGTAGCCACCGACGCCGACCGGGAACGGCTTGCCATACACCTCGTCCACCGCGAGATGATCCGGCCTGGGTTCCAAAAAGGACAGAACACGGCGTTCGCCGAGCAACCGCGTCCCGTTCAGGGAACCGCCACCGGCCAGCATCGCGAACAGGCGCGCCACCGACCGGGCGTTGCCGATCCCACCGACCGCGGGCACGCACGCGCGCCGCACCTCGGGCCGGTTGAACACGTCGGGATCGAGCCCAACCGCCGGCGGCACCGCCCGCCGGACCAGCGAGCCGGCCGGCGGGCACGGGGGCCGCTCGGGGAAGGTCAGGGTCGCGACCCGTGACTGTTCGCTTTCGGGCACCCCGAGGTAGAAATCGTGCATCCCGAGGGGCGCACACACTTCCTCACGGACGAACCGGCCGAAGGGACGCCGCCGCGGGTCAGTACGCCGCACCACCTCGCCGAGCAGCCAGCCGAAGGTCATCGACAGGTAGGTGTTCCGGGCGCCCGCGGGGAACAACGGCTCCAGGTCCGCCAGCCGCCGGGTCATCTCCGGCCAGTCACAGATGATCTCCGGGGACACGCCGTCGGGCATCTGCGGCACCCCGGCCCGGTGACTGAGCACGTGCCCGACGGTGATCCCGTCCTTTCCGTGCGCGCCGTACTCCGGCCAGTAGCGCGCGAGCGGGGCGTCGTACTCCACGAGCCCGCGCTCGGCCTGGACGTGCAGGGCGGTGGCGGTGACGGCCTTCGAAACGGAGAAGACGGGGAACAGCGTCTCGCCGTCCACCAGGCCGCCGCCCTCGCTGGTGCGGCCTGCCCAGGCGTCGATCCGCAGCCGGCCATCCACCACCGCGGCGACCTGAATCCCGGTCTCACCGGCCTCGACCAGGCGCCGCAGCTCCTCGTCGACGGCCGGATGCGACCGCCGTTCGGCCCTCGGCCGCACCCCCGCCACGGGCAGGTTCGCCGCCACGTCTCTTCCCTCCTCCCGCCGTCATGGGTAGACGGCGGCGAACCTGTCGTGGTCGATCGCCTGGCCGATCTCCAGCCCCATGTCGCGGGTGAAGATGTGGTGGTCCGCGCCGGTGTAGCGGACGTCGGCCGGGTAGTACGACGTGATGTACGCCCACCGCGGCCTGTCGGTCGAGTTCTCCGGAGCGCCGTGCACCACCAGCCCGTCGTGTGCGGTGGCATCGCCCGCGCGCAGGTGGATCGGCGGCGACAGTTCGTGGCGCTGCAACAGATGCGGGTAGTACTCGACCATGTCCTCGGCGCCGAACCCCATCCGCCCCAGCGAACCCTCGCGGTGCGACCCGCTGACGAACCGCATCGAGCCGCGTTCCGGCGGCACGTCGTCGAGCGCGATCCAGAACGACATCATGCCGGCTCGGTCGAACGGGAAGTTCGGGAAATCCTGGTGGTAGGCGGTCGGTTTGCTCGCGCCGTGCCCGGCCGGCATCTTGACCGCCATCATGTCGCCGTGACAGCGGATGCCGACCTCCCGGCCGATCAGCTTGCGGACGTTACGCCCGGTTTCGGCGGAGAACGACACGCTGACGAAAGGTTCGAGCTTTTCGTCGCGGGCGATCCAGTGCCAGTCGCGCCAGGCGTCGGTGTCGTAGATGTCGGCCGTCCCGCGTCCCGCCACCTCCGCCTGCTCGATGTGCGACTTGACCTGCTCGAGCATCTCGGCCGCGACCCCGGCCGGGACGAACTGTTCGAGCTTCACCCAGCCGTTCTCGTGATAGAACGCGGCCTCCTCATCCGTGATCGCACGGACCGGTGCGGAAGCTGTCATCTCATCCTCGTTCCTTGAATCGGTTGTGGTCAGCCCGCGCGCGAGAACGCCGTCATGGACCGGGTCCGGAACGCCCAGGCGCCGTCCGGAGCCCTGGTGAACGTGTCCTGGTATTCGCCGACGACGGTCGGCACCGTCGACGCCGGGCCATCGCTCTCGCGGAGGTAGACGGTGACGGTCGTCGTCCCGTCGGCTTCGGTGGGAGACGCGACGGTGAACCGCATGTTGGTGCAGACGTGGCGGGACTGGCGCGGGGAAGCCTCCCGCTGGACGCCCCAGCCACGGATCGCTTCACGACCTTCGTGGCGGCCACCGAGCGCCAGCACCCCGTCGTCGACGAACAGCTCATGTACGCGCGACGCCTGCCCGTGGTCGATCCGCCAGGTCAGCTCCACGACCAGCCGCGCGAGCTCCGCATACGTCCCGGTCACATCCACCGAACCCACCTTCTCCCCGAATTCACCCGGCCGCGGCAACCGGCCAGGCGCCGACCGCCAGCCCGCGGGTGGGCATGTCGTCCCAGACCATGACCTCGCCCGAGACGGCGTCCGTGGCGAACAGCCACCGCAGGCCGGGGCCGCCGAAGCAGCAGTTCGACGTCATCCCGGGCTGGGGCATCGGCAGGAAATCCAGCACCGTGCCATCGGTTTCGAGGACACGCACCCCGGAGTCGCCCTTCGCGGCCACGTAGAACCGGCCTTCCGCGTCCAGGCAGAAGCCGTCGCCGCCGTGCTCGCCGACGGTGCGGTTGAGCCACTCCCAGGTGCGGTCCGGCCGGATGCGAACGAGGCCGTCGCGTTCGGTCACGACGATCTGCCCATCCCGGTCGACCTGAATGCCGTTGCAGTACCAGAAACCGCTCGCGACGGTCTCCAGCACACCGGATCGGTAAGCCATGATCCGGCCGCCGCGGTAACCGGGGTCGGTGCTCTTGTGCCCCGGATCGGTGAACAGGATCGTCCCGTCGGGACCGACCGTGACGTCGTTGGGCGCGGTCAGGCCCCGGTCGGCCAGATAGGTGACGGTGCCCTCCGCCGACACCCATTGCAGACCGGGTGTGGTCGGCCGCGGCGCCGGTAACGGTGCGGCGTCGGGAAAACGGCGCGCGACGGACGGCCGGGCGTCGATTCCGCCGTTCTGGGCGACCAATGCGCCGCCGTCCTCGGCGACCGCCGCGCCGTTGGCGCCGCCCAGCGTGTCGCCAAGCTTCTCGAGACGCCGGGTCTGCGGCCAGAGGCGATACACGGCGCCTTCGGCGACGGAACTGACGATCACAGTCGACGTGGCGGCGTCCCAGGCCAGTCCCTCCGGAAACGCCAACCCGCTCGCGATCACGGTGGGGCGGCCGGCCGTGCTCATCGGCTCGTCGCGGCGGTCGACGCGACCGGTCGCGCCGGCAGTTCGGCCAGGAGCTGGTCACGCAGCCGGAACTTCTGCACCTTCGTCGAGGACATCGGCCATTCCGTCACGACACGCACATACCGCGGGATCTTGAAGCGCGCGATCCGACCGGTGCAGAACCGCACCACCTCCTCCTCGGTGATGCTCTCCCCCGGCACCAGCTCGACGAACGCCGCCGGGACCTCGATCAGCCGGTCGTCGGGAATGCCCACCACCGCCGCGAGTTTGATGGCTGGATGCGTGGCCAGGAACGATTCGACCTCCAGCGCCGAGACGTTCTCGCCGCCCACCTTGAGCTGGTCCTTGAGCCGGCCGTGAAACGACAGCAGCCCGTCGGCGTCCATCGAGCACAGGTCGCCGGTGTGGAACCAGCCGTCGGCGTCGATGCTCAGCGCGGTCTGCTCCGGGTCCCCGAAATAGCCGGCGAACATGCTGGGGCCCTTGGCGACCAGTTCGCCCCGCACGTTCGCCGGGACGGGCAGACCCGTGTCCGGGTCGACGATCCGGCCGTCCCAGCCGGGCAACAGGTGCCCGCAGGTCTCGGTTCGCTGTTCGACACTGTCGTCCAGCCGGCTGTAGGCCAGCGAGCCACAAAGCTCGGTGATCCCGTAGGCACTGATCAAGGTGGCCGGCGCGAACGCGCTCTGGATCTGCCGCTGCACATCGGGCGGGCTGACGTTGCTCACGATCCGCACGGTGTCCGGCACCCCGGTGGCGAACCGGGGATGGTGCATCAGCGTCAGCGTGATGGTCGGGAAAAGCGGGTAGAGCACGGTGGCCTGGTGGCGCTCGATCAGGTCGAAGGCGATGTCGGGCTCGAAGCGCGGTTGGCTGATGAAGGTTCCGCCACGGCTGAAGACCGCGGACATCAGCAGGATCGCTCCCATGTGGAACATCGGCAGCGGGTCCCACCAGCGGTCGTCCTCGGGGATTTCGAACCGTTCGGCGATGGCCTTCGCGTTGCGGACCAGCGCGAGGTTCGTGGTGACGCAGCCCTTGGCGTTGGCGGTCGTCCCCGAGGTGTACATGACGATGAGCGGGTCCTCGCCGGCCGGAGCGTCCTGCGGCCCCGGCACCGGCTGTGCGGCGGCCCGGCGGCGCAACTCGGCGCCGGTGATCATGCCCGGCGCCGATCGCCCGCCCAGCAGCACCACCCCGCGCAGGTGCGGAAACCCGTGCACCGCGGGCGACCAGGGGTCGGATTCGGCGAGGCCGGGCAGCGTGCGGTGCACAAGGTCGGCGAAGTCGACATGCTCGTCGGCATCGGTCAGGAACAGCGCCGACAGGCGGCCGTCGGAACAGATGTGCTCGAGCTCGTAGACCTTGTAGCGGGTGTTGATCGGCACGGTGACCGCCCCGATCATGGCGCCACCCAGCATCAGCTCGATCAGCTCCGGTGAATTCGGGAGCAGCACGCCGAAGGTGTCCCCAGCGCCCAGCCCGAGCGCGCGGAGTTCCCGTGCGCGCCACTGCGCGCGCTCGATCAGCTCCCGGTAGGTGACCCGGACATCGGGGAACACGAGCGCATCCACCTCGGGCCGCCGCGCGGCGACCGCACGCACCATGCCCGCGTAACTTTCCCCCGTCATCGCCCGACTCCCTTGGTACGGGCGGAAAAGGCCGCGCGCGGTCGACGCACATTTGCCGCTGTCACCGGTTCCCTGCTCATGTCACGGCCCTTCGTCGCACCGACAGCAGAAGAAAATGAACCAACCGATCGTTTGAGAACATACCCCGAGCTGACACGCCGGGCAAGACTTCTCCGGCGCGACCGCGGTCGACGACCCCGGCCAGAAAGCGACCAACTGAGACACAAGACTTGCCAAGCCTGTCAACCGACCCTACCGTCTCTGTCAACCAATCGTTTGAATTGCGCTGGAGGGCGGCCGATGCCGGAGCAAGACGAGAAGCGGCGCGCCGCCCTGGTGGTCGGCGGAACCGGCGCGGTCGGCAGCGCGGTGTGCCGCCTGCTCAGCGCGGACGGCAACGACCTGACCTTCAGCTACCGGTCCAACGGCGAGGCGGCCGAGGCGCTGTGCCGGGAACTGCGAGCGGCCGGACGGCAGGTCGTGGCGCACGCGGTCGACCTCACCGACACCGCCGCGGCGGCCGCGTTCGTCAAAGACGCAGGTGAACGGTTCGGCGGCATCGACACGGTGGTGCACGCCGGGGGCCCGCATGTTCCACAGATCCGGATCAGCGAGATCGAACCGGCGACCTTCCGGCACCAGCTGGAAATGGAAGCCGTCGCGTTCTACAACGTGGCGCATCCGGCGTTGCCGTACCTGCGCGCGAGCCGCGGCTCGATCGTCGCCGTCACCACAGTCGCGCTTCGGCGTTTTCCGCTCCGCGACGGGCTTTCCCCGGGTGCGAAGGCCGGCATCGAAGCTCTCGTACGGGCGATAGCCGCGGAGGAAGGCCGGTTCGGCGTGCGGGCGAACTGCGTGGGCCCCGGCCTGCTGTGGGACGGCATGGCCCAGCGGCTGCGCGAGTCCGGCGATTTCGACGACAACGCCCAGGAAGCCGCATTGCGGGCAATCCCGCTGCGGCGCTTCGGCCGCGCGAACGAGGTGGCCGAGGCCGTGGCCTTCCTGGCGTCGGACCGCGCCGGCTACATCTCGGGTCAGTCGCTGGACGTCGACGGCGGATATTCGCTCTGAAACTCTACCAACCGTTCGCTTGATTCGATACGCTGGCCGAGTCGACGACGACGAAAGGCATGACGTGATCGCACTGGAAACCCTCCGGGCCCAGATCGGGCGCCGCCTGCCAGGCGGCCGGTTCAGCGTTGAGCCCTACGAGGACTGGTTGATGCGCGACACGGTCCTCGCCGGCCACGGCGACGACCCCGCCGCGCATCCGCTCTGGGCTTTCGCGGGACCGCAGGCGGCAATGGGCATCTCGATCGACGAGCTGTTCACCTTGTGCGGCGCCAAGGCTTCCGATGGCCCGATGCTCGGCGAGACCGACGTGGAACTGCTCGCTCCGCTGACGGTGGAGAAGGTTTACGACGTGCGGGCGACGATCGTCGACGTGCAGCGCAAATCCGGTGCCCGGACCGGCGTCTTCGACATCGTCACGGTCGAAATGGAGGCCGCCACCGAAGGCACGCCGGTCGCGCGGCTGCGCAATTCCTATGTTTTCCCGCGGCGGCAGGCATGAACGCGCGAGTCGGGGACCAGCTTCCGCGGTGGCGAAACGACCATGTGGACCCCGCGCGCATGAAAACCATGGCGCTGTTGCTCCGTGATTCCAACCCCATCCATTTCGACGGCGACACGGTGCGCAAACTCGAGATGGGTGACCGGGTGGTCAATCAGGGCCCGATCAACCTGGCTTTCGTGATGCGGATGCTCGGCGACTGGGCCGGTGGACTCGAGCACCTGCGCCGTATCCGCGTCCGTTACCTCGGCAACGTCTTCGCCGGCGACGCCGTCGTCGCCGGAGGCACCGTCACTGCCGTCGACGAGCACGGCGCGGAATGCGCGGTGTGGCTCGAGGTCGTGGGGCGCGGCCGGGTCCTCGAAGGCACCGCCACCGTCGCCCCGCGCTCGCCCTGAACCCCGTCATGCAGTCCAGCAAGTCACTCTCCAGGAGGTCTTCATGCCCGGCGTCCACATCGACCACGTCTCCATGTGTGTCTGGGACCTTGACAAAGCGATCGAAGATTGGACGGACATTCTTCAGGTCCTCGCCCCTGGGCACGCCGCCCGCCTGACGCGCGGCGGCGGAACGGGCGACGGCGTCCCGATGATCTGGGCCACCTTCCAGAACCCGGATCCGGCGGGCGTCTCCATCCAGCTCTGGGCGCCCGGCGAGCCTGACACGTGGGTGCACAAGGTGCTGGCCAAGCGCGGTGAATTCGTGCACCACATCGCGTTTCTCTCCGACGACTTCGGGCACACGGTCGAGCAGTGCCGCGAGGCGGGACTGCCGGTGCTGCTCGACGAGAACAGTGGTCCGGACACGATGCCGTGGCTCGGCTGGAATTTCATCGGCGAACAGAAGGCGCATGGCGTGCTCATCGAGCTCGCCACGCGCTATCAGACGATCGGCGATCGCTGGTACCCGCACCCCGGCAACGTCGAGAACGAACACCTGCTGACGGAACTGCGGAAACGCTACTACGAGGACTGAGGAACCGACCGGCGCACGGCAAGGCCGGGTTTGATCCCGCGGGCACGTGTCCCCTGAACCGCGGACGCGTGTCCGCGAACAGGGGGACGATTCCTAGCGGCCCGTGGCCGACGCGCTGCCGGTGGGCTGGCCGGGGACGTCCGGCGAACGGACGATGAGACCGTCGAGCAGCATCGTCGAATAGAGTTCGATGAGTTCTTCTTCCTTTGCCGGGCCCTTCGGGTCGTACCAGCGGGCGATCGAGTTCAGCATTTCCGTGAATGCCACGGAAGCGACCGAAGGCACTATGCGCGGGTTGACCGTTCCGTCGCGGTGGCCTCGCTCGAACACGTCGATCACGAATCGCCGGTAGGTCTGCCCCAGGCTCGAAATCTCGACCCGGCGTTCCGGTGACAAGGTCGGGTAGTCGCGGAAGAACACGGTGGCCTTGATGCGGTTGTCCAGGTAGAACCGGATATGCCCGGCGACCAGCCGGGCCAGTGTCTGCGCCGCGTTGCCGCCGGCGGCCCGCACCTCGTCGAGCATCACGATCGCGAGCGAGTGGGCTTCTTTGATGACCTCGAAGAGGAAATCTTCCTTGGTCTCCACGTAGTAGTAGAGACTTCCCTTGAGGATTCCCACGTCGTCGGCGATGTCCTGCGTTGAGGACGCGTCATAGCCCTTCTCGTAGAACACCCGCGCGGCCGCGTCGAGAATCTCCTGCCGCCGCTTGTGCGGACGACGGTCGCGCGCACGTCGCTTGCGTCCGACGGTCCCTCCCTCAGGCACGCGTACCCACTCCCCTGTCCCAGGTCATTTTCTCGATCAACATCGATCGAACGGATGTTTGGATATTCTACCGGCCCCCAGGCCAGGCGGCGAACCGGCTCAGCGAACCCCCGCAGCTCAGAACGACCGCGGCAGGCCATAGGATTCGGCGATGGTGTTGCGTGCCATCTCGTTGGAGATCGGACCGATACGGTACAACCGCGCATCACGCCAGTACCGCTGCATGTCGGTCTCGGCCGCGTACCCCATGCCACCCAGGATCTGGATACCGAGATCCGCGGCCTGCCCGGCGTACTCCGACACGGCCACCTTGGCCATGTTCGATTCGACGCCGCAGGGCTGCCCGGTTTCCTGCACCCAGGCCGCGTAGTACGTCAGCAGTTCGGACTGGCGCTGCCACATCGCGATATCGGCGATGTAGTGCTGGAGGACCTGGAACTGGCCGATCGGCTTGCCGAATGCTTCGCGTTCTTTCATGTACTGCACGGCGTCCTCGAGCACCCCGTCGATAATGCCAAGGCACGTCGCGGCGACCAGAATACGTTCGTTGTTCAGCGCTGTGAGCATCTGGTAGAAACCGCGGCCGACGTCCCCGACCACATTCTCGTCCGGCACGAACACGTCATCGAGAAAAATCTCACAGGAACCGAAACCCCGCATCCCGAGTTTCGGGATCTGCCGGATGGTCAGGCCGTCGGCGGGATTGGGCACCAGGAAACTGGTCACTCCTTGCGCGGGCTTGTCCGTGCCGGTCTCGGTGCGGGCGAGCAGCAGCAGGTGCGTGGCCACGTGTGCCCCGCTCGACCAGATCTTCTGCCCCGAGATCCGCCAGCCACCTTCGGCCGGGCGCGCCACAGTCTTCATCGCGCCGAGCAGGTCCGTGCCACCGGCGGGCTCCGTGACGGAGATGGCCATGCGCGCCTTGCCATTCGACAGTTTCGGCAGCAGGTCGGCCTTGACCTCTTCGCTGGCGAACGACGCGACCGACTTGGCGCAGAACGAAGGGATGCCCCACATCCAGGTCAGACCGCCCAGCGAGCGGGCGAGCTCGCGGGCGATCAGCACCTGCGACATCACGTCGCCGCCCTGGCCGCCGTACTCCTCGGGCAGGCCGACGGCGTGGAAGCCGGCGGTGGTCATCTTGTCCCACAGTTCGTGCGGGTACTCGAACTCGCGGGCCTCGAGCTCGCGGGCGACGCTCTTGGGCACCTCGCGGTCGACCCACTCGTGCAGGACCTTGCGGAAGGCCTTGTGTTCCTCGGCCAGTGCGAACTCCATCCTCGTCCCCTTTCACGGGCGGCAACCCGGTGGCACTCGGCCGGGCAATTTCAACCAATCGATTGATTTATCGTCTCACGGCGAACTTACGGCGGTCAATCCGAACGACGAGGGACAGCGAGCGGACCGCCGCGGCGAAGTCAGTTGATGCGCTCACGGAAGTCCGGCACCGGCACCGCGCCCGCGCGGATTTTGCGCACCAGCTCGTCGATTTCCGCCGCCGGTACGTCCGGGCTGCCGAAGGCCTGGAACAGCCGCATGATGAGGTGGAGGAACATGATGAACGTCGCGTACTCGATGGCGCCGCGGTGGCTGATCCGCCGCTCCATGGCGTCCCAGATCTGGTCGGTCACGCCGCCGGAGAGGACCTGCCGGATGAAGGTCGCGAGGAGCCGCTCGTCATCGGTCAGGTCCTCTTCCCGCCCGGCCCGCAGCGCCTCGATGGCCTCGATCCGCACCCCCGCGGACACGCCGTCATAGGTGTGCATGACCATGAACCCGTTCCACCCGTTGTCCACGGCCAGCACCTGGTCGACGAACTCGCGGTCGGCGTGGGAGTAGGTTCCCTCGTGGTCGCCCCGAGTCCGGAACACCAGGCCGAGCTGGCTGATGAGCTGCCCGATCACCGGTGCCGTGGCGAGCGCGGCGTGGTACGGGCCGAGCTCGAGCGGCTCGTCGGAGTCCGGATCGAGACCGCGGTGCACCCGCTGGCGGCCGACCACCGCCTCGTAGGCCGCACGCTCGTCCGCGGGGATGTCGGCTGGGTCGGGTGTCTTGACCGGTCGGGGCATCATTGATCCTTCCGTGGGCCGGTGAACCGGCGATGTGGTGCTGTCGGCGCGGCCGTGAACGTCACTTGCGCCCTCGGAGCCGGACGGGAAGCGCCACCAGTCCGCGCAACCGCCGGTTGGGCCGCCACCGCGGCTCCGGACCGGCGAGCTCGATCGACGGGAACCGGGTGGCCAGCGTGGAAAAGGCCACTTCGCCCTCCACCTTGGCGAGCATCGCGCCCAGGCAGCGATGCGGGCCGAACCCGAAGCCGAGCTGATCGTTGTCGGGCCGGCCGATGTCGACCCGGTCCGGGTTTTCGAACCGCTCCGGGTCGCGGTTGGCGGCGGCGATCATCGTGATGACGGTCGTGTCGGCGGCGACCGGCATTCCCGCGATCTCAGTGTCCTCGGTGGCCCGGCGCTGCCCGTACTGCACCGGCGATTCGAAACGCAGCAGCTCTTCCACCGCGGACGGCGCCAGGCCGGGGTCGGCGCACAGCCGTTCCCACTGATCGTGCTGGCGCAGCATGGCCAGTGTCCCGTTGCCGATGAGGTTACTCGTGGTCTCGTGCCCCGCGAACAACACGTTGATCACGTTGGAGCTGACCTCGTCCGCGGTGAGCCGTCCTTCGTGCTGCGCGTCGAGCAGCGTGGACAGCAGGTTGTCGGAGGGCTCGGCCTCGTACCGCTCGATCAGTCCGTCGAGGTAGGCACGGAACTGCCGGAACGCGTCGCAGGCCGGTTCGATCGCCTCGGGCAGCACACCGCCGCGATTCGCGCCGATCGCCGCCGCCCACCCCCGCACCGGTAGCTCGTCCTCGCGCGGGACGCCCATGATGTCCAGGATCACCAGCACCGGAAGGCGGTACGCGAACACCTCGACCAGGTCGAACGGTTCGTCGGGGTCAACGCTGTCCAGCAGTTCGTCGGTGAGCTCCTGGACCTTCTCGCGCATCGCCGCGACCCGGCGGGCCGTGAACGTCCGTTGCACCGCACCCCGCAGCCGCCGGTGCTCGTCGCCGTTGCTGCGAACCGGTGTCGGCCGCTCGTAGCCGAAGATCTCACGCAGGCTCAACTGGTCCGCGGGCGAAAGCCTGTCGAGAATGCGCTGCTGCCGCGGCGAAGGGCGGCCGTCCACGCCGTCGTCGCCGCTGGCGAAGAGCTCGGCGTTGCGGTAGGTCTCCTTCACGTCCGCGTGGCCGCAGACAACCACGCTTTCGCCGTGCCGCTGCACCGGGCCCGCCTCCCGCACCCGCCGGTACAGCTCGTAGGGGTCGCCCTCCCAGCGGAACGCGAAAAACTCCGAGAGCTCGCTCAGTGTGCTAGTGCTCACCAGTCCTCCTTGCCCTCACGCGGCTCCACAACGCCGTGGAGGAATCGATCAGCCCGTCAAAGCCGCAACCCGAGGTCGTCGGCAAGCTCCCGTAGCCGTTCCCGGTACTGCTCCACATTGGACATCTTGACGCCTTCGTAGCCCCGGACGAGATCGGGCAACTCGGCCACCCGGACCGCCCGGTCGAGATTCGCGGCGGACAGCACACCACACAGCGCTTCCACCACGCGGCCGTACTCCGCGACCAGAGCACGCTCCAGCCGTCGCATCTCGGTCCGTCCGAACAGGTCGAACGGGGTGCCGCGAACCCGCCGCGCGGCGCGCAGGGCCCGCAACGCCGGAGTCGCCCACCGGCCAAGGGAAATCTTGTGCCGCAGGCCGTGGTTGCGCAGCAGCGGTGGATGGAGCTGCCACTGGATGCGGGCGCCCTCACCGGCTACCTCGGCGGCCTTGCGCCGCAAGTCGCCGTCGGCCAGCAGGAGACGCGCCACCTCGTACTCGTCCTTGTATGCCATGAGCTTGTGCAGGTAGCGCGCCACGGCTTCGCTCAACCGGCTGCCGTCCGCGTCGACCGCCCGCTCGGCATGCACGACCGCGCTGAGCGTGGCGAGATAACGGCCTGCGTACCCGGCGTTCTGGTACTGCACCAGGTCATCGGTGCGGCTGCGCACCAAAGCGGCCGGCTCCCGCGGCAGGTTCAGCTCGGCGAGCCGCGCCTCCAGTGCGGCGGGGAGTGGCCGCGGTTGCCGGTCCTGGTCCGCCACCCCGCAGCGAGCGGGATCGTGCACGGCCATCCGGCCCCACCGGAAGGCCTGCACGTTGCGGCGCACCGCGACGCCACCGGCCTCGATCGCGCTTTCGATGGCCGCGGCCGAAAGCGGCAGTCGGCCCGCCTGGTAGGCGGCGCCCAGCAGGACGACGTTCGCCATCGCCGTGTCCCCGCACCAGCGCGCGGACAGGTCACGGGCATCGACCAACCGCACCCTGGCCGGATCGTCGACCTGGGCCGTCAGATCCGCGCAGAGCCGGGCGACGTCGGGTGCGCCGGTGTGCACGTCACGCACCATGGCGCCGGTGGGCACGAGGCTCGATGAGGCGACCACCGCGGTGTGCTCGGGAGCTATCCGCGCCAGGTTCTCGGGCTTCAGGCCGACGAGCAGGTCGCAAACCAGGTAAAGGCTGAGCTGTCCGCTCGCGGCGTCACCGGCCGGCCGACCCCGCACCATGCGGACGTCGGAGACCACCGGTCCGGCCTTCTGGCTCATCCCGGTCTGGTCCACCCCGGCGACCCGCAGCCCCTCGGCCTCGGCCGCCCGGCTGAGGATCTGCGCGGCGGTGACCACCCCCGTACCACCGATACCGGGCATCCGCACGGAGAACGTCTGTCCGTCGCGCAGGCTCGGCACCGACGGCGGCTCCGGAACGGCGTCCGCGGCGAGTTCCTCGGGCGCGACCGCCGGGCGGGTCTTCCGGCGAGCCGGGACGACCTTGACGAACGACGGGCAATCCCCGTCCAGGCACCGGTAGTCGGTGTTGCAGGAAGCCTGGTCTATCCGTGTCTTGCGGCCGAACTCGGTGTCCACGGGTTCAACCGAAAGGCAGTTCGACTTGGCGCCACAGTCCCCGCAGCCCTCGCACACCCGCTCGTTGATCAGAATCCTGGTGCGCGGGTGGTTCGCCTCGGAGCGCTTGCGCTTACGGCGCGACTCGGCCGCGCACTCCTGGTCGTGGATGAGCGCCGTCACCCCTGGCGTGGCGCGCAGCACCTCCTGCGCCTGGAGGATCCGGTCCCGGTGCCACACCTGAATCGGACCCGAGCGGCGGCGGCCACCGAGGCGTGCCGGGTCCTCGGTGGTCACGATCACCCGCGCGACTCCTTGGCGCAGCAGGGATTCGGCCACCGCCATGACCGGCAGCGCGTTGCTCATCGAGGTGCTCTGACCGCCGGTCATCGCGACGGCGCTGTTGTAGAGCAGCTTGTAGGTGATGTGCACACCCGCGGCCACGGCGGCCTGGACGGCCAGCTGACCGGAGTGGAAGTAGGTGCCGTCACCGATGTTCTGGAACAGATGGTCGGCCTCGACGAAGGGCGCCATGCCGATCCACTGCGCCCCTTCCCCGCCCATCTGCGTCATGCCGGTGAACGTGCCGACCCTGTCCTCGTCGAGGCGGGAGGCCATCGAGTGACAGCCGATCCCGTGGCCCACCAGCGCATCGCCGGGCACCTGCGTGCTCGTGTTGTGCGGGCAGCCCGAGCAGAAGTACGGCGTGCGCTGAACAGGTAACAGCGGCAATGCCCGGCGGTCGGGTTCGGGGCGGCGCAACCGGGATGCCGGGATCCGGCGTTCGAGGCGGGCGGCGAGCCGGCGCGCGATGGTGTCGGCCGAGAGCGTGCCCGAGGGCGGGAACAGCGGCTTGCCGTGCTCGTCATGGCGGCCGACCAGCACCGGCCGGTGCGCGAGCGGGTAAAGCGCCTCCTTGAGCAGAGGTTCCAGGAACGCGTCGCTCTGCTCGACGACCACGATCTCGGTCAGATCGCGCGCGAAGGCGCGGAGCAGTTCCTCGTCGAGCGGGTACGGAACACGGATGTGCAGCAAGCGGACGCCGAGGCCGGACAGGTCCGCTTCGGACAGTCCAAGCCGCGCGAGGGCGGCGACCGTTTCGTGGTAGGCGCGGCCGTCCGCGACGATGCCGATCCAGTCAGTGGGCCCGCTGACCGCGATCTCGTTCAGCCCGTTCGCGACCACGTACCGGTGCGCGGCCTCGGCCCGGATCGTCACCAGCTCGTGTTCACGGTCCACGCTGTGCGGGGCCACGAGATTGGTGAGCACCGTCGGCCGGAACGGCGCGCCCCGCCAGTGCAACTCGGGCAGCACCGGCTCCACCCGGCCGGGGCCGACCCGCAGCGTGCCGGTGCCGTCGGCGACCGCCGATTCGAGCCGGAGCGCGGTCCACAGCCCCGAATACCGGGACAGGGCCACCGCGTGCCGGCCGAGGTCGTGGATCTCCTGCATGGTGCCGGGCGAGAGAACCGGCATCCGCAGCGAACGCAGCGCCTGTTCCGACGACGAGGGCAGCGTCGAGGACTGGGCGGCGGGATCGTCGCCGATGAACGCGACGGCGCCGCCGTTCGGTGCGGCCCCCGCGAACTGGGCGTGGCGCAACGCGTCGGTCGCCCTGTCCAGGCCAGGTGCCTTGCCGTACCACACGCCAAGCACACCGTCGTATTTCGCGCCGGTCATGGCGGCGGTGAACTGGCTGCCCATCACCGCTGTCGCGGCGAGTTCTTCGTTGTGCCCTGGCACGTGCCGCACCCCGAACTCTTCGGTCAGGTCGCGATGCGCCTGCAGTTCGCGGTCCAGCCCGCCCAGCGGCGAGCCAGGGTAGCCGGAGATGAACGCGGCGGTGCGCAACCCGTGGCCGCGATCCGCCTGCAGCTGGTCGAACAGCACGCGCACCAGCGCCTGCATTCCGTTGCTGTAGACGAGACCGCTGCCGGGTTCGTACGGACCGCGCAACGGCTGCGCCGGTTCGGCCGGGACAAGCTCGACGTCCGATGTCATCTCTCAGACCTCTCACGCCGGCCCGCGCCCGCCGGGACCGCGGCCCCGTCCGTACCCAGTTGCCTGCCGACGAGATACCCGAACGTCATCGCCGGCCCGATCGTGCTACCCGGTCCGGGGTATGCGCCGGGCACCGAACCGGCGGCCGCGTTGCCCGCGGCGAACAGCCCGGGAATGGGCTCGCCCGCCTGGTCCAGCACCCGGCCGCCGACATCGATGCGAAGGCCGCCCTTGGTGCCCATCACCCCGGCGTGCATCTCGATGGCGTGGAACGGGCTGACCGCGACGCTGCCCAGCGCCGGGTTCGGCAGGTGGTCCGGGTCGCCCCAGATCTTGTCCCATGTGGACGATCCGCGGCCGAAGTCGAGATCCTCGCCCTTTTCGGCGAAGCCGTTGAAGCGCCGCACTTCGTCCGCCAGGCCACCGGCGTCGACCCCGATGCGCGCCGCCAGTTCCGCCAGGGTGTCCGCGGTGACCAGCCATTCCGGCGGGTCGGTCGGGCTGGGCGGGGCGCCGGTCAGCAACCCGTGCTTGTCCAGGTACTGCTGGTCGCAGATCAGCCAGGCCGGCAGGTGCCGGTCCGGGTCGGCCTTGGCGCCGAAACCGCGGTGCGCCTCGTAGTAGTTGACCGACTCGTTGAAGAACCGGCGGCCGCTGGTGTCGACGATGATCGAGTGCGGCAGGCACCGTTCCGCCCGCACGTGCACGGATTCGACCAGCCCGGTCCTCGCGTCGCGCACCTTCGCGACGACCTGCCACCAGGCGTCGGTCATGTTCGCCAGCGCCGCGCCCGCGGCCTCGCCGAGCAGATGCCCGTCCCCGGTGTTGGTCCGCACCCCGCACGACGTCTCCAGCGGCCGGTCGAGGAAACGGTCGCACAGCTCGGGATTCCATTCGAAACCGCCGGTGGCGATCAGCACGCCACGGCGCGCGCGTATCCGCACCGGAGCGCCATCGCGAGACGCGACCACACCGGCGATCCGGCCGGCGTCACGGATCAGGCCGACGACCGGGGTGCCGGTCATCACCCGGACCCCGGTGCGCAGACAGCCCCGCAACAGCTGCGCCACCAGCGACGTGCCGTTGGCGAAATGGGTGCGGGCACCACCGTCCTCGAACACCACGTGCCCGACATCGACGAACGTGGGCCGCTTCGGTTTGGTGAAGCCACGTTGTGCGTAGGTGTCGAACTTGTCGACGGCCGAGAAGGACGACACGCCCAACTGGATTCGGTCGGCCCACTCCCCCAGCTCGGCCGCCGGGAAACGACCCGAGTCGAGGGGACGGCCGCCGTGCCGGGAACCGGGCACGTCGGGGTAGTAGTCGAGTGTGCCGCCGACCGACGGGTAGGCGCGGAAGTGCACCACGCCGTTGTCCTCCAGGTGGCGGGCCATCTCCTTGCCCCGGTCGACCAACGTCTGCAACATGCTGTCGTCGGCCCGGCCGCCGGTGAGCGCCCGGAGGTAGGTCAAGGCTTCTTCGCGCGAGTCCGTGACGCCGACTTCGGGCATGTGATGGTTGTCGGCGATCCAGGCGCCGCCTCCCGACTTGGCCGTCGTGCCCCCCACCAGGTCGCTCTTTTCCAGTACCACGACGTGGGCGCCCGCCAGGGCCGACACCACCGCGCCGGTCAGGCCCGCGGCCCCGGACCCGGCGACCACCACGTCCACTTCGTCGTCCCAGTGGCCAGATGACTCCACCACACGTTCGCGCACGACTGCTCCCTCGCGGGTCAGGGGTAGATGATCGGGAAGTTCGGGTGATCGAAGGGCTGTTCGGGCGTCAGGCCCAACGGATCGGCGGTGTGGTTCTTCGCGCCGTTGTAGAGCACATCGGCCGGGAAGTAGGAGGCGATGAACGCCCAGCGCGGCTGATCGGTGGTGTTCTCGGGCGCGTAGTGGCAGACCAGGCTGTGGTGCACGGTCGCGTCGCCGGGGCGCAGGTGGACGGGCGGCGAAATCTCGTAGCGGTCCTTGAGCTCCGGGTAGATGTCGGTCAGGTCGCCGCCGAGGCGCAGCGTCCGGCCGAGTGGGCCCTCGACGTGGGAACCGGTCAGGAAGCGCATCGATCCGCGCTCGGGCGGAACCTCGTCGAGCGCGATCCAGAACGAGGTGTTGCCGACGCGGTCGTGCGCGAAGTTCGGGAAGTCCTGATGCCAGTTGGTCTGCGCGCTCCCGCCGCCAGGGCCCTTGGGGACCTTCACCGCGAGCATGTCCGAGGAGTAGCGGACGCCGACCTGCCGGCCCATCACGCGTTGCGCGTTGGCGCCGATCTCCTGCGAGAACACGACCGAACGGAACGGCTCCACCCCGTCGCGGGCCAGGTAGTAGTAGTCGTTCCAGGTGCTCTTCTGCCCTACCCCGGCCGCGGCGGCGTCGGCGCCCATCAGCTTCCTGGCGTGGGCGAGCATCTCGCCCGCCACGTCGGCCGAAATGAAGTTCTCCAGCTTCGCCCACCCCTGCCGGCGGTACGTCGCGAGTTCCTCGTCGGTCAGGGCCCGCACGGGCGCACTCTGTCCAGTCACCTGGCTCGTCACGACCTTCACTCCCTTGTGCACTCGTGTTGACCCTCGCCAGAACCGGTTGATGGCGGATTCCCGGCCGAGCTGTTAGATTCAATCAAACGATCGGTCGACTTCACGATACGCAGTGCTCAGACGGCTGTCAACGCCGTGCCAGGGCAAGGAGGATCATGGACGACCTGCGGGACAAGACGGTCATTGTCACCGGCGCTGCCGGAGGAATCGGCCAGGCCATTGTGGAGCGGTTCCGCTCGGCGGGCTCGCGCGTGATCGCGGTCGACATCGACACCACACGCCTCGCGCACCTCGCCGGCGACAACCAGGTGGAACTGGTCGAGGCGGACGTCAGCGACGGCGCGGACGCCGACCGGATCATCGCCGCCGCGACCGGGCGCCTCGACGTCCTCATCAACAACGCGGCCGTGCTGGACCGGCTCGCCCCGGTCGACGAGACCACCGACGAGCAGTGGCGGCACGTCCTCGAGATCAACCTGACCGGCCCGTTCCTGCTGTGCGCCCGCGCCGTGCCCCGCATGCTGGAGCAGGGCGGCGGCGTCATCGTCAACATCGGCTCCCTCGCGGCATTGCGCGGCGGCCGGGCCGGAGCCGCCTATACGGCGTCCAAACACGGCTTGCTCGGACTCACCAAGAACATCGCCGCCACGCTCGGCAACCGGGGAATCCGCGCGAACACGCTGTGCCCCGGCGGCATTCCCACCGGAATGCCGCGCGGCGGCCAGGTCAGCGAACGCGGCGCGACGCTGAGCGGCCGTGACCGGGACCGCCCCGGCCCCGGCAAGCCCGAAGAGATCGCGTCGGTCGCCGCGTTCCTCGCATCGGACGAATCCTCGCGCATCAACGGCGCGGAACTGGCTGTCGACGGTGGCAGTTCCGCCTTCTGACGACGCCCGGAACGGCAACACGGCGGCGGCGGTCGGTGGGCTTGGGGTCAGGGGCTCGGGAGGCGGAGGTCGGCGCCGCGGAGGGTGCCGGCGCTGACGGCCGACCGCAGGGCCAGGCGCCACACCCCGTCCGCGCCGCGCACGAAACGGTCGTCGTAGCGGCCTTCCGTGGCCGGGACCGGGGTGCCGTCCTTGATCTGCAGCGTCAGGTAGCGGGCCACCACCGTCGCGTTGCAGTCGTCGACGATGTGCACCACCGGGTTCAGCGTGATGTGCCGTTGCGTGCCCACCGGCATCCGGGCGCGGTGGTTGGTGAACCAGGTGCGGAAATCGTCGCGAGAACGCAGGTCCAGTACGTACTCCGCATCGTCGGCCGGACGCCACCGGAAGACCGCGTCCTCGGTGTAGCAGTCGAGCCAGGCGTCGACGTCGGTGTCGTCGATGGTGTGGCACGCGTGATGCAGTGTCCGCAGCACGTCACGTTCGGCCGTCAGCCGCCGCACGGCCCCAGCCAGTTCGGACCCGTTCATCGGCACCGTCCTTCCGCCGCTCACGGCATGTAGTAGCCACCGCTGACGTGCAGCGTCTGGCCGGTGATGTAGGACGCCTTGTCCGAGGCGAGGAACGCGCAGGCATCCGCAACCTCCTCGGCGCGGCCCAGCCGCGGGATGTGCAGCCGCTGCTCGAGCTGGTCCTGGCTGAACGGCCAATGTGGATAGTCCTTCGGGTCCCGCGTAGTGTCGGTGAGGCCGGGCACGACCACGTTGGCGGTCACCCCCAGCGGTCCGAACTCGATCGCCACGGCCTTCATCAGCCCGATCAGGCCGGCCTTGGCCGCCACGTTGTGCGCCCGGTTCGCCGCGCCCCGCTGACCGTCCGGGCCACCAATCGCGATCATCCGGCCGAAGTGGCGCTCGGCCATACCCGGCAGCAGCAGGCGTCCGAAGTAGAACGTCGACGAAAGGTTGGCCGCGAGCACGGAATCCCAGTCCTCGACGGAAATCTCCGTCAACGACTGATGCGGGCGCCGGGCCGCGTTGGCCACGAGCACGTCGACCGGACCCAGCGCCGCCGTCACCTTTCCGACCAGGGTTTCGACGTCGTCGGGGTCGCCGAGATCCACGCCGAAAGCCACGGCCGACACACCCCGGCTCCGGACCTCCTCGGCGACCTGCTCGGCCTCGCCGACGTTGCGCCCCGCGACCACGGCGACGTGGAGTCCGGCGTCGGCGAGAGCGAGACAGATCGCGCGGCCGATATTGCGGCCACCGCCCGTGACCAGTGCTGTCCGGCCGGTCACCGTGGCCCTACCGTTTCCCGCTCGGCGACCTCGTCCGCAGCGCCGACGGGCGGATCGAGGTGCAGGTGGCAGCGGACCGCCACCCTGCTGTCCAAAGTGGTCTCACGCGGAGCCGCCGTCCGGCAGATCTCCATGGCCGAGGGGCACCGGGGATGGAAGGAGCAGCCCGACGGTGGCCTCGTCGGGTCCGGTAGCTCGCCGCGCACGGTCGCCCGGGTCCGCTGCCGCTGCCGCCGCGGGTCGGGGATGGGCGCGGCCTCCAGCAAAGCCTTGGTGTAGGGATGCGCGGGATCGCTGAACACGGCCTCGGTGGGCCCCTCCTCCACCAGGCTGCCGAAGTACATCACCGCCACCCGGTCGGCGACGCTGCGCACCACGCTGAGGTCGTGGGAAATGAACAGATACGCCAGATTACGTTCCGTGCGAAGCTTTTCGAGCAGTTCGATCACCCCGCGCTGGGTGGACACGTCCAGGGCACTGACGGCCTCGTCGCAGATCACCAGCGGCGGCTCGATCGCGATGGCCCTCGCGATCGCCACCCGCTGGCGCTGCCCGCCGGACAGCTCGGCCGGCAGCCGGTGCGCGAACGACCGGGGCAACTGCACCGCGTCGAGCAGGTCCGCCACCTTCGCCTGACGCTGCGCCTGACGCATCTTCTCCAGTCGCCGCAACGGCTCCGCGATGATCTCGTCGACCGGCATCGTCGGGTCCAGCGAGGAGTACGGGTCCTGGAACACCATCTGGCGCAACCGCGCGGCCGACGTGGAACGCCTGCCGGTGAAAGAGCCCAGATCCTGGCCCGCCAACCGGATCCGCCCCTCATACGGGACCAGCCCGCACACCGCCTTGCCGATGGTGGACTTGCCCGAGCCGGATTCCCCGACCAAGGCAACCGTTTCCCCTTCGGCGATCCGCAGGCTCACGTTCGACACCGCGTGCACCCGCGTCTTCCGGCGCGAGGCGAAGCCACCGCTGCGGAACACCACCGAAAGGTCCTCGATCTCGAGCAGCGGCTGGGTCTCATCCATCACCGGCACCCACCTTGTTCTCGTCGTCGGCGATCGCGCGGACCGTGTCCAGCTCGAGGGTTTCCGTCCGGGCGCACCGCACCAGGTGCGGTACCGTCCCCGCGCGGGGCAGCAGTGGAATCTCCTGCCCGCAGAGGTCTTCTTGTGCGTACCGGCAACGATCGGCGAACCGGCACCCGTGCTCGACCGCGCCGGCGGCGGTACCGCGGACCGCTCGCGGGCGGCCCGTCGTCGACCGCAACAGCGACTCGGTGTAGGGGTGGGCAAGTTCCTCGAACAGCTGCAGCACGGGAGCCTTCTCCACAATCTGGCCCGAATACATCACGGCCACCCGGTCGCACAGGTCGGCCACCACGCCCAGGTTGTGCGTGATGAACAGGATCGCCATGCCGAACTCGCTTTGCAGACCCCGCAGCAGATCCAGGATCTGGGCCTGGATGGTGACGTCCAGCGCCGTGGTCGGCTCGTCCGCGATCAGCACCTTGGGCCGGCAGCACAGGGCGAGCGCGATCATCACCCGCTGCCGCATCCCGCCCGACAACTCATGGGAATAAGCGGAAACCCGCCGCTCCGCCGCGGGGATCTCGGCCAGTTTGAGCATCTCGACAGCGCGCTCCCGTGCTGCCCGCCGAGAGATCTTCTGATGCCGGCGCAGCGTCTCGACCAACTGGTGGCCGATGGTCAGCGCCGGGTTGAGGCTGGACATCGGGTCCTGGAACACCATGGCCAGTTCGGGCCCACGCACTGCGCTGAGCTCCCGGTAGGACGAGCCGAGCAGTTCGCGCCCGGCCAGCCGCACCGACCCCGAACTGCGCGCGAACCGCAACCGGCCGAGCAGGCCCATGATCGCCAGCGCGGTCATGCTCTTGCCCGACCCGGACTCCCCCACCAGGCCCAGCGTTTCGCCGGGTCCGATCTGGAACGAGACCTCGTCCACCACCCGGCGGACCCGGTTCCCGTGCCGGAACTCCACGCTGAGCTCGTCGACCTCGAAAAGCGGGACACCCGCCGCCGGCTCAGCTGTTGTCAGCACCGAGACCCCTCCTCTTCAACGCCCGGGTGAGACCGTCGGCGACCAGGTTGAACGACAGCGCGGTCAGCAGGATGGCGATACCGGGGAACAGCGCCAGCAGCGGCTGGCTCACCATGGACTGCTGTGCGTCCTTGATCATCGAGCCGAACGTCGCGGCGGGCGGCTGCACGCCGAGGCCCAGGTAGCTCAGGCTCGCTTCGATCAGCAGAACCAGCGAAGCCGTCAGTGACAACTGCACCAGCAACGGCGACATCACGTTCGGCAGCACATGCCGCGCGAGAATCCCGGCATTGGACGTCCCCATCGTGCGTGCCGCCTGCACGTAGGTCTCCTGCCGGACCGAGATCGTCGTCGCGCGAACCACGCGGTAGATGCCGGGAGCCAGCAGAACGCCGACCGCGATCATCGCGTTCGTCAGGCCGGGACCGAGCGCGCCGATGATCGCCAACGCGAGCACGAGGCCAGGGAACACGATGAACGCGTCGGCGATCTTGGTCATCACCGCGTCGAGCGCGCCACCCCGGAACCCCGCGATCAGGCCCGGCACGACGCCCAGCACCGCCGCCACCGCGACACCCTCCAGTATCGCGAGGAACGTCACCGGTGTGGCGTGCACCAGCCGGGCCAGCACGTCACGGCCGAGAGCGTCCAGCCCGAGGAGATGGTGCGCCGAAGGGCCGTTCAGCCGATGGGTGAGGTCCTGGGCGTTGGGGTCCATCGGGCTCCCGATCCAGACCACCAGCGAAACCACGGTCAACAGCCCCAGATAACAGGTCGCCAGTATCACCGACACCTGCCGGAAAAGATCCCTGAACACCTGCCGGCCATGGGCGAAGTGCCGCGGCGCCACCGGCAGGGCGCGCGCAACCGGTTGCTCGATGGTCATGGTCTACACGCTCCTCGTCCGGGGACTGAGCACGCGGTACATCACGTCGAGGACCACGTTGACGATGACGGCGAAGATGGCCGAGCAGAACACCACGCCCTGGATGACCGGGGTGTCCCGGCTCTGCACGGCACTGATCACCAGGCTGCCGATGCCTTGCAGGCCGAACACCGCCTCGGCGATGATCGTCCCGCCGATCAGGGTGATCACCTGAATGCCGAGCAGTGTGATCGCGGGGATCGAGGCGTTCTTCAGCGTGTGCTTGCCCAGCACGGAAATCCGGCTCGCCCCGCGGGCCTCGGCGCTGCGCACGTAGTCCAGGCTGAGCACTTCGGCCACCGAGCCCCGTAACTGCCGGGTCAACGCCGCCGCCAACGGCACCGCGAGCGTGATCACGGGCAGGAGCAGATGCTCGATGAACGCCACGGGGTCCTGGCTGATCGGCACGAAGCCGGTGGCAGGGAACCACCCGGCACGCAAGGCCAGGTAAAGGGAAAGCACCAGGCCGAACCAGAATGTCGGCAGGGCCGTACTGACCGAGCAGAGCCCGGTCACGACGCGGTCGATCCAGCGTCCTTCGTTGGCCCCGGCCAACAGGCCGAGCACGATCGACACCGGCACGGCGATCACGACGGTGCCCACGATCAGCGCGACCGTCACCGGAAGCCGCTGCACGATCAGGTCGGTCACCGGCAGGCCGGAAATGTAGGAGTTGCCGAAGTTTCCGTGCACCGCGTGGCCCACCCAGGACAGGTACTGCTGAACCAGCGACTGGTCCAGGCCCAGCCGCGCGCGGGCCGCCGCGACATCGGCGGCGGTGGCGCCCTGCTCACCGCCGGCCAGGTCCGCCGCGTCGCCACCGGCGAGCTTGAGCAGCAGGAAAGTGCCGAGCGACACCATGAACAACAACAGGACGATATTGAGTATCCGCCCCACGACCGCGTTGAGCGAACGCAGGACGCGGGCCGACCGCCGGCGATCCCACGCCGGCGCGGCCGCGCCGACCGGATCGGCGCCCGGCGGACGTTGCTCGACCACCACGTTGACGGACATCGTGCGCACGTTCCTTCCTGCTGCTGCACCGGGACGAGCGGCGCCCGGCCGGTGACCGGGCCGAGCGGGGCGCGGCGGACGCGGAGAGCCGGTCCGGCCGGGGACTGCCCGTCCTCGGCCGGACCGGTGGTCTCAGCTACCGCTGCCGGACATCTTGACCGAGGCATAGTCCGGGTAGCCGTGCAGTTCCCAGCCCATGGCGGTCACCTTCTTGGTCATCCCGACCGGATAAGGGACGTTGCGGATGGGGATGTTCGGCACCTGATCGGTGAGGACCTGGTTCAGCTGCTGCAGTTGCGCGGTCTGGTCCAGGCTCGTCACCGCGGCGTTGGCCTGCATCACCGGGCCGAACGCCGACGCCGCCACGCCCGACTTCGAGTTCTGCGTGAACAGGGCGGTCACGAAGCCCGGCAGCGCGACACTGCCGGTGAAGTTCCCGACGAGCGAGTCGCACTTCTTCTGAGTGAGGCAGGTGTTGAGCAAAGCCGTGCCGTCGCTTGGCTTCAGGTTCACCGTGATCCCGGCCTCCCGTAGCTGTCCCTGCAGGATCTGGGCCAGCTGCTGGGTGTAGGGCCGGGCGGTGAAGTACAGATCGAAGCTCAGGTTGGCGGCACCAGCCTCCGCGAGCAACTGCTTGGCCTTGGACACGTCGTGCGGGTACGTGCCCACCAGCTGCTGCGAGTACAACGGGCTGGTGGGCGCGGCGTACTGGTCCACCGGCGTGCCGAACCCGGCGAAGTCCTTGATCGCGTTGCGGTCGATCGCGTACGACACCGCCTGCCGGACACGCTGGTCGGCGAACTTCCCGTCGTAGTTCAGTTCCAGATGCTCGACCGTGGGCGCCGGGAAGTCCACGCGCTTCAGTGCGCCGGAGATCATCGCGAAGTCGGTGGACGTCGACATGGTGAACGCGTCCACCTGGCCGCTGACCAACGCGTTCATCCCGGCGTTGGTGTCGGTGTAGACCCGGACCTCGATGCGGGCGACACCGGCGGGCGCGCCCCAGTAGTTCGGGTTGCGCTGGAAGATCGCGTTGCTCTGCGGATGGTATTCGGTGAGCACGAACGGGCCCGTCCCCACCGGTTTGGTACCCAGGTCCGGCGCGCCGAACGCGGCGGGGCTCACGATCATGCCCGCCTTGTCCGACAGCACCTCGGACAGCGCCGGATACGGGCTGGACAGTTTGAGCTCGACTGTGGACGGATCCACGGCGGTGGCCGAGACGATGGGCTTCAACGGCGTCGCCACCGTCGAACCCGGGACTGTCTTGCCCCGGTTGATGTTGGCCACCACAGCCGCCGCGTCGAACGGCGTCCCGTCGCTGAACTTCACGCCCTGCCGGAGGCTCATCCGGAAGGTCTTCGGGTCGGGGAAGCTCCACGCCGTCGCCAGCCCGGGGCTGAACGCGCCGTCCGCCGATTCTCTCAACAGCGTTTCATAAGTGGGGGCGAGAAACGCGCCGCCGTAGGACGCTGTGTTCATGACCGGATCGAGCGAATTGACCGCGTTCTGGAACGCGAAGACGAACGTCGCATTCGGATCCGCAGGGCCGGCCGCGGCCGAGTCGGAAGTCCCTCCGCCACAAGCCGCCAGCGCCGCAGCCAGGGCGGCCGCGACCAAAGCGGTCCCCAAACGTCTCATACGCATGTGATCGACTCTCCTTGCCGCATCGTTGCGGTCCTGTCGGACGAGAGAGCTGCGCCAGGGTCAACTCGAGGCGCAAGTTCAATCAACCGTTCGATTGTCGATGGTTGCATGGGCCCCAGGGGCTGTCAACCATTCGGACCAGACCCACCGGTATCCTTCCGGATACGGGTGGGTCACGGGGTTTCGCGGGGTCCCACGCCGGTGGCCCCGCCGTCGACGGGCAGTGACGCACCCGTCAGGTAGGCGCCCGCGCGCGACGCCAGAAAGAGTGCCGGACCAATGATGTCGTCCGGCTGCCCGGCACGGCCGAGCGGAATTCTCCGCTCGATTCTCGACCAGTACTCCG
>DASZUO010000249.1:0-102724 GCA_035547575.1 Amycolatopsis sp. | reverse complement strand
GTCTT
The DNA here is from genome assembly GCA_035547575.1 of Amycolatopsis sp. GTDB lineage: Bacteria > Actinomycetota > Actinomycetes > Mycobacteriales > Pseudonocardiaceae > Amycolatopsis_E. The sequence goes on along the minus strand of DASZUO010000249.1, from coordinate 102,719 downwards.
CGGCTGGGTTGCCTGTAGTACGCGGCGGGCGCCGTCAACGGTTCACCGGAGAGTGTGCTGAACCCGATCGCGACCGGCGGCGTAATACCGGTGTGGAGCTTGTGGGCGAGCGTGACGACGACGTCATCCGGGCCCTCTACCGGCGCTACCGCGCGCCGCTGATGAGCTATGTGCTCAACGGCGTCGCCGGCGACTACCAGAGCGCGGAGGACATCGTCCAGGAGACCCTGGTGAGAGCCTGGCGGCAACGTGCCACGTTGGACCCGGCGCGGGCCGGCCCGTGGCTCTACACCGTCGCGCACAACCTCATCGTCTCGGGATACCGGCGGCGGGACGCCCGGCCGGCCGAGATTCCCACCGTGGAGCTGGACGTCGCCGGCCAGGACGACGACCTCGACCGCGTCCTGCAGAGCAGGCAGATCAGCGAGGCGTTCCAGGAACTGCGCGAGGAACACCGGGTGGTGATCTTCGAGCTGTTCTACCGGCGCCACAGCGTCTCGGAAACCGCCGGTCTGCTGGGCATCCCGGTCGGCACGGTGAAGTCGCGCAGCTTCTACGCACTCAGAGCGCTGCGCCGGGCCCTGGAACAGCGAGGGGTGACAAACCGATGAAATGCCCGCACACGAACTCGATCGGCGCCCACCTGCTGGGCGCGCTGGAACCCGGCGAGTCGCTGGAGCTCGAACGCCACTACCGGACCTGCCCCCACTGCCGGGACGAGCTGGTCCGGCTCGCTCCCCTGCCGGGCCTGCTGCAGCACATCTCCCCCGGCGACACCGAGCCGCCACCCGTCCGGGCTCCGCTGCGCAGTTCCCGCCGCACCCGCCGGCTGCGCGCCGCCGCCGCTGCGCTGGCCTTGTTCGCCGCCACCGCGGTGGGCGGCTACGCGACCGGGCACGCGACCTCCGGCACCCCGGCCGCGGCGGCGGTCAGCTGGTCAAACACCGTCGACCCGGCACCCGGGATGCGGGCGACCGCGCAGCTGTCCGCGCAGCCGTGGGGCACGGAGGTTCGCCTGCACCTGACCGACCCACCGCCGGGCCAACAGTGCCGCCTCGTCGTCTTCACCGCCGACGGGCGCCAGCAGACCACCGGCTGGTGGACCACGGGCTACTACACCGACGCGGACATCACGACCAGCACGTCGCTCCCGCTCACCGAGCTGACCCGGCTGGAAGTGCAGGACACGACCGGCACCTCACTGGCCGGGATCACGAAATGACTCAGCACTCGGCGCAAGTGTGACGACGCGGGTCACGGTGTTCCCGCGGCGGTCACGCAATGAGGGTGTCAGATCCCTTCTCAAGGAGGACACGATGCCCAGCGCCAACCGGATGGCGACCCCGGTCGCCGTCGATGTCGAGCAGATCGAGGGACGCTACGCGCAACTCGACGGCTACACCGTCGCATTCGAAACCTTCAAGCAGGACACCGACCCCGCGCCGTTGTTCGCCGGGCTCCCCGGCGATCGGTGCCCGTGCCCGCACTGGGGCGTGGTCACCGCGGGCCAGCTGACGTTCCGCTGGCCGGACCACGAGGAGACCTACGTGGCCGGCGACGCCTACTACGCCCCGCCCGGTCACCTTCCGCTGGTCACCGCAGGCACGTCGGTCGTGGAGTTCAGCCCGACCGCGGACCTGGAGCCGACCATGGCCGTCGTCCAGGCGAACCTGCAGGCCGCGGGAGCGCGGTCATGACCACGGCGGAGAACCTTCGGACCGGGCCGGACACGAGCGTGGCGGTGGCGAACCTGATCCGGTTCCTCGAGACCGGCACCGCACCGGTCGGGCTGTTCGCGCCCGAGGCGTTCTGCGACCTGTCGTTGCCGCAATGGCGCATCCAGTCCGGGTCCGCGGCGGAGATCCTGGCCATCCGCGCCGACTCGCACCCATTCCCGGGGCAGGTGCGCGTCGAGCGTGTCGAGCAGACCGGCCACGGGTTCACCATCGAGTTCGAGGAACGGTGGCAGCACGAGGGCCAGTGCTGGTACTGCCGGGAGATGATCCGGGCCGACGTGGCCGGCGACAGCATCGTGGAGATGTCGGTCTACTGCACCGGCGACTGGGACGAAGCCAGACAGCGTGAGCACGCCATGAAGGTCCGGTTGATCCGCCCCGCGCCGGACGCCGCAGATCTAGGATGAGGCGTGGCGAGCGACCCACCCACCGTCGACGATCTCCTCGACCGTGCCGACGCCGCCCGCGCGGCCGGCCGGGGAGAGGTCGCGACGCGCCTGTATGACGAGGCCATCGCGCGGTGCCGGGCCGCCCACGATCTCGACGGCTGGACGCGGGCCGTGCTCGGTGCCGCCGCCGGGTACGTCTTCGGCGCCGAGCCCGGCAAACTCCCCGCCCAGCTCTACGAAGTGCTGGTCCGCACCACCGACGACACCAACCGGGCGCGGGTCGCCGCCGCGCTCGCCCGCTGCTGGGCCTACGCGGGCCGGCCTCTCCGCGCGGCGCGATTCGCGGACGAGGCGGTGCTGCGGGCGCAGGCCGCGGATGCCCCGGAACTGCTCGCCGACTGTCTCGACGCCGCCCTCGCCACGCACTGGGGCCCGGACGAGCTCGACGCGCGAGTGCGGCTGGCCGCCCGGCTCGACGACGTCGCGGCCCACGTCCTCGATCCCGACGTCCGGCTGCAGGCCCAGTTGTGGGGCCTGCAGGTCGCGTGCGAAGCGCTGGACGTCCAGGCGATTCACCGGCACATGCGCGCGCTGGAGAGCCTGGGCGAGGAGTCGCCCCGCGCATTGTTCTTCGCGGCGTCGCGCCGCCTGATGCTCGACCTGCTGCGCGGGCGCACCGACACCGCCGCCAGCCTCATCGGGCTCGCCGCGGACGCCTCCGAACGGGCCTCACTCGCCGACGCCTGGATGGTGCTCGAGTCCATGAAGGGCTACACCGCGGTCCAGTCGGGAGACCGGGGCACCTGCGCGACGGTGGCGGCCGAGTGCGAGAAGTTCGGGCTGGCCGAGGGAAGTGCCGCGGTGTGCGCGGAGGCCGCCTACCTCTGGCTCGGCGCCGGGGCTCCCGGCCGGGCCCGCACCCTCGTCCACACCTTCCGCGGCGGCGCTCTCGACGACCTTCCCCGTGACCTGAACTGGCTGCTGACCCTGCAGTGCGTGCTCGAAGCGGCACTGGCGACCGAGGACCACGAAATCGTCGAGAACGCCGCCGGGCTGCTGACTCCCTACGCCGGACGCGCGGTGTTCAACGCCGGCGCCGTCATGTTCCACGGCCTCGTCGACGACACCCTCGCCCGCGCCGCGGCCGTCCTCGACGATCCGGACACCGCCCACCGGCTCCGCACGCGCGCCCTGGCCACCTACGAACGGCTCGGTGCGTCCTGGTGGCGTGCCCGGCTCACCGCCTGGACACCAGCCACCGCCGGCATCACCACCGACCAGCCGCATCAGGTGCGGTTGCATCCAGGCACCGACGGCATCTGGCTCGTCGGACCGGCCCAGCACCCGCAGCCCGTACGGGCGCTGCGCGGTTTCAGCTACCTGCGCGAGCTGCTGCGACGGCCCGGCCGCACCGTCGCGGCCGTCGACCTGGTCACCGGCGGCACCGGCACCGCGCTGCAACCGGGTATCGGTGACCTGCTCGACGAGCAGGCGATCAGCGCCTACCGGCAACGCTTACGCGACATCGACCACGACCTCGCCGAAGCCGGCGAATGGGCGGACATCGGCCGCCACGACGCGCTGCAGACCGAACGGGACGCGCTTCTCGACGAGCTCGCCGGCGCAACCGGAATCGGTGGACGAGCACGAACCACGGGCTCCACCCACGAACGCGCCCGCGTCGCCGCGACCAAGGCGATCAGCTCCGCGATCGACCGGATCACCGCCACCGACGAACACCTCGGACGGCACCTTCGCACCACCGTCCACACCGGACAACACTGCTGCTACCAACCAGGCGACCACGACGGCCTCGACTGGATCCTCGACGGGCGCGACACATAGACCTCACTCCTCACGACCGGTGTGCCGCCGGGTTTTGAGCCGGCCGATCAGCGCGTCGACGGCCAGGAACACCAGCAGGCTCGCGCCGAACACCGGCAGCACCCAGGCCAGCGCGGCGACCGCGAGCAGCACGACGATGCCTGCGGGATGGGACAGCTGCCGCCACAGCGGGCGCGGCAAGGTCGCCCACCGCCCGCGGTAGGGGTTGTGGATCCACCACATGCGATAGCCGAGCGCGAGCAGCACGAGGGTGGCGAGGGCGATCACCGCCAGCAGGATCTGGTTGGCGAGCCCGAACAGCGAACCGGTGTGGAATTCGGTGCCCAGGGCGCTGAGCTTGGCCGCGAGAGAGTAGTCGCCCCAGCCCAGGCGCTCGGTGACCGCCGCGGTGTAGGGGTCGATCGCGACGGCCGCACGATGGATCGGCAGTCCCTCGGTGATCTCGGTGACCGTGAAGGGCGCCCCGGGGCCTGCCGGGGCGACGACGGACAGTTCGCGGCTGAGCCCGGCGGACTTCGCGACCGCCACGACCTGGTCGATACCGATGGGTGCGACGCCCGCCGGTACCGGCACCGGTTTGGCCGCCAGTACCGGTGCGCGTAAGTGGATCGGGTCGAGCGCCGAGTCGGCCCGTCCGCCCGCGAACTGTGACATGGCCAGCCCGGTGACGGCGGCGACCAGCAGGCCCGCGGTGAGCCACAGGCCGGCCGCACCGTGCACCGCGCGCAACCGTTGCCAGCCCTTCTTTCCTTCCGTCACAGGCAAAAGCACCTCGCGCAGCCGGCGTTTGCGGCGCGTGCGGGCCAGCCACAGCGCCAGTCCGCCGAGGACGATGAGCGGGAGCCAGCTGGCGGCGAGCTCCGCGTAGAGCCGTCCCGGCTCGCCGAGTTGCAGGTTGCTGTGCAGTTGACGCAACCAGGTGTTCGCGGGCAGGCGGTTCTCGACCGTGCTCAGTTCACCGTCGAGGTATCCGGTGTACGGGTCGACGAACACGGTCCGGTCGGTGGTCGCGCCGGGCACCGACAGCACCACGCGCGTCGTGCGATCCGGCGCGGGTGCGGTGATCACCGATTTGAGGACGGCTTCCGGATGGGCCGTGAGCGCCGCCTGGACCTGCTGGGACAGCGGGCGTTGTGCCGTGCCGATCCGGCTGACGTGCAGAGCCGATCGGTACAGGCTGTCGTGAACCTGCGGGCTGAACACGTAGACGAGCCCGGTCAGGCACAGCACGGTGAGAAAGGGCGCGACCACGATCCCCGCCAGGAAGTGCACCCGCCGCGCGACGAGCTGCACGGCGGTTCTCAGTTGCGATGGCGGCGACGGCCGCCGGCGTTCGGTGGCGTGACGGGCGGTTCCCGTGGTGGACAAGGCAGCTCCTGGCCGGGCTCAAGCGATCGGTCATTGCACGTAGAGGGGCTGGGTGAGGGTCTGGGTGCCGCCGTCGGTGGTCCGTAGGGTGAGGGCGAGCTGCCAGCCACCGCGTTCCGGCAGCGTCGCCGAGCCCGCGAGGTAGCCTGCTCCGGCGTGGTTCAGCGGCAAGGGCACGGGCCGGTCGGAGTCCTGGTGGGTCAGCGTCGCGAACACCGCGACGTCGTCCCTGGCATGCCCGCCGTCGTCGATCGTCGAGACCCTCGTGTCGACGTGCACCGTCTGCCCGGTCGTCACGGGGATCAGCACCAGGTCCACCGAACCCTGGCCGCCCGGCTTACCGGTGTCGAACGTGAGCCGGGTGGGTGCGACCTGCTCGCGGATCGCCGCCGGGGCCGGGTCCGTGGGCCCCTGGGCGTGCGCGGTCTGGCCCGGCTGGAGGGTCACCAGCGCGCCCGTGGCGGCGACGATCAGCCCGGCGACGCCCGCGGTGCCCGTGATCCGCAGGCGGAACCGGCGCAGATCGGTCCGCCGCTCGCGTTTCGAGGCGTTCTCGTCCGCGCGTGTCCACTTGCGACTGAGGATCGCGAAGGCGACCAGCAGGACCGCCAGCGCGAGGGATCCGGCGGTCAGCCACCCGAACCGGTGTGAACCGGACCAGACCTGGTACGTCCCCGCCACCACGAGTATTCCCGCACACCACAGCGAAAGCCGGGCGAACCGCGCCACGACCTCGTGCTCGCCGACGCCGGACAGGCGCAACAGCACCAGGCCACCAGCCCCGGCCGCGAGCGCGCCGAGCAACAGGATGTCCGCGGCCAGCGCCGACGGTCCCGGAGCGCCCGCCGGGCGCGGATCGGCGAGCGTCCAGGTGGCCAGCAATGCCGCCGCGCAACCCAGCACCGCGCCCGCGCGCAGCGCGCGCTCGCGGCGGGTGTCGGCGGGCTCGCTCGTCATCAGCTGTGCGAGGCCGAGTGTGGCGGGCACGAGGAGGTACAACCGGGCGAGCAGGGCACCGCCGGTCGCCGACTCGAACGTGCCGGAAAGAAGCCTGGGGTCGAACGCGTCCCGCAGGGGCGCCCATGCCGCGTACGGGCCGAACGACACCAGCGTGCCGGCGGTGGCGGCGACCAGAACCCACCACGAGCACTTCACCAGCCGCCGCACCGGCCGGGACCCTGGCGCGCCGGAACCGGCCACGGCCACGAAAATCGCGGCGCCCGCCAGCAGCACCATCGCGCCGAGCGCCGCCACCCGGAACGTCGTGTAGACCGCGGTGACGACGGGGTCGTGCGTGGTCTCGATTTCGGGCACGCCCTCGGGTTCGATCGTGGAGAACACGTCGAACGTGAAGCTGCCACCGATGGGCTCGAGGGTGTCCGAGGGCATGGCCCAGGACACCACGTAAGTGCCTTCGTGCCGTTCCTTCGGCATGGGCACGGAGATCATGTCGTCGTGCCCGTCGGGATGCACCGGCCGGTCGAAGACGACCTGGCTGCCGTCCGGGTCGAGGATGCGCACGGTCGCGAGCCCGGCGGGCACCGGCCGGTCGAAGGTCAGCACCACGTTGTCCGGCGACTTCACCAGTTCGGTACTACCGGGGGACGTCGTGCGGAGCACGGGGTTCCCGCCCGGCGACGGCGTTGTGCCGGCCAGGATCGCCCAGCAGACGCCGACGAGGACCAGCAGCGCGACGAGCCTGCCGACCGGCAGCCTCCGTTCCCGCGCGGGCGCACCGCCGGGACGCACTTTCAGCAGCGTCATTTCGCGCTCACTTCGGGTTCGTCGTGCGCTTGGGGCACGTCGGTGCCGGGATCGGCGGCTCGCGCCTTGCGGGCGCCGGCCCGCCACCAGACAGCGGCGATGACAAGGCCGGCGAGCCCGAGCGCGCCCCACAGCACACCGAACGGCGGCCCTCCTCCGGCGTCGGCCGCCCGCGGGGCAGTCTGAGCCGGTGCGGCCGACATCGCCGCCTCGTCCTGCGGTGCCGCGGCGGGCGCCGTCGCGGCGCCTGGTTGGGTGCTGGGACCGAGGCTGATGGTCGGGCCCTGTCCCGGTGTGGCGGCCCAGTGGGAGACGGCACCGTTGGCGAAGGTCTCGGTCGCCTCGAAGACTATTGCCCCGTTCGGCGGCAGCGGTCCCATCGTGACCAGGAACTGTTCGAACTGGCCGGGGGGCACCGATCCGCCTTCGAGCACGAGCGTCGCGGCGACCTCGCTGATCATCTTGTCGCCGGCCTTGACCGGCGGGTTCAGCGGTCGCGAGTGGACGGTCTCGGTCCAGCCCCGGACGGGCTCGACGCGAACGAACGCGACGGCCGGGTCCTGCGGGAAGGTGAGTTCGAGCCGGGTGGCGGTGGTGTCATGGCGTTCGTTGGCCATGCGGAAGGCGAAGGTCTGCGTGCCACCGCCGGTGATCTGGTCGGGCACGATGGAGACTTGCGCGGCGGCGGGAGAGGACAGCGCCGACAGCCAGATCGCGGCCAGTACCAACGCGAGCACCACGCGGAGGAAGGTTTTCTGGCGGTGGGACATGGGGATCTCCTGGAAGGGTGTGGTCCGGGGCGGGCGCGAGACCCGCCCCGGACCACGGAAGTGTCAGCCTCAGCAGGCCGACGGGGTGATCGGGTTGAGCTGCTGGCAGGTCAGCTGACTCCGCCAGGTACCCTGGTTCTGCTGCGCCCATCCGTTGTAGACCAACGGAATCGGCAGCACTCCCTGGCCACCGTAACCGGCCTTGCCCGAGATCGAACCGTCCATCTTGGTCGCGGAGGTCGGGTCCAGCACCAGCTGGCCGGCCACCTTCGCGTCACTGATGTCGCCGTCGTTGTTCGGGTCGATGTCGATGACCTGCATCACGTTGGCGAACTTGTTCGACACGTAGGCGTAGTAGCCGCCACCCTTCTTGGCACCGAAGTTGATGCCGTGGCAACCGGCCGAACACGGCAGGTCCTTGACCACCTTGTCGGTCTTCGGGTCGACGACCGACACGGTCTGGGACAGCACGTTCGCACCGAGCAGCGCCTTGCCGTCCGGGCTCACCGGCAGCTGGATCATCAGCCCGCCGAACGGCGCGCCGCTCTTCGGACCGTCCTGCGGACTGTAGTTGGACCACAGGTCGATCGTCTTGCTGTGCACCTTCTGCCCGTCCGAGTTACAGGCATTCGCCGCCAGCGAGACACAGCTGATCGACTCACCGAGGAAGTCGGCCGTGTAGAACTTCGACGAGTCCGGCGTCATGCTGGACGCGATCGGGAACTGCCCGGTCTTCTCGGTCTTGACCGTCCCGGTCGGCATGTCGATCACCGACGCGTTGTTGGTCATCACGTTCGGCGTGACGACCGTCTTCCCGTCGGCGCTGGTCCAGTGCGCGTGCGGATGCCGCACCTCACCGGTCGGGCTGACCGAGATCTTCCGGAGCACGTTCGTACCGCCCGGTGCCAGCTCCACGATCTCGTTACCGGCGTTGATGCCGATGACGAGTTTGTCGCTGCCCGTTTCGGTCATCACGTGCGCCGGGTTGTGCCCGACCTGTGTCGACCTGATGAACTGACCCGTCACGCGATCGAACACGTCCAGCTTGTCGGCGAACCACTCGGTTTGGTACAGGTACCGGTAGTCCTTGTCGGTCCACATGTTGTGCGGGTTGTTCATGTCGATCGACGGTGCGCCGATCTTCCGGTCGACGGTCCAGTTGGTGACGTCGACCTTCGTCGCGGAACCGACCTTGTCCTTACCGGCCCATTCCTCCATCTCGGTGTCGACCCACACCTCGCCCACACCCGGGGTCGCCGGCAGCTGGTTTCCCTTCGCCAGCGTCTTCGGGTACGAGAACTTCTTGTCGAAGTACGCGTCGAGGTTCGGGATCAGCACCGGGTTTCCCGCGGCGTCGTATTCCAGGATCGGAACCGGCGCCTGAATCGCGTCGAACTTGTTCTCCGCATCCGGCTTGAACTGCTGCCAGTTGTTCGGGTTGGTGATGTTGAAGAACGTGTTCACCAGCCGTTGCACGATGTCCGCGTTGGACGGAACGACCAGGTTACGCGAGTTGATCTGCAGGCTCTTGCCGAAGTCGAGCCCGATGGTGAGCGGGTCGTCCACCACGACGGCGCCCAGCATGTACGGCGTCACCATGTCGGTGAACGCGTACAGGCCGGGCTCGGTGAGCTGGACCGACCGCTCACCGAAGAACGCGCCACTGGGATTGTCGTAGGGGAAACCCTGCGCCCCAGCGGGAGCGATCAGCCCCATGGGGTTGCGAATACCAGTGGACTCCTTCGGGTCGACCACGAAGTTCACCGTCACGGGCGGGCCCTTGACGGCGAACTTGGCAAGGTCGTTGAGCGCTCCCTGCAGGTCGAGGCCGACCGGCAGGGAGTTGAGGTTGATCGGCGCGTCGACCGGGAGCGTGGACAGCTCCTGGCCGAACTGACCGAGCAGGCCCGCCGCCTTGGTGGCGGACGGTATGGCCCGCGGGTCGGACGCGCCGATGGACTGGATCGATGCGAGCGTGTTGTCCAGGTTCAGTGATTTCCACAGGTCGATGCCCGTCGATCCCAGCAGCGGCACCTGACCGGCCACGTTCTGCACCAGGTTGCCAAGCGCACCACCGAGATCGGAGTTGAGCAGGCTGGTCAGCTCGCCGGCCGTGGTGAGCCCGCCGAGCGTACCGAGCCGCGGCATTTCCGCCACGGCCAGCGACTGCTCGCCGAACAGGTTGAGCCCGGAGTCGAACCATTTGCCATTGTCGTCCCGCATATGGAAGGTGATCGGCACTGGTCCGACCCCCACTGGTGTCTGTGCTACGGCTGGAGCCACGGCCAGCGTGGTGGCACCGACCGCGATGGCGGAAATCGCGGTCACCGCCTTCCAGCGCCTTCGCCGCTTCGGCGCTCCCGGCGGAGCTTCTTCGGACATGAACTTCCTTTCTCTTGTTTGTCCTAACCGGACGGACAGAAGTGAATCACGATCGGCGCCAACAGCAAGGCAATCGATGTTTCCAGATGATTAAAACGCATTCCCCGGAAACGTGGCGTGTCCGTGATAAATTGCGTGAATAATTGCGGGAAAGCCATCTCGATTAAATGTTTCCCAGCAATCCGGTCACCGCGCACAGCAGCGCGGCGAGCAGCCCCTCGCAGGCGGGTGCGGGCTCCGGCGACGGTGCGGGCCCGGTCGGTTCACTGGTGGGCGGCATCGACGGTTCCACCGGCGCGGAGGTCGGCACCGGCTGGGACGGGACCGGCGTCACGATCGGCGTCGGGACGGTCGAGATGGGCGCGGGCAGTGGCAGCGCACCGGGTGCCGGCGCCGGGAATCCGGCCGGCGGGTACGGGTTCACGGTGCCGTGCCCGGCCCCCGGCGCGACGCGGGGCACCGAGGTCACGGCATCCGGCGGGGACGTCGTCGTCACGGCCGGCGGGGGCGACGGCGCCGGGGCGCCCGGCAGCGCCGGGGCGGGCTTCGGCGCGGCCGCTTCGATCGCCTGCGGCCGCGGCTCGTCCCCCGCTCCGCGCACCACGACACCCAGGGCCCACGCACACGATGCCGCGGCGAGCAGAGCCGCCGTGTACGTGCCGGCCTTCGCTATCACACTCATCGTCCTGTCTCTCTCGCCGGGTCCGGCCGGCAGGCCGCCCTCAGCCGGATTCAAAGCTTTCCCTCAGCATTCGGCCACGCCATTCGCCTATCGTTTGAGGGACCCTGAATGCGGTCAGGGTCTTCGGCGGGGGTCGGCGGACGGGCGGAACGTCCGCCGGCCCCCGCGCCCGGACCGGTGTGCGGCGCGGAAAGCACACCGGACCTGCGATGCCGCGTGCCACGGCAAAGCGGGCCAAGACGCCTTGCCGTGGCGCGCGGTCGGTGGAGACGACGCCAGGGCCGCATTACCGGGCCGGTCCTCACCTGCGCGTTCCGTCGAGTTCTTCTCAGGTGGTTTCCGCACAGCCGCCCGACCCATTTGGTGTCGCCGCGGGTCATCGTGGCATGGCCGTGCAGTAGTTGACCAGTCCGGCCGGTGCGCCCCGAAACCCGGCCGCACATTTCGTTTTACATTCGGGAAACAAACGATTTTCGCAGTTCGGACGCGCCCGGACCGCATCGGCCGTGCCCGGACCGGCCGCCCGGCCGCCAATGTCCGGATAATGGCCCGCAGGGCAAATACGTTACTCACTCGGCAGAGTGAGCGGCGCGGACGACCGGCGGCTCTGGTCTGCGGCAACCCTTCCTGAGCTCGAGCTTGATTTCCGGGGAGGGTGTGATATCTTTGCGAAACGGAGTCAGCGAGCGGCCCTCGGCCTCGCCTCCAAATCACTCTCGGGAAATTCTTCTTCGGGCGTTTTGTAATCAGTCTTCAATGTGCGCGTGACCCCTCGGTCACAACGGTCCGGTGTATTTCCCTGACCGCGGTTTCCGCCACCACGGTCAAAATTGAAGAAAGGACCGCTATGCGCGCACCGCATCGACCGCGCACAGTCTGGTGTGGACAGTCGACACACCGGTTCCCCGTCGCGCCCATCCGCCACCAGATCCCCCCGCACCGGACACGAGCCCAGTGGTAGCCACGACCTCGTTGCCGGCAACCCGTTGGGGGATCACAGAAATGCAGCACGAAGACCGAACGCCCGGCGGTGACGCCCGCAGTCTGCGGATGGACGCGCTGGAGCAACTACGCAGGAGTGTCGTCGCGGCCGTCGAAGCCGGCCTTTCGCAGACGCAGGCCGCCCGCGAGTTCGGGGTGTCGAGAAAGTCCGTGGGCAGCTGGGTGCGGGCCTATCAGGCCGGTGGCGAGTCATCGCTTCGACCGCAGCCCCGTGGCCGCCGCTACGGCGACTACCTGGCGCTTTCCACCGAGCAGCAGGCAAACGCGCTCGCCGTGATCATGGCGGGACCGCCGACGGACCACGACATCCCGTGTCTACTGTGGACACGGCGCGCCGTGACCCAGGTCATCCGCCAGGAGTTCGGGATCTCGTTGGCTGGCACGACGGTCGACAACTATCTGTGCCGCTGGGATATCTTGCCGAAGGGGTCGTTCTCCCGGTGGCCGGGCTCCCCGCCCGGCGCCGTGCGGCTGACGTGGACGCACCCCACGACGCCCGACTCCGCCGACCGCGGCCACGCCCTGGTCGCCGTCAACCATCGCGGCGCGTTGTACTTCCTGGCCGCGACCGAACCGTTCACCGCCGCTTCGCTGACCGACTTCGCGAACCGGCTGCGGATCCAGCTGACCCGTGACGTACGCGTGTACACCCGCGACTGGCCACCGGAACACACCGAGCCGCTCGCCGACTGGCGCAGCACGGTTCCCGACACACTGGTCTGCTGAACGGGAGACGAACCCATGCCACTACGACGCGCCCTCACCGCCGGCACGCTGTCGCTGTCGCTCGTCTTCCTGTCGAGCACACCGGCTGTCGCCGAAACCTCGATCCCGATCGGAAGCTGCTCCGCCACGGTGGACGGCCGACCCGGGCAGCAGCTGCTGCTGGACCCGGCCGCGGTGGCCGAACCGATCACGCAGGCGCTCACGAAGCTGGATCCGCTCGGCGTGCTCACGAGCGCGTTCCCCGCCGACTGGGCCGCATCGGGGCCGATCCCGCTCGGTACCGTCGCGGACAGTCAGACGCAGATCGCCGGTACCGCCATCGCCGACGCGGTGACCGAACGGCTGGGCCGGATTCCGCTGCTGGGGCCCGTTCTCCAGACACTGACATCGTCGGTGCACCAGACGCTGAGCTCGCGCTGCGGCATCCTCGTCCGTCCCGTGCTGCCCGGGGCCAGGCCACCCGCGGCCGCGCCGGGCCCATCCGGGCAGGCACCGGCTCCCGCGAACCCGGGCGGCACCGGATCCCCGGCCGCGGGCGGGCCCGCCGCGCCCGCTCCGGACACCGGCCCGGCCGGGGGCGGCGTCGTGTTCGGCTCGCCGCTGCCGGACGGCGCGCTTCTTCCGTTACACGGCGGCGGCGTGCCGGGCGCGGGCGTGCCGATCGAAGCTCAGCAGCCCGTGTCGGTGGTGTCGGCTCCGCAGACCGCCGGCTCGGCCGCCGCGCTGCCGACGACCAGGGACAAGGTGTCGACGTCCACGCTGACGGCGCTACTGCTGCTGAGCCTGGTGAGTGCGCTCCTGGTCCGCAGGTGGGTCCTCGGCGGGCGTGCCTGATGGACTCGTTAAGGCCACGTTACGAAGATCTCCGCGTCGGCCGGGCGGCGGTGACTATTCGTTCATCGCGACGTATCAGGTATGAACCGGATGTTCGCCACCATTTTGGGCTTGACCATGGCAGCGCGCGACGCACGTAGTCTCTCGGCCGAGGCACTCGAGACCCTCCGCCGAAGAGCAGTGGCCGCCGTCGAGGCGGGGGTCACCAGATCCGAGGTGGCGCGCCTGTTCGGCGTGTCACGCAAGACCGTCGGTGCCTGGGTCGCCGCCTACCAGGAGTCGGGCGACGAAGCGTTCCGCCCGAAGCGGCGCGGCAGGCGGCCCGGTGAACAGCTGGCGCTGTCCCCGAAGCAACAGGCGTTCATCGTCCAGGCGATCGTGGACGGCACGCCCGAGCGGCACGGCCTGCCGCACCGGTTGTGGACGCGACTCGCGATCGTCGAGCTGGTGAACCGCAACTTCGGCATCCAGATCAGCCCCGGCACCGTTTCCCAGTACCTCGTCCGATGGGGCCTGATCGAGGAGCCCCGGCTGCTGGAATTGATGCGCGGGCGGGTCACCTCCGTCGTCCCGCGGCACCGGCTAGGCGGCGGGAGCAACGAGTGGCTGCCGGGCGGCGAGGTGCTCTGGCTGGCCTGGACCCGGCCCCACGCGCCCTCGGACTCGCGGCTCGGCCCGGTCGCCGGCAAGCAGAACCTGCTGACGGGCTTCCGCAGTCATTTCGGAGACGTCAACGTGCTGCTCGCCGTGTCCAACCGCGGCGTGGTGTTCTTCCAGGCACAGCGCGGCCCGTTCGAGGAAGGACAGACGACCGACTTCCTTGAGCGGCTGCTGGCCCAGCTCGACCGGGATCTCAACATCATCGTGTGTGCCTGGCCGCTGCACCATCACCAGATACCCGGCACGTGGCCAAGGCGGTATCCTGGCCGCATCTCGGTGCGCCTGACACTCGACTGATTTCACCGTGAGCAAACACCGTCCATTTTCCGTCTTTCGCGGGGTGGCGTTTTCCCTGCTTCGCACCGGAATTCGTCGCGACGAGAATGGGAAGTATTTGCCCACGGTGCTGTACCCGCCGGGTCGGAGCGGGTACGGTTCGGCCAACTCGTCAAGCGTGGCAACGGATTTCACCGCCGACGAGGTCACTCGTGCGAAGCCGGACACGGGAATTTGACGTCCCCGCCACGTGGCTGTTCACGATGTCGTTTTGACTCTTCTCCAGCGACGAAGACGAGTGGGAGAGTCATGACCGTCAATTTCCTTGCCCAAACCGAAATCGACCTCGAGGTCGTGCTGGCGCGCAAAGAAACTCTCGCCGACGGCGTGGTCGGGCTGACGTTGCGGCACCCGGACGGAGCACAGCTGCCGCCGTGGGAGCCCGGTGCCCACGTGGACCTGTTGCTCCGGCCGGACCTGGTGCGCCAGTACTCGCTGTGCGGGGACCCGGCCGGCCGTTCCGTGCTCGAGGTGGCCGTACTGCGCGAGCGTGCCGGGCGAGGCGGATCGGACTTCGTGCACGACGTGCTGCGCCCCGGCGACCGGGTCCGGATGCGCGGGCCGCGCAACCACTTTCCGCTCGTCGACGCCAGGCGGTACCTGTTCATCGCCGGTGGCATCGGGATCACCCCGATCGTCCCGATGATCGCCGCCGCCGACGCGATCGGTGCCGAATGGCAGCTGACCTACGGCGGGCGGACGCGCTCGTCGATGGCCTTCCGCGAGGAACTGACCCAGAAGTACGGCGACCGCGTCCTCGTCCGGCCGCGCGACGAGTACGGACTGCTCGATCTGGACAGCGTGTTCGACACGGCGACCAGCGGCACGGCGGTGTACTGCTGCGGCCCGGAACCCTTGCTCGCGGCGGTCGAGGATCGCTGCGCGCAGGCGCCGTCGCTGAGCCTGCACACCGAACGCTTCTCACCCAAGGAGACCACCGGCGAGCGGACGACATTCGACATCGAGCTCGCTCGCTCCGGCCGGACGCTGACCGTGCCCGCGGACCGCTCGATCCTCGAAGTCGCCGAGGACGCAGGTCTGCCGGTGCTTTCCTCCTGCCGGGAGGGCACCTGCGGCACCTGCGAGACGGGCGTGCTCGAAGGCGTCCCGGACCACCGCGACTCCCTGCTCACCGCGGAGGAACAGGCCGCCAACGACACGATGATGATCTGCGTGTCCCGCTCCTGCGGGCGGAAGCTCGTGCTGGATCTCTAGCCAAGGACGGCGCGGCGTGGCGGTCGATTCGCCACGCCGCGTGTCAGCTGGCCACCACGTCGCGGATCGCATCGGCGATGCGTTCGGCGTCGGGCAGCCACTCCTTCTCCAGCGGCGGCGAGTACGGCGCCGGGGTGAATGGCGGGGCGACGCGCTTGATCGGCCCGTCCAGATGCCAGACGGCGGTGTCGGCGACCCTGGCCGCGATCTCCGCGCCGAGTCCGCCGGACACCACCGCCTCGTGTGCGACGACGAGCTTGCTGGTCTTGCGTACCGAGGCGAGCACCGCTTCCTCGTCGAAGGGTGCCACCGTGCGCAGATCGATCACCTCGACGTCGATGCCTTCCGCCGCGACCATCTCGGCCGCCCGCAAGGAGGTGTGGACCATGCGGGACCAGCTGACCAGCGTGACGTCCGCGCCCTCCCGGCGGATCGCGGCCTTGCCGATCGGCACCACGTGGTCGGGCGCGGGCGCGGGGCCCTTCCGGCCGTAGAGCAGCCGGTGCTCGATGAACACGACCGGGTTCGGGTCCAGCACGGCCGCACGCAGCAGGCCGTAGGTGTCCGCGGGAGTGGAGGGCATCACCACCGTCAGGCCGGGGATGTGCGCGAGCAGCGCCTCCAGGCTCTGCGAATGCTGTGCCGCGGAGGACTTGCCGGAGCCGAACTGGGTGCGCACCACCAGCGACATCGGCGCCTTGCCACCGGTCATGAAGCGCAGCTTGGCCGCCTGGTTGAGCAACTGGTCGAAACAGACGCCGATGAAGTCGAGGTACATGATCTCGACGATCGGCTTCGCTCCGGTCATCGCGGAGCCCACGCCGAGCCCGACGAGCGCGGTCTCCGAGATCGGCGTGTCCAGTACCCGGTCCGGGAAGTCCTCGTACAGTCCGCGGGTCAGCCCGAAGATGTTGCCGCCCGCGCCCACGTCGATTCCGGCGACGAACACGGCCGGATCGTTCTCCAGTGAGTACCGCAGGCCCTCCCGTACCCCGTCCATGACCCGGAACGTGGGTTCGGGATCGTCGGCGGGCACGGGCTTCTCGGTCAGCGCGGGACGGCGGGCCTGTACGAGGTCCGACAGCGGGCCGGGCTCGGGATACGGCGCGGCGGCGGCGTTGCGCTGAGCCACTTCGATCTCTTCGGCCGCGCCGGTGTCCACCTGCTCGCGGCGCGCGCGCAGACCGAGGTCGTCCAGCCGCTGGGCGAGCCGGGTCAGCGGATCCTTTTGCCGCCAGGCCTCGAGCTCGTCCTCGGCCCGGTACTTGACCGGGTCACCCTGGTAGTGCCCGAAACGCCGATAGGTCACCGTTTCCAGCAGGAACGGGCCCTCGCCGCGGCGGAGCCGCTCGACGAGCGTGGACACCGTCGACGCCACCTCGGTCACGTCGTTGCCGTCCACGGTGTGCGCCTCGATGCCGTAGGCCAGCGCGCGCTGGGCGATGGGCACCGGATGCTGCGTCGCGGTCGGCGAGAACTCCGCGTACTGGTTGTTCTCGCAGACGAAAAGCACGGGGAGCCGCCATAACGCGGCGAGGTTCACCGATTCGTGGAAGGCTCCCTGTGCGATGGCGCCGTCGCCGAAGAACGCGGCCACCACGTCGTCGCGGCCCTGCCTGCGGAACCCGTGCGCGACCCCGATGCCGATCGGCAGGCCGGCGCCGACGATCCCGTTGGCGCCGTAGACCCCGAGGTCGAAGTCGGCGATGTGCATCGACCCGCCGAGCCCGCCGCCGGTGCCGGTGGACCGGCCCATCAGCTCGGCGAACATCGCCTCCGGGGCCGCGCCCTTGGCCAGGCAGTGGCCGTGCCCCCGGTGCGTGGACACGATGCCGTCGGTGCGCCGGAGCGGCCAGCACACGCCGACCGAGCTGGCTTCCTGTCCTACGGAGACGTGCACGAACCCGGGCACCTCTCCGGCGGCATAGAGCTTCGCGGTGCTTTCCTCGAAGTGCCGGACGATGAGCATCCGCCGGTACATCTCCAGCAGCGCATCCGCGCCGTAGGACCGCGCCGCCTCCGGGGCCCGCACGTCAGCGTGCACGGGCCAGCACCTTCTGCGCCTCCTGGTACTGGTGGGTCAACAGGGCCTCGCCGTTTTCGAGCTGGACGGCGGGACGGCCCTGCGCGACGGCCGCCTCGTACAACTCGACGACCTTGCGCGCGGCCTCGACGGCGTCCGCGGACGGGGTGAACTCCTCGTTGATGACGGCGACGTGCGGCGGGTAGAAGGCGCAGCACCCGTTGAAGCCGAGCCGCTTCTCGGCGGCGACGCGCTTGCGCACCTCGGCCAGATCCTTGAGGTCGGGTGTGAACGCGATGCTGAGTACCGGCACGTGGTGCACGCGGCCGGCCAGCACCGCCTGCACCTTCGGACCGAGCAGGCCGGGGTTCATCGAGCCGTCCGGCTCGTACAGCGCCATCCCGGCGTCCACGTGCAGGTCGCCCGGGCCGAAGGTGGCGGCGACGACCGCTTCGTGCGCGAAGATCTCACGGACGTTGAGCACTCCCTCGGCGGACTCGATACTGGCCACAATGGACGGTGACGACCCGTGCTCGGCGCACAGCGCCAGCACGTCGTCGATGTCCTGACGGCGGTCCACCTTCGGCAGCATCAGAGTGGGCGCGCCCGCCTTCGCGAGCGCGACGACGTCGTCGTGGCCCCACGGTGTGCTCAGCGCGTTCGGGCGCGGCACGGTGAGCCGGCCACCGAAGTACTCGGGCCTGCCGACGAACTCGACCACCTTGCCCCGAGCCTGTTCCTTGCCCGGCACCGGAACGGCGTCCTCCAGGTCGAGGATGAACGCGTCGGCCTCGATCGACGGGATCTTGGCCCACTTACGGTCGTCCAGGATGGGGCTCTCGAACAGGCACCGCACGGTCGACCAGCGGTTCGTGTCAGCCATCTCGCTGTCCTTTCGGGATCTTGGCGGCGTTCCCCACCCAACCGGTCCTTGGGGCGGACACTCAGATCACGCCGCGCTTCTTCAGGCCGGTGTACTCGTCGGCGTCGAGTCCCAGGTACTCGGTGAACACGAGGTCGTTGTCCTGCCCGAGCGCGGGCCCCGTGCGCCACACCCGGCCGCCGTGGTTGGCCATTTTCGGTACCACCGCCTGCATCCGGACGTCACCCAGTTCCTGGTCCGGCACCGTGATGATGTCCTCGCGCTCCCGGTAGGTCTGGTCCTCGAGGATGTCGTTGACGGTGTAGACGGGAGACGCGACCACCTCCGCTGCCCGCATCGCGGCGAGCGCCTCCTCGGCCGGCCGCGCGCGGATCCATTCGCCGAGCAGCGAGTCCAGTTCGAGGCGGCGGTTGTTCTGCTGCTCGACTGTCGCGAACTCTTCGGCGGGCAGGCCGAGCAGCGCCGCCACCTTCTGTACCGAGCGGGAGGTCCCGCTGGTCACCGTGATCCAGCGATCGTCGGAGGAGAGGTAGGTGTTGATCACCGCGGCGGGCGAGACGGGAAGCTGGTTGCCTGCCCGTTCCGGCACGACGCCGATCTGGTCCTGCACGATGACCTGCCACTCGATCAGCCGGTACAACGACTCGAACAGTGCCAGGTCGATCCATTCGCCGTCGAAGTCGGGATCCTGGGCGCGCCGGTACAGTGCGGCCTGCACCGCGAACGCGCCCATCAGCCCGGTGACGGAGTCGGCGTGCGAGAACCCGGTGTGCAGCGGTGGCCCGTCCGGGAAACCGGTGATGTTGACGACCCCGCTCATCGCCTCGCCAACCTTGCCGAACCCCGGCGAGTTGCGCAGCGTGGTGTTGGTGCCGAAACCGCTGATCTGCAACATGATCAGCTTCGGGTTGACCGCGTGCATCGACCGCCAGTCAAGGCCCCACTTCTCCAGTGTGCCGACCCGGAAGTTCGTGATGTACACGTCCGCCCAGGCGGCCAGCTTGCGGACCAGCGCCTGCCCGTGAGCGGTGCGCAGATCGATCGTGACGGAGCGCTTGTTGCGGCCGGACACCTTCCACCACAGGTAGATGCCGTCGTCGTTGGCGATCCCGGTCTTGCGTTGCGGGTCGCCCTGCGCCGGGTCCTCCACGTGCACGACCTCGGCGCCCAGGTCGGCGAGGAGTGTGCCCGCCATCGGCCCGGCGATGACCTGCGCTACCTCCAGCACCTTCAAACCGCTGAGCGCCGGCTTACCGTTTGACACCGCTGACGAGTCCATCCAGTTCCCTCCCATCGCTGATGCCTATCAACAATCATAATAGTTATCCGATACAGATGGAACACCTGCCCGCGGCTATTTATGCTAACTTTCACAAGACTTAGACTTGGTGGAAAACCGACGTGCGCACAGACCACCAGACGGGGGGCCAAGTGACCGAGGGAGCGCCTCAGGCGCGCAACGCCAAGCGATCGGAGACGGTCGCCAAGCGCATCGCGGACGAGATCTTCGCCGACGGCCTGCATCCGGGTGCCAAGCTGCCGCCGGAGCACGTGATGCTCGAACGCCTCGGCGTCAGCCGGGGAACGTTGCGGGAGGCGCTGCGCCTGCTCGAGGTCCAGGGCCTGCTGGTCATCCGGTCCGGGCCGCGGGGCGGCCCGACCGTCGCCGCGATGACCGCGCACGACTTCAACAAGTCGTGCAGCCTGCACTTCAAGGCGGCCGGGATCACGGTGGCGCAGCTGTGGCAGGCGCGCGTCGAGCTCGAGCCGACCCTGGCCCGGATGGCGACCACCCAGCTCTCGGCCGAGTCCCGCGCGGAGCTGGAAGACCTGCTGACGCAGGCGAAAGCCACCTCGGTCGAGGACAACACGCAGTACATCCGCTTCGGCTCGATGTTCCATCGTCAGATCGCGCGCGCCTCGGGCAATCCGGTGCTCAGCCTGTTCGCCCGTTCGCTGGGCGAGATGACGGCATACCTGGAGAGCCGCAACGTGTTCCCGCAGTCCGAGCACGAGCGCGTGCACCGCGAGCACATCGAGATACTGGAGGCGATACTGGCGGGCGACGCCGAACTCGCGGAACAGCTTGTCGCCAGGCACATGCAGGATATGCACGACACCCACCGCGAGCGCTATCCCGGCCTGCTGGACAACGTCCTGCCCTACATCATCTGACGGTACCGGCCGCGCCGAACGAAGGAGTCCCGTGGCACCACACCGACTGTCGCCGCGATCGTCCAAGACGACCACCGGCGACGTGCAGCGCGTGCTCGCCAAACTCGAGGCGAGCGGGCGCGACCTGCCGATCATCAAGGCCGTCGCGAACTGGTCCGCGGGATTCCGCCCGTTCGTCCTGATGGCGGATGCGTTGCTGGCCAACGGATCCCTGCCACCCGTCGTGCGAGAGATCGCGGTGCTGCACATCGCGGCCGCGCAGGGGCTCGAGTACGAGTGGCAGGAGCACGCGCCGATGGCGGAGCGGGCGGGCGTGTCCCCGGCACAGCTGGAAGCCCTGCGCGACGGCGGCCTGCCGCGGGGTGGGCCGTTCGACGAGGACCAGCTCCTCGCGCTGACCGCGGTGCACCAGCTTCTCGACCACGGCGAGTTCACCGGCGAGACCTGGGAGCGGCTGTGTGAGCGGTTCGGCGAGGACGCCGCGCTGGAGCTGATCTTCGTCATGGCCTGGTGGGGTGGTTTCGTCCCGGTCACCGTCAAGGCCCTCTTCCCGCTCATTACCGACGGCGAATAGCGGGCTTCGAGCCGTCCTGCCGGGAAGTCCGCTCTTCGCCACGGAAAGCCGATGCCGCGCTGGGCAGGGTGACGCGGGCGGCGGCGGTCGCGGTGCGGCGATCGGGCTCCGTTTCCAGCCACAGCTCCAGCGACACCTCGCGAGTCTCCGTATCGACCGCCGTGACCGTGCCGCGGCAGGTGACCGTGTCGCCAGCGCGGTTGAACGCCACCATCCGCACCGACGAGAGGGCACGCAGCCGCGAGGCGGATCCGCCCCACGCCTGCACTGCCCGCTCCATCATCGCCATCACGAACATCATGTTGGTGTAGGCGCCGTCGGCCCCCGTGGCGCGGGCGACCGCCGCGTCATGGTGGGTGGGCGCGAAGTCGCGGTTCGCGGCCGCGATCATGACCAGGCGCTGGATGGACAGGCCGATCGACACCGGACCGACCGGGTCGCCGACCGAAACGTCCTCGATGGTCCTGCTCATGCGCCCGGCTCCGGGTCGTAACGGAAGACCGACGTGCGCTCGAGCGCGACCAGTGCGCCGTCCTGGTTGCGGTAGGCGACCTCGAAATCGAGGAACCCGCCGTCGCCGAGTGACAGCCGCTTGCGGGTGACGCCCGTCAGCCGCCAGGTGGCCGAGAGCCTGTCGCCGGGGCGCATCGGGTCGTGGAACTCGACGCTGGTCTGGGTCGCCAGCATCGCCGAGCCCGGGGCCGGAACGGCACCGAACGCGAACGGCGCCAAGGAGTTCGGCGGCAGGCTCGGCATTCCGGGCTTCCAGTACGCGGGCATGCCGAACGTGAGGTACATCGAGAACGGCGCGATCCGGCCGTCGTAGCCGGCGGCGCGGGCCGCGTCGTCGTCGGTGAAAACCGGCGAGTCCCATTCGAGCGCTTCGAGCTGGTGCCGGACCATCGCGTCGTTGACCGCGTCGGCGCCCGAGAGCTCGGCGATGACCGTGCCGACAAGGCGCTCGGCGTCCTCCCAGGTGCCGTGCGCCATGGCGAAAGCAGTCACCGGTCCTCCTCGACCCCGGCGTCGTCGTCGTAGAGCATGTAGTGCGCCATCGAGCGGATCTCCGCCGCGCGCGGCTGCAGGTCGCGATGCCCCGACCGCTCCAGCTCGCGGCTGAGCGCCCAGATCGTGCGCACCCGTGCCATGGCTTCCTCGCGGTCCATCGCGGGCGTCGTCATCGGTCCGTTCCCTTCGCCAGGCCGGCGTGCCGGTCGTCGGTCCACCGCCGCGCCTTCTTGTCCGGCGACGTGAAGTGCGGCAACGAGTCCGCGGGGACGCAGTGCACCCGGAAGGTGACGTTGGTCGCCTCCTTCAGCTCGCGGACCAGGTCGGCGGTGATCCGCTCCGGCGCGTACCCGGCCTTCACGGCGAACCGCAGTTCCATCTCGTCGCGGCCCTTGTCCCCGATGTAGGCGCGGGCCTGGAACTCGTCGACCTCGTCGTGCGTGAAGATCAGCGACTCCAGCTCGGAGGGCCAGATGTTCTGTCCCTTCACCTTGAGCATGTCGTCGACCCGGCCGATCGTGCCGGCCTCGACCACGTCGAGCTGGCGACCGCACCGGCACCGGCTGTGCGGGTAGTAGGTGACCCGGTCGCCGCTGCGGAACCGCATGATCGGCGAAGCCTGCTTGTCCAGGTGCGTGATGACCAGTTCGCCCGGCTCACCGGGCTGGACCTGCTCGCCGGTCTCGGGGTCGATCACCTCGTACAGTGTCGTCCATTCGAACAGATGGTTGCTGCCGCGCTGCCCGTCCACCACCGCGCCGGCTTCGCAGCAGGCCGCCCCGTAGGCCGCGTTGAGCTGCGTCGACCCGTACACCTCGGTGATCTTGGCCTGCCAGAACTCCTGCATCCGCAGCGCCCACTCGACCGGCCAGCTCTCCCCGCTGATCATGATGAAGGACAGCTCGGGAAACGCTTTCTCCGGCACGATCTCCAGTTCCCGGCACAGCGCCGCCATCCCGTTGAGACCGCTCGGGGTCGCGTACATCGCGTTGACCCCGACCGCGGCCATCAGCTCCAGCCGCTCCTGGAAACCCAGATGCCCCACCAGGTACGGCAGGCGGCCGACGGCACGGATGCCGCGCAGCATCGTGTACAGCGAGGCCGAGTTCGACGCCGGGATGTGGAAGATGCCGATGTCCTGCTCACGCAGGCCGGCCCACGCCCAGCCGACCGCCGTCATCTGCCCGCGCAGGTGCATGTCCTGCACCGTGTGCCCGTGTATTTCCTTGCCCTGGCCGGAAGTGCCGCTGGTCTCGGTGATCTCGCCGACCTCCGCCGCCGGCACCCCGAGCCGGAGGCCGAACGGCGGGTGCGCCCGCTGGTCGGCGATGAAGTCCTGCTTGCGGGTGAACGGGAGCCGCCGCACGTCCTCCCGCGTCCGGATGTCCTCAACGGACACTCCGGCGTCACTCCACAGCTTGCGGTAGAACGGGTTCTGCGCGTACAGCCGCTCGACCTGGCGGCGCAGCTTGCGGCCCTGCAGCTCCTCCAGCTCGCCGCGCGACAGCGACTCGAGCCGCGGCAGGAAAACGTTCGGCGGTGTCACATGCGATCCCTTCTCACACCACGCACGCGGTCAGTACGACTTGGGCAGGCCCATCGAGGCCGCGAGGTAGTTCGCCGACATCTCGTTGCTGATGGGGCCGATCCGCAGCTGCCGGGTGTCGCGCCAGTACCGCTGCATGTCGGCCTCCATCGTGTAGCCGAGGCCGCCCAGGATCTGGATGCCGGTGTCGGCCACGTCGGAAACCGCCTGCGAGGCAACGAGTGTCGACATGGTCGCCTCGGGCCCGCACGGCAGGCCCTGCGACTGCATCCACGCGGCACGGTAGGTCAGCAGCCGCGACTGCTCGATCGCCAGCCGCATCTTCACCAGGTAGTTGGCGATGCTCTGGAACTTGCCGATCGGGCTGCCGAACGCTTCGCGCTCCTTGGCGTAGGCCAGCGCGTCATCGAACGCGGCGGTGGCGATACCCACGCACATCGCGGCGGTGAGGATGCGCTCGTTGTTCAGGGTGTGCGTGGTGAGCCGCCAGCCCTTGCCCGGCTCGCCGAGCACGTTCTCGTCCGGGACGAAGACGTTGTCGTAGGACATCGAGAACGAGTCGACGGTGTTCAGGCCGAGCGTGCGGATCGGGTCCATCGCCACGCCTTCGGACTTCGGATCCACCAGCAGGGCCGAGATCCCGGTGTGCTTCTTGCCGCCCTCCGGCGGCGAAGTCCGGCAGATCACGAGCAGGTAGTCGGCGACGTGCGCACCCGTGGTGAACGCCTTGGCGCCGGTGACCCGCCACCCGCCGTCGACCTTCTCCGCGCGGGTCTTCATCGCGCCGAGCACGTCGGTACCGCCGCCGGGCTCGGTGATGGAGATGGCGAACTTCAGCGAACCGTCGCACATCCCGGGCACCAGGCGCTTCTTCTGCTCGTCCGTGCCGTAGGCGCCCACCGACTGCACGCCGAAGCAGCTGGTGGTGAACCACCCCATGGCGCTGCCCTGCATGATCCGGGACAGCTCCTCGCAGACGACCGCCTGCATCATGATGTCGCCGCCGGAACCGCCGAACTCCTCGGGCGCGGCGATCGACATGAAGCCGGCCTCGGCCATCTTCTGGTAGAGCTCCTCCGGGAACTCCTTCGCGTCGTCGAGCCGGCGGATGTACTCACGGGGTGCCGCGCGCTCCCCGAAGTCCCGCACCCACTGCCGGACTGACCGCAGCTCCTCGCCCAACTCGAAATCCATGACCCTCCTCCAATACTCTTATGATAATTACACTCGAATTAGACCGAGGTCAAGCGGGCCCGCCGCCGAAATACGCGGCCCGCACGGCTTCGCTGCGGCCCAGCTCGCCCGCGGTCCCTTCGGTGATCGTCCGGCCGCCGGTCATCAGGTAGCCGCGGCTCGCGACGTCGAGCGCGAGGGTGGCGTTCTGCTCCACCAGCAGCACGCCCATGCCCAGCGCGGGCAGCTGCCCGATGGCCGCACCGATCTGGTCCACCACCTTGGGTGCCAGCCCCAGCGACGGCTCGTCCAGCAGGAGCAGCTCGGGACGCGCCAGCAGCCCGCGCGCGATCGCCAGCATCTGCTGCTGGCCCCCGCTGAGCACGCCGGCCCGCTTGCCGAGCATCGACCCGAGCGCGGGGAACAGGCCCAGGACGCGGTCGAGATCCGCGCTCGTGAGCCGGCCGCGGATCCGGGCACCCATCTCGAGGTTCTCGCGCACGGTCAGCCCGACGAAGACCTGCCGGCCCTCGGGCACGTGCGCGATCCCGCGCCGCACCACGTTTTCCGGGCGCGTGCCGTTGACAACCTTGCCGTTCAGCCGGATCTCGCCGGCGTACGGGCGATGCAGTCCGGAGATCGTGCGCAACGTGGTGCTCTTGCCCGCACCGTTGGTGCCCAGCAGCGCGACCACCTCGGCGCCCGTGACGGACAGGCTCACGTCGTGCAGCACCGTCGCCCCGCCGCGCCGCACCCGCACGCCTTCCAGCGTCAGCTCGGTCATCGCGCGCTCCCCAGGTAGGCGTCGATCACGTCGGGATGGGCACTGACCTCGGCCGGGGTGCCCTGCGCGATCACCCGCCCGGCGTCGAGCACCACGATCTCGTCGCACACGTCGAGCACGAGCTCCATGTGATGCTCGATGAGCAGCACGCTGCAGCCGGCCTTGCGCAGCTCCAGCAGGTCGCGGCGGAGCAGCTCGACGTCGCCGGTGTTGAGCCCCGCCGCGGGCTCGTCGAGCAGCACCATCCGCGCGCCGGTCGCGACCGCGAGCGCGACGCCCAGCCGCTTCGCGTCGCCGTAGGACAGCGCCGACGCCGGGCGATCGGCCAGCTCCGCCAGCCCGAAGGTGGCCACGATCTGCTCGACCGGGTCGGCACCTGGGTGCGCGGGCCTGCCCTCGGCGGCGATCACCAGGTTCTCCCGCACGGTCAGCGCGGGGAACGTCCGTGGCCGCTGGAAGGTCCGCACCAGCCCGCGCCGCGACCGCTCGAACGCGGGCAGCCCGGTGATCGCGCGCCCTTCCCAGCGCACCTCCCCCGCGTCGGGCCGCACGAAACCGGACACGAGGTTGAACAGCGACGTCTTGCCCGCCCCGTTCGGCCCGATCACCCCGACCACGGCGGCGCTGCCCACGGTGAAGGACACGTCGTCGACGGCCCGGACTCCGCCGAAAGCCTTGGTGAGTCCCGAAATCTCCAGTAGCGCCGCGTCCGTGAGACCGCCGCCGCGCGGCGCCAGCGGGCCGGGCTCCGCCCGCACCGGCTCGGCAGGAGGGCGCGGCAACACGAGCCGCACCGCCGCGGACAGGTAGTAGGTGAGACCGTGCCGGGCGAAGACGGTGAGCAGGATGATCGCCGCGCCGAAGATCATCTGCTCGAACTGCCCGCCGATGTGCAGCGTGTTCGTCAGCAGCGCGTACAGCAGGCCGCCGACGAGCGGGCCGAACAGCAGACCGCGCCCGCCGAGGACGAGCACCACGATCACGGTGACGAGCGTGCTGAAGGAGAACAGCGACGGGTAGATGAACTGGTAGTACTGGGCTTGGCAGACCCCGGCGACCCCGGCCGCGACGGCGCCGAGCACGAACGCCAGCACCCGGTAGCGGCGCGCGGCGACGCCCACCGACTCGGCGAGCAGCTGGTCCTCGCGCACGGCCAGCAGCGCGCGCCCCTGCCGGGTGCGCAGCACCAGCCACATCCCGCCCGTCAGCAGCAGGAACACCACCAGCAGCAACAGCGTGAAACCGCCGTCGGTGCCGTTGAGATCCCAGGTCAGCGGGCCGATCCGCAGCGTCGGCCATGGCCCGGGCGCGCTGATGCCGGTGGTGCGCCCCGTGATCTCCATGCTGCTCGCCAGCCCCACACCCGCCAGTGCGAATGCCAGCGTCATGATCGCGAAGCGGAAGCCGGACAGCCGCAGGCACATGTAGCCGATGACAACGCTGACGACGGCGGCCGACACGATGCCGGCGACGATCGCGAGGAACACCGGCCAGCCGGACCGCGTCGCGAGGATCACGAAGACGTACGCGCTCACCCCGCCCAGCGCCACCTGCGCCATCGAGAACTGACCGCCGTAGCCCCACGTGATGTTGAGGCTGGCCGCCCACAGCGCCCAGATCAGCCCGACGGTGAGCGTGTTCTGCGTGCTCTCGTCGGGCACCAGCAACACGACGAGGCAGAGCGCGAGAATGCCCAGCCATGGCGGCAGGCGCCGCAGTCCGGTGGTCACAGCGTCGCCTCGTGGTCGGTGCGGAACAGCCCCGCCGGCCGGAAGAACAACACGATGATGAGCACCACGAACGGCGCCACGCTGGCCACTCCCGTCGAACCGAACGTCTGGGCCAGCGAGACGGCCAGCCCGACGATGATCGAGCCGACCACCGCGCCCGCGGCGCTGCCCGCACCGCCGACGATCAGCGCGACGAAGGCGTAAACCATGTAGGAATCACCCACCGAAGGGTCGAGCGGAAACAGGTTCGCGACCAGGCCGCCGGCCAGCGCCGCGAGCGCCGCGCCGACACCGAATGCGATCGCGTCCAGCCGCCGGGTGCGGATGCCGACCAGCGCCGCCGCCTCCCGGTTCTGCGCGGTGGCGCGCAACGCCTTGCCGCCCGAGGTGAAACGCAGCACCAGCGAGAGCACCACCATCACCACGATGCTGACGCCCAGCACCAGCAACTGGCTGCGGGACAGGGACAGGCCGGCGAAACTCAGCGATCCGGGCAGCACCCGCGTCATGTTGTACTGGTCCGGCCCCCACACCGCGCTGATGACGTTGCCGATGATGGCGATCCAGCCGATCGACACCAGCAGACCGTTGATCGGGATGCTGCGGACCGGGCGGAAGGTGAACCGCTCCATCAGCAGCCCGCCCAGCCCGAGCGCCACCATCACCACGGGCACCGCGATCCAGAAGCTGAACGACCCGGACACCAGCGCGTAAACCAGATACGCGCCCAGCGTCACCAGTTGGCCGTGCCCGAAGTTGACCACGTCGAGCACCCCGAAGATCAGCGTCAGGCCGAGCGCCACGATCGCGTAGAGCGCCGCCAGCAGCAGCCCGTTGGCCACCGCCTGCGGCAACTGGTCCCACACCGCGATCACCGTCCTTCCCGGCTCTGGCGAACAGCGGACTCCGTGGTGCGGAGCCCGCTGTTCGCCGTGCGGCTGCTACTTGGCCTCGACGTAAGTGATCTTGCCGGCGGCGTAGAAGCCGATCTGCGGGGTGTAGACGGCCTGCCGCTTCGCGGGGTCGAAGTGCTCGGCGAGCACCGCGTCCGGCCACTGGGTCACCTTCAGCATCGCGTCCGAAATGGACTTCGGATTGTCCACCGTGCCCGCGTCCTGCATCGCCTTCGTCATCATCAGGATCGGGTCGTAGTAGCTGAGGCCCCAGAACCCGTCCGCACCCGGATCGTTGCCGTACTTGGCGCGGTAGGCCGTGCGGTACGGCTGCACCGCGGGGTCCGTGGCGTTGTCGACCGCGCGGGTCGTCACCGACCACGCGAAGTTCTGGATCGACGCGCCCACCTGGCCCAGCGACGTGACGTTGGTTCCCGGCGCACCGACGAAGACCGGGCTGGTGAACCCCGCCCCGGCCGACTGCTCCAGGAACGGCCGCATCCACGTGTCCAGATATCCGCTCACCACCAGGTCGGGGTTCACACCCTTGAGCGCGGTGATGTAGCTGGAGAAGTCACGGGTGTCGCCGGGGAATGCCTTGGCGTAGACCACCTCCGCGCCGGCCGCCGTGAAGTACTGCGTGAACGCCTTGGTGTACAGCTCGCCCGCGTCGTCCTGCGGCAGCAGCACGGCGACCCGCTTGGCGTGGTAGTTCGACTCGAGGGTCTGGACCATTTTCGCCACGCGGCCGTTGTCCCCGGTGTCGGACAGGTGCGTGATGAACAGGTTGTTGCCGTCGGACTTCCCGATGAACTGGGCCGCGGCCACCGACGGCGTCATGACGATGCGGTCGCCGTTGCCGAGCGCGTTCATCGCCGGCACGAACGCCGTCGAGACGCCGGGGCCGAGAATGAACTTCGCCTTCTCCCCGGCGAACGCACGGTTGTTCGCGATCGCCTGGTCCGGCAGCGTCTTGTTGTCCTTCAGGTCGAGCTTCCAGCGATACCGCTTGCCGTTGACCAGGAAACCCTGGTCGCCGTTGGCCTTGTCGACCGCCAGCTCGATGCCGCGCTGCCACTGCTGGCCGATCGCCGCACCGGACCCGCTGACCTCGACGTTCGCGCCGAGCACGATGTCCTCGGCGCCGCCGCTCGATCCGGACCCGCTGCTGCCGCAGGCCGCCGCCAGTGCGGTCGCCGAGAGCAGCGCTGTCAGAGTCCCCAGTCTCGTCCACGGCTTGGCAGATCTCATGTGTCGCTCCTCCGGTGCGCCGCCGCGGCGGCTACTTCTCCAAAAAGGACCATTGGCGCAGCGGCCCGAAGTCCTGGTAGGCCCGCGCGTGCTTGATCTGGTCACGATCGTTGAACTCGAAGAGCAGAATGCCTTCGTTGTCGTAGTGCTCACCATCGCCCGCGGCGGAGTCGCCCCATTCGATCAGCACGGCGTCACCCCATTCGCGGGCGCTGCGGATCTGGTAGGTGATGCCGCCGCTGGCGGTTTCCAGCCAGGCGCCGATATAGCCGCGGATCTCCGCCTTGGAACCGTAGAGGTTGCGGTGGATGGCGCCGTTTTCCTTCTTGATGCCGTAGTAGGTCGCGTCGTCGGCGAAGGCGGACAGCGCGGCGTCGAGGTCGCCGGCGTTCATGCCGAGCAGATAGCTTTTCGCGTTGTCAATTCGGCTCACTGCGAACACTCCCCGATCCGGTAGGGACGCGTGCCCGAATCGCGGGACATCGGCGTCCGTCGTATTACTTATAACAATAACGATAAACAGCCGAGAAGGAAAGATCTGGGACGCGCCTTTTTCATCTCGGCACGGTCATCCGCCCCGGTCCCGCGACGGTCACCCCGGCCGTGCCGGTCAGGATCTCGACGTCGGCCTCGACCTCGAACCCGCCTGGCACCGGGACCACCTCGCGCACGGTCCCCCGCGCGGTGACGGTGCCGCCGGAGGGCGTCGGCCGCAGCAGGCGCAGCGGCCCGAGCCGCACCGCCCGCGCCGCGGGCCCGCCGTTCTCGACCAACAGCCGCTCGGCGAAGCTGAGCAGGAACATCGTGTTGACGACCGGCGCACTCGCGCCGATCTCGGCCGCGGCAGCCGGATCGTGATGGATGGGCGCGAAGTCCCGGTTCGCCGACGCGAGCATCACCAGCCGCTGCAGCGACATCGGCAAGGTGACCTCGGCGAGCCGGGTTCCGGCGCGGGGACGGTCCACAGTGAACGGTTCCCGTTCACTGTCGTCACCTCGGATGGGCAGCGCGCCACCGCTCGCGTCCTCCCCGAGCTCACGCGGGTCGAAGCGCAGCACGCGCGTCCGCTCCACCGCGACGAGTTCCGCGCACTGGTTACGGAAGCGGGTCTCGTAATCCAGGTAGAGACCGTCCCCGACACGTGTCCGGCAGGGCGTGACCGCCTGCAGGAACCATTCCGAGCGCAGCCGGTCGCCGTATCGCATCGGGCGGTCTCCGGCGGCGACCTCGATCCGGGTACCGATCGCGCGGCTGCCGGGCGCGGGCACCTCGTGGAACGGCAGCGGCGGCAGCGTCCTGTCCGGGATCGTGCCGTCGCCGTTGCGGTAACTGGGAAGCGCGAATGTCAGATAGGTCGAGAGCGGGACCGGCGCGTCCGGCCAGTCCCATTCCATCGCCTCCAGCAGGTGCCGCACCGCCGGTTCGTTGACCTCGTCGGCGCCCGTGATGGTGGCGAAGCAGCGGCCGACGTAGTCGTCGAGCCGTGTCCCGAGGATCACGATGCCGTCCGGGTGGCGCCCACCGCCTGCGAACCGAGGAACGCGCGCAGCACGGCCGGGTCCTCGCGCAACTGCTCGGCCGGCGCCTGCGCCACGATCGTCCCGCGTTCCAGCACGGCCGCCCGGCGGGCCACATCCAGTGCCGCGACCGCGTTCTGCTCGACCATCAGCACCCCGATCCCGCGGCCCGCGATGGCGCCCACCGCGTCCATCACCATGTCGACCATGATCGGCGCGAGCCCCATCGACGGCTCGTCCATCAGGATCATCGCCGGATCGGCCATCATCGCCCTGCCGAACGCGAGCATCTGCTGCTCGCCACCGCTGATCAGGCCCGCGTTGGACCGGCGGCGCTTCGCGAGATTCGGGAACATGTCGTAGATCTCGGCCATCGTGGCGCGCTGGCGTGATTTGGACCGCTGGGTGTAGGCGCCGAGCAGCAGGTTGTCCTCGACCGAGAGCGGGCTGAACACCCGCCGGCCCTCCGGCACGAGCACCAGCCCGGCGCGCGCCCGGCGGTGTGCCGGCCAGCGCGAGATGTCCTTGCCGTCCCAGCGAACGGTGCCCGTCGAGTGGATCAGCCCCGCGACCGCGCGCAGCGTCGAGGACTTGCCCGCGCCGTTGGAGCCCAGCAGCACGACGGTCTCGGCCGAGTCCACGGTGAGCGATACGCCACGCACCGCCTGGACGCTGCCGTAGCGGACGCTGAGTTCACCGATCTCCAGTGTCGGCACGGTGCCTCCTTCCGAGGTAGGCCTCCTGCACCCGCGGGTCCCCCACCACGTCGGGCGGATGGCCCTGCGCGATCACGCGTCCTTCGCTCAGCACGAACAGGTGGTCGGCGAGGTTGACGATCATGTCCACGTCGTGGTCGACCACGACCTGCGTCAGGCCCTCCGCCCGCAGGCTCGCCACGACCTGCACGATGCCGTCGCGCTCGTCGCCGGTCATGCCGGCGGTCGGCTCGTCGAGCAGCAACATCGCCGGGTCGGCGGCGATCGCCCGCGCGATCTCGACCCGCCGCTGGTTGCCGTAGGACAGCTGGTGCGGCAGCCGGTCGCGCAGCGCCGTGATGCCCAGCCGCTCCATCGCGCGCTCGGCGATCTCGCGGATGGTCCGCTCCCGCCGGGCCGACCAGACCGGCAGCACCCAGGGCTTCCACACCCCCGTGCCGACCACACGGACGTCGGCGCCGAGCCGGATGTTGTCCAAAACGGACAGTGTCGGCAGCAGCCGCACGGTCTGGAAGGTCCGCGCGAGTCCGTGCCGTGCCAGGCGTTGCGGCGTCCACCGGGTGCAGTCTGAGCCGCGGAACCGGATGGTGCCGGCGGTGCTCGGGGTCAGCCTCGAGACGGCGCCGAGCAGCGTGCTCTTGCCCGATCCGTTGGGGCCGACCACCCCGTACACCTTCCCCGCCGTCAGCCCGAGGCTCACCTCGTCGACGGCGCGCACCGCTCCGAAGTGGACGGAGATCCCGTCCAGTGCCAGCACCTCGCTCATACCCGCTCCTGAACGGTCTGGTCCGGGGCCGGTGCCGACGTGGGCGGCCCGGGTTCCGGCTCGCGGCGGCGGCGCAGCCGGCGCCAGCCCCGGATCGCGAGGCCCAGCACGCCGTCCGGCGCGAACACGACGAGCACGATGATGATCGCCCCGTTGACCACGGCCTGGTAGTCGCCGACGTCGCCGAGCACCTCGGGCAGCCACGCCACGATCACGGCGCCGATCAGCGCGCCCTGCCAGCGCCCGATCCCGCCGAGCACCGCCATCGTCAGGCCGGTGGTGACGAGCGGGAAACCGGCGGTCTGCGGGCTGATCGTGGTGAACGCGGAGATGTTCGCGACCCCGGCGCACGCGCCCAGCACGGCGCTGGTGCAGAACACCACCATCCGCCGCCGCCCGACCTCCACGCCCACCGAACGAGCCATGTCCTCATTGAGCCGCAACGCTTCGAACGACCGGCCGAGGCTGTGCCGCTCCAGTTGCCACACCACCAGCACGGCGATCACCACGAGCACCGCCATGCCACCGGTGCCCAGCACCGGGGGGACGCCGAACAGGCCCACCGGGCCGCCGGTGAGGTCCCCGCCGTTGGTCGCCACCACCGTCAGTATGAGGTCGAACGCCACCGTGAACAGGGCCAGATACAGCCCGCGCAAGCGGTTCACCAGCATCCCGACCAGAAGTCCGAGCACGACGGCGGCGACGATCACGGCCAGGAACGCCAGCCACACGTTCGTGCCGTGCAGGGTCAGCATCGCGAACGTGTAGGCACCGAGCCCGTAGAAGCCCACGCTCGCCAGCGAGAAGACACCCGCGCGCAGTACCACCTGGAAGCTGAGCGACAGCAGCGCGTAGATCAGCGTCGTCTGGATGAGAACGATGTTGCCTTCGTACCAGACGCTCATACCCGATCCGCCTTCTGCGCCACGAAGATCCCCTGCGGCCGGATCAGGATGACCGCGATGATGATCGCGAAGGACGCGGCGTCCACCCAGGTTCCGGAGGTGAACGTGAGCACCAGGGTTTCCCCGACCGCCACCACCGCGGCGCCGGCGAGCACGCCCGCGATGCTGCCGATGCCACCGAGGATGATCATCGCGAACGCCTTCAGCAGCAGGTTGTCGCCGGAGGTCGGGGTCAGCGCGCCGACATGGCTGATGAGCAGCACGCTCGCCAGCCCGGCCAGCGCCCCGGCGGCGAACATCGTGGCGGTCGACAGCCGGCCGGGGTTGACGCCCATCAACTGCGCGGTCTCCCCGTCGAAGGCCACCGCGCGCAGCGCCCGGCCGTACCGGGACGACCGGATCCACCAGCCCAGCAGCGCTGCCAGAGCCACGCCCAGCACGATGATGACGATCTGAATCGTGCTGATCGAGAACCCGCCGAACCGGTACACCGCGCTGCGCAGTGCCGAACCCTCCGGGATGCCGAACGGCGAGTCGTCGGTGGCCTGCTGGGCGATCGTCACCATGATCGACGCGGCCCCGACGCTGCCGATGAGCATCAGGAGCTCGGCCTCACGGGAGTTCCCGACTCTGGCGCGGATCGGGCGGAACACCAGCAGGTCGAGCAGCACGCTGATGAGGCCACCGAAGACCATCGCCAGTGGCACCAGCACGCCGAAGGGGATGTCGGCGTGCTCGCTGAGCAGCACCACGGAGAACGCGCCGAACATGAACGTCGCGCCGTGCGCCAGGTTCAGCACGTTCAGGGTGCCCCACGCGAGGCTGAGGCCGAGGGCGAACAGGACGTAGATCGACCACAGCACCAGGGCGTTGAGGACTTGCTGCATGAGCGTCTCCGTAACGGGTGGGCCGGGTCAGGGGGCCTTGACCGGCGTTTCGGCCCCGCCCCGGATCTCGACGAGCACGCCAGGGGTGACCTCTTGCCGGTTCTGGAACGTGATCTTGCCGAGCGCGCCGTCGAATCCCTGCTGCGCAACGGTTTGCAGTCCCTGCAGGATCTTGGCCCGGTCGGCGCTGCCCGCCTGCTTGATCGCCCGCGCGGCCAGCCAGACCGCGTCGTAGCCCTCGGCGGAGAAGTTGCCCGGCAGCTCGTTGAACTGCGCCTGGTAGCGCTGGGTGAAATGCTGCGAGCCGGGGTCCGCGCTGAGCGGGTTGAAGTCGTTGGCCAGCACCACGCCGTCCGCGTCGGCACCCAGCGGCTTCAGCACACCGCCGCCGGCGCCCTGCTGGGCGACGATCAGCCCACGGTATCCGGCCTGCCGCAACTGCTTGATCACCTGCACGTTGTGCGCCAGCAGCACGTCGACGAAGATCGCGTCGGGCTGCGGGGCCAGCAGCTTGGAGATCTGGCTGGACACGTCGACCTGCTTCGACGTGGTCGCCTCGCTCGCCGCCACGGTGAACCCGTACTTCGCCGACGAGTCCTGGAACTGGTGCGCGAGGTCCACAATGGTCGGAACGTCGGTGTCGTAGATCAGCGACGCCTTCTTGACGCCCTTGCTCTGCAGGTACTCCAGCGTCTTGTTGAAGTACGACGTCTGCAGCGGCGTCGCCCGGTAGATGTAGTCACCCGCGTCCAGCAGCCCGCTCGCGCCGGCCTGGGTGAAGATCGTGGGCAGCTTCGCCTTCTGCGCGATCGGCGCCTCGGCCAGCGCGGTCGCGCTGGTGAACGAGCCGAACACCAGCGGGGTGCCGCCGGCCGCGGTCTGCGACATCTTGCTCGCGCCCTTGGCCGGGTCGGTCGCGGAGTCCTCATAGGACAGCGCGAGCTGGGTGTTGCCGAGGAACTTGGTCTCGTTGATCTCCTTGATCGCGGTGTCCATCCCGTTCTTGGTGGACTGGCCACCCGGACCGGAGGTCCCGCTCAGGTCCTGCACGGAGACCAGGTCGATCTTGTCGGGCAACCCCTGGCCACTTCCCGAGCCCGTGTTCGCGCCGCAGGCGATGGTCGCGCTCATCAGTGCGGCAGCACTCGCCAGACCGATGAGGCGGACACTTCCTGACCGTCGCATGCCGACTCCCTTCGGTTCGCGATCCCTCGTTGGATCGCCCGTATGCAGCGTAATAATAATGATGAGAGTTACAAGAGTCTGTGTTGTTGCAGCTTGATAACCGCGCCGCGCAAAAGCCCTGCTCAGTAACCGGATGAGCGTTCTCAGTAACTGATGTCGCCGTACTGCCAGGTACCCCGGTCCACCGTGGCCGCGGCAGGTGCCGCGTGCTCCCGCAGCGCGCGCGTCGCCGCCTCGTCGGGTTCGCCGTCCGGCCCGAACGCCACCCCGTACTCCCGCTCGGCCGCCTCCGGCGTGATGTAGCCGTCGAGCACGTCCTCACGGACGCGCGCGGGGTCCCGCTCGGCCGGGGAGCCGTAGCCACCACCTCCCGCGCTCTGCACCAGGATGCGGTCGCCGGTGTTGACCGTGGTGGGCGGCGTCTTCGACGGCAGCGACCGCTCCCCCGCCGCGCCGTCGTTGACCACGAAACGCGCCGGCTCCCCGGCGTGGCCGCCGAAGAGACCGAACGCGGGCACCCGTGCACGTTCGGACATCAGCGTCAGCGTCACGTTGTCGTCGAGGATCTCCCATTCCCGTGCGACGCCGCAGCCGCCACGTTCCCGGCCCGCCCCGCCACTGTCGGGCACTCGCTCCCAGCGCAGCGCCCGCACCGGAAGCGCGAACTCGACACTCTCGATCGACGGCACGCGCGCGTTGCCGGTGTGCACCTTGATGCCGGATACCCCGTCGCCGGAGATCCGGCCGCCCATGCCGCCCGGCGAGTTGTCCATGAACACGGTCCGCTCCCGGCCCAGGATCTCCCGGCGCCAGGCGATCGGGTCCCGGCCCTCGATCATGAGCACGCTCGCGGAGGCGAACGTGCCCGCCATGACCTGGTCCGGCACCGCCGCGGACAGGCACTGCATCAGCAGGTCGGCGCAGCGCTGGATGGTCTCGGCGGCGCTGGCCTGGTTGGGCGCGGGCGGCAGCGGGTTGACCATGCAGCCTTCGGGAGCGGTGACGGTCAGCGGTGCCCACATCCCCGCATTGGGCACGATGTCCGGGGCCAGCGCGGCCTTCAGCGCGTAGATGCCGACGCCGATCGTCGAGGAGAACGGCAGGTTCACCCCGCCCCGCACCTGCGGGTCGGTGCCGCTCCAGTCCATTCGCACCTCGCTCCCGTCGATCTCGACGGCCACCTCGAGGCGCACCGGCTTGTCGCCCCAGCCGTCGCCCTCGAACCAGTCCACCGCGGAGTAACGGCCGTCGGGCACCGCGGCGATCCTTGCCCGCACCCGGCTCTCCGTGTCGGCGACGGCATGCGACATGATCTCGCGCAGCGCGTCGACCCCGTAGCGGCTCGCCAGCCGCCGCAGGCCGCGTTCACCCGTGGTACAGCCGGCGAAACCCGCGCGCAGGTCCCATTCCCGCTCGGTCCGGCCGCGCACGTTGGAGAAGATCAGCTCCCACACGTCGCGCACCGGCTCGTAGTTCCGGTAGGCCAGGATGGTGGGGATCCGCAGCCCTTCCGCGTACATGTCGGACACCCGTGCGTTGAACGACCCGGGCGTGGTACCGCCGATGTCCATCCAGTGCGTGCGCGTGCAGATGTAGCCGAGCGGTTCGCCACTCTCGGCGAAAGCCGGCATGATCAGGCAGACGTCGTTGACGTGGTTGGACCCGCACAGGTACGGGTCGTTGCCGATCAGCACGTCGCCGGGGCCCAGCTTCCCGCGCCACCCGTCCAGCATCGCGTCGAACGACGAGGGCAGCGCGCCGAGCTGCGCCGGGATGTCCTGTCCCTGAGCCACGACCCGGCCGTCCATGTCGGCGATCCCGGCCGACATGTCGCCGCCCGACGCGACGATCGGGCTGTAGGCCGTCCGCATCACCGAGATCTTCATTTCCTGTGCCAGGGCGCGCAGACCACCGTGCACGACCTGATAGGTCACCTGATCCACCATGTCAGCGCTCCTCGATGATGATCGAACCGAACTCGTCGATGTGCCAGCTCTGGCCGGGCAGCACGATGATCGTCGAGTCGTACTCCTGGATGATGGCCGGACCGGCCTGCACCGCGTGCGGGCGCCACGGTGCCCGCCGGTACAGCGGTATCTCGGCGGACCCGATGTCCTCGAACCAGGCGGTGACGGTGCGTTCCGGCTCGGGTGCCTCGGTGCCGGCGTACCCGGCGAAGCTGGGTTTGCGGATCTTGCCGGTCACCCGCAGCCGCGCGCTCACCATCAGCACGGGCTCGCCGGGCACCGAGA
The DNA here is from genome assembly GCA_035547575.1 of Amycolatopsis sp. Taxonomy (GTDB): domain Bacteria; phylum Actinomycetota; class Actinomycetes; order Mycobacteriales; family Pseudonocardiaceae; genus Amycolatopsis_E. The sequence continues at coordinate 64,742 of DASZUO010000249.1, read as the reverse complement.
TCCCGTGGACCCGCCGGTGCTCGTTGTGGAAGTGCTCGGCCAGCGCGGCGAGGTCCATGCTCTGCCAGTCGGTCGCGCTCAGCGAGACCTGCAGGTCGTGCATCTGGCCGATGTAGCGGGCCACGATGTAGGGCTGGAACTCCATGTCGTCCGGGGCGCGACCCTCGCCCTCCAGGATCTTCTGCCCGCGCTGGCGCATCGACTCGAAACGGACCCCGACCTCCGCGGGTTCCAGCACGTCGAGCGGTTTCATGATCGGCTCGACGAGCTCGTGGATCAGGTCGCCGGTGCCGACGCCCATTGCCGACAGCGCTCCGGGGTGGGCGGGAACGACCGCCCGGCTGATCTCCATCTCGCGGGCCAGCGAGGCGCCGTGCAGCGGACCCGCTCCGCCGTAGACCATCAGTGTCAGGTCGGCAGGGCTCATCGCGGCCTCGCTGGTCATGACGCGCATCGCGTCCGCCATGTGCGCATTGGCCAGCCGGCGCACCGCGTGTGCGGCGCCGATCGCGTCCAGCCCGAGTGGTTCGCCGATCTGCTCGGCGAGCGCCTTGCGCGCGGCCTCCACGTCGAGTTCCAGCGAACCGCCGGTGAGCGCGTGGATGTAGCCGAGCACGGCGTTGGCGTCACTCACGGTGGGCAGCGTGCCACCGCGGCGGTAGCAGACCGGGCCTGGCTCGGAGCCCGCGCTCTGCGGCCCGACCCGCAGCGCGCCGCCCTCGTCGATCCACGCGATGGACCCGCCGCCGGCGCCGATGCTGCGGATGTCGAGCATCGGCGTGCGGACCGCGTATCCGTGCACTTCGGTCTCGATGAGCCGGCGCGGCTCGCCGCCGGTGATGAGGGCGACGTCGAAGCTCGTCCCGCCCATGTCCACGGCGAGCACGTTGGGCACGCCGAGCTGGTTGCCGAGATGGGCGCACGCGGCGACACCGGCGGCCGGCCCGGACTCCAGCAGCGCGACGGGCCGGCGGCCGGCCTCGTTGATGGACGCGAGCCCGCCGTTGGACTGCATGATCCGGGGTTCCGGCAGGCCCTTCGCGGCCGCGGCCTGCTCGACCAGCGAGAAGTACCTGTTGATCAGCGGCCCGACGTAGGCGTTGACGGTGGTGGTGCTGGTGCGCTCGTACTCCGACATCGTCGGGTCGATCTCGTGCGAGCACGTCACGAACAGGTCGGGGATCTCCGCGATCAGCGCGTCCCGCAGCGCGATCTCGTGAGCCGGGTTCGCGAACGACCACAGCAGTGAGATCGCCACCGCCTCGGCGCCGGACTCGCGGACGCGCCGCACCGTCCGGGCGATCTCCTCCTCGGTGAGCGGCGTGACCACCTCGCCGCCGCGGCCGATCCGCTCGGCGACGCCGATCCGCCTACGGGCGGGCACGAGCGGGGCGGGCACCTGGAGCTGCAGATCGTAGGGATCGAGCACACCGGTGCGGTCCATCCGGCGGAATTCCAGGACGTCCTCGAAGCCCTGCGTCGTCAGCAGCGCGGTGACCGAGCCGCGCTTGGTCAGGAAGGCGTTGGTGGCCGCCGTCGTGCCGTGCCCGAGAAAGTCGACCCCCACGTCGCCCTCGCGTTCGAGGAGAGCCTCGATCGCACGGATCACCGCGACGTTCGGCGTCTGCGGGGTGGAGGGCACCTTGATCACCGTCATCGTGCCGTCATCGCCGATCCCGACGATGTCGGTGAACGTGCCGCCGACGTCTATGCCGATCCGGATGCGCCTGCCGCCGTCCGCGCCCACGACATCTGTCACCTGTTCACTCCTTCGAGCACCCGCACCCATTCGACCGCCACCGGACGAGCCATTTTCCTATCATCTATTATAAGACAAAGCAAGGCAGACACTGGCGGACCGCCGCCAAACCCGCCCTATCCTGGGCGAACAGCAGCCGACCCGGAACGAGGAGGTCGCCGGCCGATGACCACGCTCATCGTGGCCCGCTCACAAGACCTCGTGCACGCCGTCGTCGCTACCCTGTCCGCGGACGGTTTCGCCGCACACGGCGTCACGGCCGATGCGGAGGCCGTCGCCCGGCTGGAATCCGGTGAAGTGACCACCGCCGTCATCGGAGGCGGGGTAGCACAGGACTCCCGCGAAATGCTCAAGAACATCGCACAGACACGCGGGGTGCCGGTGATCGACGGCGCGATGCGCGGGCGCCCGGTCGAGGACTACGTGCGCCGCGAACTGGAACCGCGCCTGTCCCCCGGAGCCTGACCCGGCTCGTCCGCGGGTGCCTCACCACCCATCATGCGCAGCATGTCCCGGCCGCCGGTCCGGAAGAATCGCACGAGCAGGACCGCGGCCAGGACGAGGAAGGCGATGTTGAGCCAGGTGGTGTAGTTCCACGAGATACCCGCCTCCAGCACCGTCGCCGACCGCTCCTGCGGGATGAGGCCGGTGACACCGAACAGGAGCTCGACGAGGTAGCCGGCGCCGGCCATCGCGGCGTAGAAGGTGCCGAGCAGCACCAGCGTCATCCGGGTGCCGTAGTACTTCCGGTAGATGTTGAGGATTGGCAGGATCAGCAGGTCGGCGAAGATGAACGCGACCACGCCGCCGAAGCTGATGCCGCCGTTCCACAGCACCGCCGCCAGCGGCACGTTGCCGATCGAGCAGACGAACGACAGGATCGCCACCACGGGCCCGACGACCGGCCCCCACAGCGCGGAGACGAGCGGGTGGCCGGTGAAGAAGAACGCCTGCCAGAACGACTCCGGCACCCACGCCCCGATCATCCCGGCGATGAGCAGGCCGATCACCAGGTCGCGCACGATCGCGGCCCATTCCATGACGAACACGTGCGCGACCGAGGTGAACCCGTCGCGGGAGAACAGCCTGCGCCAGAACGAACCCTCGCCCCGCACCGACATGTCCATCGCGGCGTGGCCTTCCATCGACCCGGCCAGTCCGCGGTCGGCCTGCGCACGCGCCTTCTCGACCAGGCGCTTGCGGACAAAGATCCGGAACAACACCGCGAGCAGCACGATCATGATCGGGCCACCGACGAACTCGGCCGCGGTGAACTGCCAGCCCATCAGCAGCGCCATGATGATCCCGAGCTCCACGACCAGGTTGGTGGAGCCGATCTCGAACGCCATCGCCGCGGTGAAGTTCGCGCCCTTGCGGAAAAGTGAGCGCGCCAGCGCGACCGCGGCGTAGGAACAGGACGAGGACGCGGCGCCCAGCAGCGAGGCCACCGTCACCGTGCGCGGGCGGTCGTCGCCCATCAGCCTGACGATCGTGGACTTGCGCACCACCGCCTGCACCACCGCGGACAGACCGAACCCGAGGATCAGCGCCCACAGGATCTCCCACGTCATGGAACCGGCCAGCGCCAGCGCATGCCCTATCGCAGTCAGCACCGTCACGGCTATACCCTATCTGGGTATTCGGACGATGCGCAGCGCTCACTGGTAGCTGTGGCGGTCGAGGCCACCGGTGCTCATCTTCCGGCCGGACGGTGCGCCGATCCGGCGTTTCGGCCCGCGGTACCGGACGTTCGCGCTGGTCACGGACGGTCACGCGATCATTCTCCCGGCTTAACGACGGCGTTACGCTTTCGGCCTTTCGGCTGAATCGGATGCCAGCGCACGCTACCTGCATGACACAGGCCAGGATGGATCCCCGGACGCAACGCCGCCTGAGTGCAGCCCGCCGGGTGCGAGATCTGCTCCGGGCGGCCATTGTGCACGAGGAGTTCCCCGCGGGCGCGCTGCCCGGCGAAGCCGAGCTCATGCTGTCCTTTTCGGCCAGTCGTCAGGTCATCCGGGACGCGCTGGCGCTGCTGCGGGAGGAGGGTCTCGTCAAGCGCGTGCAGGGCACGGGCACGTTCTCCGTCGCCTCCAAGGTGCGGCACGCCTTCAGCCACCTGCACGGTCCCGAACCCGCCATGGAACGGGTCTCCCACCGGATTCTCGCGGTCGGCAAAGAAGTGGCCGCGCCGCGTGTCGCGGACCGGCTCGGCCTCCTGCCGGGCACCGAATGCGGGGTCGTCGCCTACCTCGCCGTGCTCGGCGCCGAACCGTACTACGCCTGCACCGCATACGTGCCACTCCCCCTGCTCGGCGTCGTCAAGCACGGGCAGGCGGTGACCGAGTGGTACGCCGTCTACGAGTCCGCCGGTTTCGAACTCGGTGTCACCGACCAGGCGGTGGAGGCGATCGTCGCCGACGACGACACCGCCGCGCTGCTCGACGTGCTGCCCGGCGCCCCGCTGATGCTGTTCGAGCGGCTCGTCCGCGACCACACCGGGCGGCCGCTGGAGTACGCGTTCGCCAGGGTGCGGGGCGACCGCATCGCGCTACTGGCACAACTTCCCCGTCACAGCAGGCAGCGCCGCCCGCATCAGCTCGTAGCGGAGGCGTGATGGCAGGCTATCTCGGACGGCGGCTGCTGATGACGATCCCGATCCTCATCGGGGTGTCCATCGTCATCTTCATCACCATCAAGATCATTCCAGGGGACCCGGTCGCCTCGATGCTCGGCCCGACCGGCAGCCCCGAGGCCAGGGCCGCACTGCACGCGCGGCTCGGCCTCGACGACCCGTTGCCGGTGCAGTACTTCTCCTGGCTGCGGCACAGCGTCACCGGCGACTTCGGCACCAGCATCGCCCGGCACGACTCGGTCGCGCCGATCGTGTTCGACGCACTGGTGAACACCCTCATCCTCAGCCTCGCCGCCGGGGCGCTCGCGATCGTGCTCGGGCTGCTCATCGGCGCGCTGACCGGGCTGCGCCGCACCGGCGTGGCGTCGCGGATCGGCAACGCGTTCGCGCTGTTCTCGATCTCGGTGCCGCAGTACTCCGTCGGCCTGCTGCTGATCATCTACCTGGCCTCGAACGCGGGCCTGTTCCCGGTCAGCGGCATGCACAATCCCAACGGCGACGGCGGTTTCGTCGATCTGTTCAACCACCTCATCCTCCCGGCGATCACCGCGGCACTGGTGCCGGCCGGGATCATCGCGCGGATGTTCCGCTCCTCGGTGCTCGACGTGATGAGCATGGACTTCGTCGAGGCACTCACCGCGCGCGGGCTGTCGCGGGCCAGGGTGATGCGCCACGCCTTCCACAACACCGTGCCGTCGCTGCTGACGGTGGCGGGGCTGCAGATCGGCTATCTGCTCGGCGGCGTCGTGTTCGTCGAGGCGGTGTTCGCCTGGCCCGGTATCGGGCTGCTGGTCTATCAGTCGATCACCCAGCGGGACCTGCCGGTGATCCAGGCCGGCGTGCTCGTCTCCGCCTTCGCGTTCGTGCTCATCAATCTGGTCGTCGACGCGCTGCACGGGCTCGTCGATCCGCGCATCCGCACCTGACGGCAGTGCAGCCGACCCGTCCCCGAACTGCCGAGGAGTCGTTATGACCGTACTGACCGAGGCGCCATCCCTGCCGGATACGGCGGCGGCGAGCAAACCCCGCCGCCGCCGGATGACCGTGAGCGCCACCGTCGCCGGCGCGGTGGTCCTGCTGATCGTGCTCACCGCGCTCGTCGGACCGCTGCTGGTCGGCGACCCCGTAGCGGGCGACACCGCGCACCGGCTGCTGCCCGCGGGCACGGCCGGCCACGTGCTCGGCACCGACGGCCAGGGCCGCGACGTGCTCGCGCGGCTCGTGGACGGCACCCGCCTGTCGCTGCTGGCCGGACTGATCCCGGTGCTGTTCGCCGCGCTCGTGGGCACCGGGCTCGGCGTGACGGCCGGGCTGTCCGGCAAGTGGGGCCAGCGGCTGATCATGCGCACGCTGGATGTGTTCTACGCGTTCCCGGCGGTGCTGCTGGCCGTCGCGATCGCGGCCGCGCTCGGCTCCGGGCTGTCCAACGCGATCATCGCGCTCGCGGTGATCCTCGTGCCTCCGGTGGCACGGGTCGCCGAGACCGAGACGCGACGGCTGGTCGACCTCGACTACATGGAGGCGGCGCGGGCGAGCGGCGCGCGCCGTTCGGTGATCGCGCTGCGGCAGGTGCTGCCCAACGTCGCGCCGCCGGTCGTGGTCTACTGCACCGCCCTCATCGGACTGTCCATTGTCTACTCGGCGGGTCTGAGCTTCCTCGGCCTCGGCATCTCGCCGCCGACCCCGGAATGGGGCCTGATGGTCAGCGAGCACACGCAGTACATCTACTCGGCCCCGTTCCTCGCGGCGATCCCGGCGCTGGCTATCCTGATCGCGTCGGTCGCGTTCAACGTGCTCGGCGACGGCCTGCGCGACCTGCTCGACGTGCGCGGGGAGGTGCGGGCATGAGCGTGATCCCGCCATTGGAAGTACGCGACCTCACCACGACGTTCGTCTCGCGGCGCCGGCGGACCGAGGTCGTCCACGAGGTGTCGTTCACCATCGGCCGCGGCCAGACGATGATGCTGCTGGGCGAGAGCGGCAGCGGCAAGTCCGTCACCGCCCGTTCCATCATGCGGCTCTACGGCTCGTCGGCCGAGCTCGGCGGCAGCGTGCGGCTGGCGGGCCAGGAACTGCTCGGGCTGGCCGAACCGCGGCTGCGGGCAGTGCGCGGCGGCCAGATCTCGCTCGTCCCGCAGGACCCGACGGGTGCACTGGATCCCCTGCGCCGCATCGGTTCCCAGCTCGCCGAGGTGCTCGCCGTGCACGGTGTGGAGCGGGTGAAGACCGCCGCGCACCGCCGCGCCGAGGAGCTGCTGGCGATGGTCGGCATCCCCGATCCGAAGCGGGTGGCCCAGAGCTACCCGCACGAGCTGTCCGGCGGGATGCGCCAGCGCGCGGTGATCGCCATCGCGGTCAGCTGTGACCCGCAGGTGCTCATCGCCGATGAGCCGACCACCGCGCTCGACGTCACCGTGCAGGCACAGATCCTGGAGCTGCTCGCCGATCTGCAGCAGCGGTTCGGGATGGCCGTGCTGATGGTCACGCACGACGTCGGGGTCGCCGCGGACTTCGGCGGCCGGGTCGGCGTCATGTACGCCGGCCGCCTCGTCGAGGAGGGCCCGGCCGGTGCGGTGCTGTCGGCGCCACGGCATCCCTACACCGCGGGACTGCTGGAATCCCTGCCGGCACCGGGCGTCGCGCGCGGTTCGCTGCGCTCGATCGTCGGCGCGCCGCCGTCGGTCGGGGCTTTCCCGGCCGGGTGCGCGTTCGCCCCCCGCTGCCCGCACACACGGCCCGCGTGCACGGACGACGACCCGCCGCTGGTCACCGTCGCGGAAGACCGCGTCGCGGCGTGCCCCGTGGTGAACGCCGAAGCGGTGATGGCGTGATGAGCGACGTGCTGCTGGAAGCCGTGAACCTGAGCAAGACGTTCGGCAACGGGGTCCGCGCCGTGTCCGGCGTCTCGCTCGCCGTCCACAAAGGCGAGACACTCGGCGTGGTCGGCGAGTCGGGCTGCGGGAAGTCCACCACCGGGAAGATGCTGCTCGGCCTGCTCGCGCCGGACGCCGGGTCGGTGACCTTCGACGGCGTCCCGCTCGCGGGGCTCAGCCCCGCCAGGATGCGCGCGCTGCGCGCCAGGATCCAGATGGTGCCGCAGAACCCGCAGACCTCGCTCAACCCGCGGCTGCGGGTGCGCCAGTCGATCGAGTTCAACCTGCGTGCCCACGGCGCGGAGCGGGCGACGCGCCGCACGCGGGTGCTGGAACTGCTGGAGCGGGTCGGGCTCACCGCCGCGCACGCCGAACGGTTCCCGCACGAGCTCTCCGGCGGCCAGCTCCAGCGCGTCGCGATCGCCCGCGCGCTGGCCACCTCACCGGATCTCGTCGTCTGCGACGAGGCGGTGTCCGCTTTGGACAAGAGCGTGCAGGCGCAGGTGCTGAACCTGCTGGCCGACCTGCAGGCGGAGACCGGGGTGGCGTTCCTGTTCATCTCGCACGATCTGGCCGTGGTGGAGCACATCTCGGACCGCGTCGCCGTGATGTACCTGGGCCGGGTCGTCGAACTCGCCCCGGCCGAGCAGCTGTGGACCGATCCCAGGCACCCCTACACCCAGGCCCTGCTGTCCGCGACCCCGGGCCAGGGGCGGGAGCGCATCGTGCTCTCCGGTGACCTGCCCAACCCCGCCGACCCACCGTCCGGCTGCGGGTTCCGCACCCGCTGCCCGGTCGCGGAAACGCGCTGCGAGGCCGAATGGCCGCCGCTCGCCGAGACGGCGGCGCGGCACCAGGCGGCCTGTGTCCACGTGAGGCCGGTCGCCGTGCCCGGCTGACCCAGCCACAACCACCGGAAATCCCCGGCCGGCGGCCAGCCTGGCCGCCGGGCTGATCCCCCCTGCCGAGAGGAACGCTCGTGCTCCGTTACCCAGCCCGCCGTAGGAGACGATTCACCCTCCTCGGCGCACTGATCGCAGTCCTGTCCCTCCTGCTGTCCGCGTGCGGCGGCAGCGCGACGTCTTCCGGCGGAGGCGCCGGAAACACGCTGATCATCGGCATGACCGCGTCCGACATCCCCGTACTGGACACCGGGCTCGCCCAGGGGCAGGGCTACGAGGGCCTGCGCTTCGTGGGCAACCAGCTCTACGACGGGCTGACGAAGTTCGACCTCACCAAGGACGACCAGATCCCGAAGATCATCCCGGACCTCGCCGAGTCGTGGACGCCCAACGCCGACCTGACGAGCTGGACGTTCAAGCTGCGCCCCGGGGTCACCTTCCACGACGGCACCCCGTGGAACGCCGACGCCGCGATCTTCAACCTCGACCGCTACACCAACAAGAGCAGCCCGGACTTCTACCAGGACCTCAACGCGCAGGGCGGGCTGTCCATCGCCGGGATCAAGGCCTACCACAAGGTCGACGACCTCACCCTCCAGATCGACACCAACGGTCCCTGGGCGTACCTGCCGAGCGACCTCGCCACCGTCTACTTCGCCAGCCCCACCGCCGTGAAGGCCGAGGGCAACCAGGGCTTCGCCGAGAAGCCCGTCGGCACCGGACCGTTCAAGTTCGACTCGCTCGTGCGTGGCCAGCGCCTCGTCATGGTGGCCAACGACAAGTACTGGGCAGGAAAGCCCAAGGTGGACAAGGTGATCCTGCGCCCGATACCGGACCCGACCGCGCGCGTCGCGGCGCTGCGTTCCGGTGAGGTCAACTGGATCGAGGTACCGCCGCCGGACGACGTGCCCGGCCTGAAGTCGCAGGGCTACCAGGTGCTCACCAACTCCTACGACCACATCTGGCCCTGGGTCTACAACATGACGAAGGCCCCGTTCGACAACGTGAAGGTGCGCGAGGCACTGAACTGGGCCATCAACCGGCAGGCCCTCGTGGACAACATCCTCAAGGGCACCGCGGAACCCGCGCTTGGCTATGTGCCACACGCCAACGCCGCCTACGAGCCCGCCGACGACGTGTACGGCTACGACCCGGCGAAAGCCAAGCAGCTCCTCGCGGAAGCCGGATATCCCAACGGTTTCACGATGACGCTGTCCTACCCGACGAGCGGCTCGGGCAACATGGTGCCCACCCCGATGAACACCGCGTTGCAGACGGATCTCGCCGCGGTGGGCGTCAAGGTCGAGCTCAAGCCCATCGAATGGGCGGCGATGCTGACCGACTACTTCACCGGCAAGATCCCCGACAACGCCGACGCCATCAACATCTCGCTGAGCTACCAGCAGGAGGGCTTCTGGCGGAGCTGGTTCGGCACCGACTCCGGGATCAACGCGGGCAAGTACTCCAACCCGCAGGTGGACGCGCTGTTCGCCAAGGCGCGGACGGTGGCCGACGACAAGGCAAGGGCGCAGCTGTACTCGCAGGCCGCCCAGATACTCGGCAAGGACTCGCCCTGGCTCGTGGTGGTCAACGACCGCAACCCGCGCGTCCTCGCGCCGAGCGTGCACGGGTTCGTGCAAGCCCAGTCGTGGTTCGCCGACCTGACCCAGCTGACGGTCGGCTGAGCTTCTCCCTCAACAGAAAGGACGATCGCCATGGCGATGCCCCGTGGCCGCATCCGCGGCTTCATCCGCCGCCCCACCCCCGGCGAGGTCGCCGAACTCGGCGCGGCCGAGTACCTCGCGCTCACCCCGACCGAGGCCGAGCAGTACGCGCGGATTCTCGACCAGACGTTCGCCGGTGTCGACCGGATCGACGAGCTGCACGCGCCGGCCGCGCCGCTCACCTACACCGACCGCGACCCCGGCGGCCCCGTCGGCGACGCCGACGACCCGTTCCACGCCTTCATCCGCCGCTGCCACGTCAAAGGCGCACCGGCGGGGGTCCTCAATGGACTTACCGTCGGCGTCAAGGACAACCTGGCGGTCGCGGGCGTCCCGGTCACGAACGCGTCGCGGACCATGAGCTACACGCCGGTCACCGACGCGGTCGTGGTGTCCCGGCTGCTCGCCGCCGGTGCCGACATCGTCGGCAAGACCAACCTGGACGACTTCTCCACCTCCGGCACCGGCGAGTCGAGCTGGTACGGCCCGGCCCGCAACGCCGTCGACCCGACCAGGTCGGCGGGCGGGTCGTCCGGCGGGTCGGGGTCGGCGGTCCGCTCGGGAGCGGTCGACCTCGCGATCGGCGTCGACGAGGGTGGCTCGGCCCGGATTCCCGCGTCCTTCAACGGCATCGTGAGCATCAAGCCCAGCCAGGGCCTGGTGCCCTCGCACGGGCTGACCTACATGGACCACACGATCGACGCCGTCTGCCCGATGGCGTCCACGGTGGAGATGACCGCCCGGATGCTCGACGTGATGAGCGGGCATTCCGACCGCGACCCGCAATGGGTGCGGGCCAAGCCGGCGCCGACGAAGGCCGCCGAGATGCTCGCCGGCGGCGTGGCGGGCCTGCGGATCGGCGTGGTGACCGAGAGCCGGGACCCGGCACTGTGCGAGCCCGGTGTGCTCGCCGCGTTCGAGTCCTGCTGCACGACGCTGCGTTCGGCCGGGGCCACCGTGTCCCCCGTTTCCATTCCACTGTGGACGGATGCGTGGGCGATCGAGACGACGCTGCTGCTGCACCTTGCCTGGCTGACCGCGCAGTCCGACGGGGCCGGTTACACGCACCTCGGCGAGGTCGACGTCGAGCGGACGCACATGTTCGGGATGGTGCGGCGGCTCGAGGCCGACTCGTTCCCGCCGTTCTTCAAGGTGTGGCTGATGGGTGGCCGGTACTTGCACGACAAGTACTTCTCCACCTACTTCGCCAAGGCCGCAAACCTTCGCCGGACGCTCATCGCGCAGCTCGACGCCGCGTTCGACGAGTTCGACCTGCTCGTCACGCCGACCACCCCGCAGGTCGCTCCCGTGCTGCTCGACCGGCCCGCCGAGGATCCCGAGCTGCTCACGCGCGGCACGACGATGGTCAGCAACACGTGCGTGCTGAACCTGTCCGGGCACCCGGCGCTCGCGGTGCCGAGCGGGGTCGACCCGGAGACCTCGATGCCCACGTCGATCCAGATCATCGCACCGCTCTGGGAGGACGCACTGACCTTCCGCGCGGGCGCGGTGATCGAGGACGCGGCCGGGGTCATGCCCGGCGGTGCGGCGGCGGACATGACGAACACCGCGCCCGCCGGCTCGCGGTGATCGACGTCGCGCCGGTCCGCCCGGCGGAGCTGCCGGTCCGGGTGCCCGCGCAGGCGGACGCCCGGCGCCGGTTCCACCTGGTCGCCGTCGTGTCCGGAGTCGGGTTCGGGCTGACCGCGCCGTTCACCGCGCTGCTCGTGGTGGGGCTCGGCGGTTCGCCGTCCTGGGCGGCCTACGTGGTGTCCTCGATGGGATTGTCCTTGCTGCTGATGGATTTCCTGGGCACCAGGTTCGTGCCACGAGTGTCCTCCCGCACCGCGCTGACGGTCTCGTTACTGGTCTTCGGCGCCGGGTGCCTGCTCTCCGCGGTCACCACCAGCTGGGAGATCGTCGGGCTCGCGCGGGTGCTGCAGGGCTTCGGCACCGCCCTGTTCATGGGCGGCGGGATCGCGCTCGCCGTCCGGCTCGTCGGCGAGCACACCCGCGGCCGTGCCATCGGGACGTTCAATGCGTTCTGGTTCCTCGGCGTGGCCGCCGGGCCGCTCGGTGGCGGGCTCATCGCCGCGGCGGCACCGGGGCCCGACGGGCTGCGGCTGCTGTTCGGCGTGTGCGGGCTCGTCAACCTGGCGGGCGCGGTGGTGGCGTGGTTTCTCGCGCCCCGCTGGATCTCGCCCATCCGGCCGAGGCTCGGCCTGCCCGCGGCGCTCGGCGTACGCGGGCGGCGGATGTGGTCGGCGCTGGTGCTCACGGGGCTCGGCCAGGCCGTACGATCCGGCCTCGCGCTGACCCTGATCCCGCTGCTCGGCGCCCGGCTCGGGATGAGCTGGGTCGCGCTCGGCGTCGCGCTGTTCGCGCTGTCGGTCACCGACGTCGCCACGATGCACTTCGGCGGCGGCCTGAGCGACCGGCGCGGCAGGCTGCTGCCGCTGGTCGCGGCACTGGCGTGGGGCACGGTCGCCGTCACCGCGCTCGCCACGGTCGTGCGCGGGCCGGTCGCGTTCACGTTCGGCGCGCTGGCCACCGGCGTGACGGTCGGCGCCACCTGGGTCGTCCCGGCCGCGATGACGATCGACCTCGCCGAAACACCGGAGACCGCCCTCGCGGCCTACCGGATCGCCTGCGACATCGGAATGCTGGCCGGCGGGTTGCTCGCCGGTGCCGCCATCGCCGCGGGTGGCGTGCACACCGCGCTCGCGGCCACGGCCGCCGTCCTGTTCGGCGGCCTGCTCCTGGCCCTCTCCATCCGCGAGACGCTGCCCCGGCGCCCGCGACTGCCCGTCGTCAAGGAGGAACTCGTGCCCATGCCCACCCCCGAGGAGTTCACCGTGCTCGCGGCGAACGCCGACATCTCCCTTACCCCGGAACGGCTTTCCGGGGCGTACGCGACACACACGCGCTACCGCCCGGAACTGGAGCGGCTGCGAGCGCTGCCGTTGCCGTTCACCGAACCCGTCACCGAACCGGCGACCGCGCTCGCCTGGATCGCGGCCGGAGGCAAGGCATGAGCGACCTCGCCGACCTCACCGCGACCGAACTGCTCGCGGCGTTCGCCGCCGGGACCGGGACGCCAAGCGAGGCCGCCGCGGCCTGCCTCGCCCGGATCGAGGCCACCGACCCCGGTGTCAACTCGATCATCACGCTGCTGGCCGACTCCGCGCTCGAGCGGGCCGCGGAGTCGGACGCGCGCTGGCGCGACGGCACCGCACGCCCGCTGGAAGGAGTGCCCTACGGGCTCAAGGACATCGTGGCCACCGCGGGGATCCCCACCACCGGCGGTTCCGCGCTGTACCGCGACTACGTGCCCAGTACCGACGCCGTGCTCGCCGCGCGGCTGGCCGCGGCCGGCGGTGTGCTGCTCGCGAAACTCGCGACGTTCGAGTTCGCGTGCGGCGGCGCGGTGAACAAGACGTTCGGACCCACCCGCAACCCGTGGGACCCCCGGCGCACCACGGGCGGGTCGTCCTCGGGCTCCGGCGCCGCCGTCGCGCTGGGGCAGGTGCCGCTCGCCATCGGAACCGACACCGGCGGTTCGATCCGCATCCCCAGTTCGTTCTGCGGGATCACCGGGATCAAGCCCACCTACGGCCGGGTGCCCCGGCACGGCGTCATGGGCCTGTCCTGGACGATGGACCATGCCGGGCCGATGACGCGCAGCGTCGCCGACGCGGCGCTGATGCTCGACGTGATCGCCGGACCGGACCCGCTCGACCCCACCGCACTGCCCGCCGAGAAGGCCCCGTTCACCGCCGCGGTCGGCTCGGACGTCCGCGGGATGCGGGTGGCGCGCAACCGCGGCTTCCTCGAGGCCGAGATGCACCCGGACGTGGCGGCTCGGTACGAGGCCGCGCTCGGTGAGCTGGCCGCACTCGGGGTGGAGATCGTGGACGTCGACCTGCCGACGTTCGACCTCGCGGCGGTCGCCGGCTGGTGGATCATCTACGCGGAAATGCTGTCACTGCACCAGGAACATGTGTCCACAATAGAGGATCGCGACGAGATGGGCGCCTCCCTGCTCGGCGCGGCCCCGTTCGTCAGCGCCGCCGACTACCTGCGGGCGCTGCGGCTGCGCCCGGTGTTCCAGCGCGAGCTCGACGAGGCCATGGCCGGCTGCGCCGCGCTCGTCACACCGGCCATGACCGCGCTGCCCCCGTTCATCGCCCCGGAGATGACCTCGGATCTCGGTGACCGCGAGGTGCCGTGGCTCGACGCGTGCAGCCGGGTCAGCGTGCCGTTCAACCTCACCGGCTCACCCGCGCTCGTCGTGCCCTCGGGCGAGGTGGGCGGGCTGCCGGTGAGCCTGCAGTTCGTCGGCCGCCCCCGTGACGAGGCGACGCTGTTCGCGCTCGGCGGCGCCTACCAGGCCGGCACCGCCCACCACCTGCGCCGCCCGGCCCTGCCCGCCACCGCCTGAGGAGGAATGCCATGTACCTGACCATCACCGAGGCCGCCGCCGCGCTGCGAAACGGAGAGACGACGTCGGTCGCGCTCACCGAAGCGGCCTACGCGGCCGCCGACGCGCACGACAAGACGCTCGGCGTCTACCTGTCCCGGTTCGACGAGACCGCGCTCGCGGCGGCGGCGAAGGCGGACGCCGAGCTGGCCGGCGGCACCGACCGCGGCCCGCTGCACGGAATCCCGCTGGGAATCAAGGACATCATCGCCACCGAGGAAGGCGAGACCACCGCGCAGAGCCTCGTCCTCGACCGCGCGTGGGGCGCGGGCGGGGACGCGCCGGTCGTGGCGCGGCTGCGGGCCGCGGGCGCGATCATCACCGGCAAGACCACCACGATGGAGTACGCGATCGGCACGCCCGATCCGGACAAGCCGTTCCCGGTCCCCCGCAACCCGTGGAACACGCGGCACTACCCCGGCGGGTCCAGTTCGGGCACCGGCAACGGGGTGGCGGCCGGCCTGTTCCTCGGCGGCCTCGGCACCGACACGGGCGGCAGCATCCGCTTCCCGGCGACGAGCTGCGGAATCACCGGACTCAAGCAGACCTTCGGCCGGGTACCGAAGGCCGGTTGCGTGCCACTCGGATACAGCTACGACCACATCGGACCGATGGCCCACAGCGCCGAGGACTGCGCGGCGATGCTGGCCGTGCTCGCCGGGCACGACGCCGGCGACGCGACGTCGGCCGACCGGCCGGTCGGCGACTACACGAGCGGGCTCACCGGGTCCCTGGAGGGGGTGCGGATCGGGATCGACATGCTGCTCGACCGCTCTCCGATGACCGTGCCGGAGCTGAAGCCCGCGCTCGAGGCCGCGGTCGCGGAACTGACGGCCGCCGGCGCGCAGGTCACCGAGGTGCGGCTGCCGCTCTACGAGGAACTCACCTCGGCCACCATGATCGGGATGGCCTCCGAGGCCTACGCCTATCACCAGCCGGACATGCGGAGCCGGTGGCTCGACTACGGTGCCGGCACCCGGACGGCGGTGGCCACCGGGGCGCTCATCAGCGGCGGCGACTACGTGCAGGCCCAGCGCGTGCGGCGGGTGGGGCAGCGGCAGATCGCGGCCCTGTTCGAGGACGTGGACCTGATCCTGACGCCGACCAGCGCGTGTGGCGCGCCCGAGGTGGACAAGCTGACGCTGGACGACATCATCGAGGCGCTGCACACGCCGTACTGGAACGCGCTGGGCAATCCGGCGATGTCGGTCCCGATGGGCTTCACGAGTGACGGCCTGCCACTGGGCCTGCAGATCATCGGCAGGCCCTTCGACGAGGCGGCGGTGCTGGCCGCCGGTTTCGCCTACCAGCAACGCACGTCCTGGCACCTGCGGGCGCCCGAGCTGTAGCAGAAAGGACCACACGCAGCGGGCGTGAGGGACGACCGCTCGCGCAGGAGGACCGGACGGGTGTGGGACCCCGCATCAAACGCAGAAAGGAACCCACCATGGAAACCGATGCCACCGTCATCGTCCCGGCGCTGCTCGCCGCCGCCGGGCTGAGCCCGCTGAAAGAGGAGGTCGCCCTCATGATCGCGAACTTCCCCGCCCGCGCCGCCGAGATCGAAAAGCTGTACGCGGTGGGCGAGGCCCGCTACGAGGAACCGGGCCTCATCTTCCGCGCCGAGCCGTAACCCGGCCGGCCGGGGCCGGCCCGGTCCGTTGACGCCAGTAAGGGGTAGCCGGCCTCTCCCCTTGGAGGTAACCACGGGCCAGTTCCTTGATAACGAGCGTTCACGGCCCTAGGTTCGTGGCTATGGACGACTTCACTGACATCACCTACAAGGTCGAAGATGGTCTGGCGTGGATCACGATCAACCGGCCCGAGCGGTACAACTCCTTCCGCGCCCGCACGGTCGACGAGCTGGTCAAGGCGTTCAAGAAGGCGTGGGGCAGCAAGGAGGTCGGCGTCATCTGCCTGACCGGCGCGGGCGACAAGGCGTTCTGCACCGGTGGCGACCAGAAGCAGCGCGCCGAGACCGGCGACTACGGCCCGTCGGACTCCGGCCTGTTCGAGATCGACGCCCTGCACCACGTCATCCGCGACGTGCCCAAGCCCGTGATCGCCGCCGTGAACGGCTTCGCGATCGGCGGCGGGCACGTGCTGCACGTGCTGTGCGACCTCACGATCGCCGCGGACACCGCTAAGTTCGGCCAGAACGGGCCGCGCGTCGGCTCGTTCGACGCCGGGTTCGGCACCGGCTACCTGGCCCGCATCCTGGGCGAGAAGCGGGCGCGCGAGGTGTGGTTCCTGTGCCGCCGCTACACCGCCGCCCAGATGGAGAGCTGGGGCCTGGTCAACAGCGTTGTGCCCGCGGACCAGCTGCACGCCGAGGTGCGCAAGTGGGCCGACGAGATCCTGGCCCTGTCGCCGACCGCGCTGAAGGTGCTCAAGCAGTCGTTCAACACCGACACCGAGCAGTTCGCGAGCACCGGGCAGCTGGCCTACTCCTACCTCAAGACCTTCGGCGAGTCCGAGGAGGCGCTGGAGGGCATCAACGCGTTCAACGAAAAGCGCACGCCCGACTTCTCCGCCTACCGCGGCTCCTGATAACGGTCGTTCACGATGAGGTTCACGGAGGAACAGCAGCGGTTCGCGACAGCGGTGCGGGACTTCTGCGACAGCGAGTGCAAGACGCTCGCGCAGCGGGACGCGCTCACCGAGGGCGGCAGATTGTCGAACAGCCCGCAGATCCTGGCGAAGCTGGCCGCACTCGGCTGGCTGGGCGTGTCGATTCCGGAGGAGTACGGCGGTGCGGGCGCGGGCATGGTCGAGGAGTGCCTCTTTCTCGAAGAGACCGCCCGTGGGCTCGCGCCCATCACCGGCTACTCCACGGGCATGGTCGCGGCGCAGACCTACCTGCGTTACGGCTCCGAGGAGCAGAAGAAGGAGATCCTGGGCGGGCTGTGCCATGGCAGACTCGAGGCGATCGCGCTGTCCGAGCCCGGTGCGGGCTCGGACCTGGGCTCGGTCCGAATCAAGGCCGTCGCCGACGGCGACTCGTTCGTCATCAACGGGCAGAAGACCTGGACCTCCGCCGCGCACGTGTCGGACCACGTGCTGGTGCTGACCCGCACCGGCACCGGGCGCACCAAGCACGAGGGCCTGACGCTGCTGGTCGTGCCGACCGGGGTGCCCGGCCTGGAGATCCGGCCCATCGAGACGATGGAGGCGCACACCGTCAACGACCTGTTCTTCACCGACGTCCGCGTCCCGGCGGCCAACGTCGTCGGCGAGGTCGGCCAGGCGTGGCGGCACCTGATGCGCGGGCTGTCGGTCGAGCGGCTCATCATCGCCGCGATGTCGCTGGGCGCGGCGCAACGCTCGCTCGAGGACGTGCTCGACTACGTCAAGCAGCGCGAGCAGTTCGGCCGCACGATCGGCAGCTTCCAGGCGATCCGGCACCGGATCGCCGATCTCGCCACCGAGATCGCGTACTGCCGGTCGTTCGTGTACGACGTGGCCGGGCGCATCGACGCCGGCGAGGAGGACCAGCTCGCGCGCGAAGGGGCGATGGCCAAGGTGAAGTGCACCGAGGTCGCCAAGCACACGGCGCTGGAGGCCATGCAGCTGATGGGCGGCTACGGCTACGCCCGCGAGTACGGCATGGAAGGCCAGGTGCGCCGGGCGCTCGCGCCCCCGATCTACGGCGGGACCAACGAGATCCAGCGTGAGATCATCGGCAAGAGCCTCGGGCTGTAGAAAGGGACGCGAATGACTGAGCCCAGACGGTCCGTGTTCGCGCCGGATGTGCTGGCGGGCAAGCGCATCCTGATCACCGGCGGCGGCACCGGCCTCGGCCGGGGCGTCGCCCGGTACCTGGCCGGCCACGGCGCGCAGGTGCACCTGTGGGGACGCCGCGAGAGCGTGCTCGCGGAGGCCGCCGCCGCGGCGGGCCAACCGGGCTCGGCGCACTACCAGACAGTCGACGTGCGCAACGGCGACCTGGTCGACGCCGCGATGGCCGAGCTCTGGGAGCGGCACGGACCGCTCACCGGGGTGCTCAACAACGCGGCGGCCAACTTCATCGCACCCACCGCCTCGATCTCCCACCGCGCGTTCGAGGCCATCAGCTCCACGGTGATGAACGGCTCGTTCAACACCACGCACGCCGCGGGCCGCCGCTGGATCGAGCAGGGCCTGCCGGGCGTGGTGCTGTCCACGCTCACGACGTGGGTGTGGTCGGGGTCGGCGTTCGTGGTGCCCTCGGCGATGGCCAAGGCCGCCGTGCACGCGATGACCATGTCGCTGGCCGTGGAGTGGGCGCGCTACGGCATCCGGCTCAACGCGCTCGCCCCCGGGCCGATCCCCACCGAATACGCGTGGGAGATGCTCAACCCGACCGAGCAGAGCGCCGTCGGCGCGACCCAGGCCGACCAGATCCCGATGGGCCGCATGGGCACGATCGAGGAACTGGCCAACCTGACGATCTTCCTGTTCTCCGACGCCTGCGACTACCTCACCGGCGAAACGATCGCCATGGACGGCGGCCAGCACCTCGCCGGACCCGGCACCTTCGCGGGCCTGACCGCACTCTCCGACGAGGACTGGCGCGACATCAGGGAACGCAGCCAGGCCGCCAGCGCCGCCGCGAAGCAGCAGCGCGCCGTGTGAGAAAGGCGGCGTGCGGAGCGTCCGAGGACGCCGACGCCCTGGGCGCTCCGCACGCGATCAGTTCAGCCGAGCCTGAGCTTCAGCCATTCGATGATGCCGGCGACGACCTCGTCGCGGTTGGTCTCGTTGAGCACCTCGTGCCGGGCGCCGGGGTAGAGCCGGAGCGTGACGTCGGTCAGCCCGGCGTCGCGCAGCCGCTGGGCGAGCAGGTGGAGTAGCGCACCTTGACCGTTGATCGGGTCCTGGTCGCCACTGACCAGGGCCACCGGCAGGTCGTGCCGGATCGCCGCGACCGCCCGCTCGTCGGCCATCCGGCGGCCCGCGGCGAACATCTCCTTGGTGGCCGGGAGGTCGAGCCCGAAACCGCACTTCGGATCGGCGAGGTAGGCGTCGACGACGGCCTCGTCCCGGCTGAGCCAGTCGAAGCCGGTGCGGGCGGGCTCGAACGGCGCGTTCAGGGCCGCCAGGTCCAGCGGCTGGTCGAGATCGAAGGCCGGTTCGAGCTGGTCCAGCAGCGAGGTGCCGGTGAGCACGACGGCGTCGACGCCGGCACTGTGGTCGAGCAGGTACTGCTGGGCGGCGAACGAGCCCATGCTGTGCGCCACCAGCCCGGCGGGGAGCCCCGGATGGTTCCCCCGGATCAGCACGGTGAACCGGTACATGTCCTCGACCAGCTGCAACCAGCCGCCCGGTCCGAGCACGCCGAGCGCGTCCGGCGAGGTGGCCGAGGCCCCGTGGCCGCGGTGATCGTGGCCGTAGACGACCAGCCCCGCCGCGGTGAGCGCCTCCGCGAACCCCTCGTAGCGCAGCATGTGCTCGCCCATTCCGTGCGCGAGCTGGACCACCCCGGTGGGCTCGCCGACGGGGTCCCACCGGTACGCCGTCAACCGCGCACCGCCGCCGCCGTCGAAGGTCAAGGTTGAAAATGCTTTACCGGCCATCACACACTCCCGCCGTCAGCCGGCCGCTCGTTGTGCGGCCTCCAGGAACCTTTTCACGAGCGCCGCGTCCGCGTAGTACTCGTCGCCCGATCCTTGCGTCGCGCGGCGGCGGCCGTACTCGTACAGCACCGCCAGCTTCCACAGCGCCAGCGTGGTGTACCAGTCCAAACCGGACAGATCACGGCCGGTCTCGGACGCATACCGCGCGGCCAGCTCGTCGTGAGAAGGGTAGCCCTCCTCCAGTGCCGCGGCGCCGAGTTCCTCCGTCGGCGTCATCGGCTCGCCCGGCACCGGATACGACGCCAGGAAGTATCCGACGTCGAACAGCGGGTCGCCGATCGTGGCCAGCTCCCAGTCCAGCACGGCCAGGATCCGGCCCGGCGAGTCCGGCCCGACGATGACGTTGCCCAGGCGGTAGTCGTTGTGCACGATCGCCGCACCCGACTCCGGCGGCACGTGCGCCGCGAGCCACGCGTCGACCTCCGCGAACTCGGCCGGGGGCCTGCCGTCGGCATCGGCGATCAGCGTGCCCATCCGCCGGAAGTGCCGCGCGTTGAAGCCCTCCGGCCTGCCCAGGCCGGCGAGCCCGCGAGCCCGCCAGTCCACGGCGTGCAGCGCGGCGAGAGTGTCCACAAGCGAATCGCCGATGCGGCGCCGGTCCTCGGGCGACGACAGCGCGGGCGGAGTGCGGTCGGTGATCACCGGTCCCTCGACGTAGCTCATCACGTAGAACGGCACGTCGAGCACCTCACCGGCCTGGCCGACCGCGAGCACGTCGGCCACCGGGACGTCGGTTCCGGCGAGTGCCCCGAGCAACCGGGCTTCCCGCAGCATGTCGTGCGCACCGGGCGGGGTCGGCGGTGGGGGTGGGCGCCGGACGACCACCTTGCGCGCCCCGTCGTCCACCAGGAACGTCAGGTTGGAATGCCCGTCCCCGATCGGGCGCGTGGTCACCGGGCCTTCGCAGATCCCGCGTTCGGCGAGGAAACGGGCCAGCCCGGCCCGCTGTTCCTCGCCGAAGTCCCAGCTCACTGTCCACTCTCGATCAAGTGTCGCAGGTACTGCCCAGGCCAGTGTGTCTCGAACTGGCCGGCGCCTTCCGCACCGTCGATGCTCGCCCGGCAGGCGGCCTCGTAGATCACGGTGCCCATCGGGTCGTGCGTCGGCAGCTTCACCACGCCGTAGGCGTCCATGACCAGGTGCGTGGTCCCGCCCGTGATGTCGACGACGTCGGCCTCCAGCCTCTTCTGGGTCATGTCGTCGTGGTAGTCGGCGTGGTGCCTGATGTGCGACACCGGCACGGTCACGCCGTCCTTGACGACGTATCCGGCGAACCCCCACTCGCCGCGTGCGATCCAGATCCAGCCGTTCACCGCGCGGCCGGACTCGGTGTAGGCGATGAACCACTTCCAGTGCTGGGGCACGCCCCAGTCGCGCGCGCCCCACGAGTGGTCGCGGTGGCCCTTGCGGTCCAGCGTGATCCGCCGGCCGCCCACCTCGAGAAAGCCGGTGACGTGCCCGGTCTGCTCGAGCCGGTTCTCGGCGAACCACGATGGCAGGCCGTCCGGGTTGGATCTGTAGCTGAACGCGTCGTGCATCGCCGTGAAGTCGAACTCCAGCTTCACCTCGTCGCTGGTGTAGCCGACCTCGGCGGTACGGCGCAGCTCCGGCTGCTTGACGGAAAGCCCTTCGAAGTGGAAGTTGTCGAGGTCCATCTCGTCGCCGACGATGCCCTGGGCGAGCTTCAGCGCGACGGGCTTCTCCCCCGGTCCCCACACCGACACGTTGTAGCCCGTCTTGCCCCGGTCCGTCAGGTACAGGTACACCTGCAATCCGAGCTGCTCGTCCGGCATGATCATTTCCCAGAACAGGCTGTCGCGCATCCGGCCGCCCTCGGCGGGCCAGTGCCGCAGGTCGTCCTTGGGCCCGAATCCCGGGTCGTCGTCTCCCGATGTCACCACAGCTACCTCCCGGTGAAATGGGGCGTCCGCTTCTCCTTGAACGCGGTCAGCGCCTCGGGCATGTCCTCGGTGCGGGTCAGCAGCGCCTGCCCGCGGTTCTCCAGCTCGAGTGCCCCGGCATAGGAGGCGATCTCCTGGTTGCGTTGCAGCGCCCGCTTCGACAGCTTCACGCCGCCGGGCGAGTTGCCCGCGATCCGGCGGGCCATCTCCAGTGCCTCGTCGAGCAGCCGCTCGCTGGGCACCACGCGGTTGACCAGGCCGATCCGCTCGGCCTCCTCGGCCTCGACGATCCGTGCCGTGTAGGCGATCTCCGCCGCGCGTCCGGGCCCGACCAGCCGGGTGAGCAGCCACGACGTCCCGAGCTCCCCCGCCGAGAGTCCAATGCGGACGAACGCCGCGTTGAACTTCGCGGTGGGCGCGGCGAGCCGGATATCGGCGGCCAGCGCCAGTGCGAGACCGCCACCCGCCGCGGCCCCGTGCACGGCGGCGATGACGGGGAACGGCAGCTCGCGGATCGCCGCGAGACCGCCGGTGGCCAGCTCCTGGAAGTGCAGGTACTCGCGGACGCCCATGCGCGTGATCACGTCGACCTCGTCGAGGTCGAAGCCCGCACAGAACGCGCGGTCGCCCGCACCGGTGAGGATCATCGCACGGGCACCGGAGTCGCGTGCCGCGAGCGCGGCGGCGCGGATCTCGCCGAACATCCGCGCGGTCATCGAGTTGTGGCGTTCCGGCCGGTTGATCTTCAGCAGCAGGATCCCGTCCTCCGGTTGCTCGAAGGCGAGGGTCTGCAGCTCGGGCGGTTCGAAGGGGAGCACGGCCTTCTCCTAGCGTCCGGTGAACTTCGGGGCGCGCTTTTCCTTGAAGGCGGCCAGCGCCTCGGGCATGTCCTCGGTGCGGGTGAGCAGCGCCTGGCCGCGGTTCTCCAGTTCCAGCGCCGCGGCATAGGAGCCGATCTCCAGGTTCGCCTGCATCGCCCGCTTCGACACCTGGACGCCGGCCGGCGAGTTGGCGCGGATCAGCTTCGCCATCGCGACGGCCTCGTCGAGCAGCGCCTCGTCGTCCACGGTCTTGTTGACCAGCCCGGTCCGTTCGGCCTCGTCGGCGAGCACGAACCGCCCGGTGCAGGCGATCTCCGACGCGAGCGCGGGCCCGATGATGCGCGGCAGCAGCCAGGACGCGCCGAGGTCGCCCGCCGACAGTCCAATGCGGACGAACGCGGCGTTGAACTTCGCCGACCGCGACGCGATCCTGATGTCGGCGGCCAGCGCGAGCGACAGCCCACCGCCCGCGGCGGCGCCGTTCACGGCCGCGATCACCGGGATCCGCAGCGACCGGATCGCCTGCAGGCCGCGGGCCGCCAGCTCCTGCCGCTCGAGCATGCCCAGCGCCGTCAGCCCGGCGAGCTCGTCCGCGTCGTCGAGGTCGTAACCCGCACAGAAGGCCTTGCCCGCGCCGGTGAGGATCAGCACGCGCGCCTCGTCGTCGTCACCGAGCGCGAACGCGAGCTGTTCCAGTTCGGCGAACATCGTGACGGTCATCGAGTTGTAGCGCTCCGGCCGGTCGAGCGTCGCCACCACCACGCCCTCGACGGGCCGTGTCACGGCGATCGTCTCCAGCTTGAGGTCTTCCATCAGCGCATCCCCTCCACGATCGCGAGAGTCGCGTCCTCCGTCTGTTCCGGCTTCAGCCCCCAGGGCACGCACACCAGGTTGAGGTGGTCGTAGCCGCGGGCGTGCGTGGCAACCCGCTGCTTCAGGTCGCCGGGACGGCAGGCGACGCCGATCGCGTCGATCACGTCGTCCGGCACCGCGGCGGCCATCGCTTCGTCGTCGCGTTCGCGCGCGGCCCGGCGGATCTTCTCCTGCGCGGCGGACCAGCCGTGCAGCTCGAAAAGCCGGTCGTAGACACGGGAAGCGGCATACTGCGCGATCGCGTAGGCGAGCCGGCGCCGCGCGGCTTCCTCGTCGTCCTCGACGGCGCACATGAGGATGCCCATCAGCTTCACGTCGGACGGCTTGCGCCCAGCGTCCGCGAGCCCGGCGCCCACCTCTGCCCGGACGACCTCGTCGACATAGCGCCCGGTGAACATCGGATGCCCGACGACACCGTCGGAGACCCGGCCGGCGACGCGCAGCATCAGCTTGTTGACCCCGGCGGTCCAGATCGGCAGGCGCGGCTGCACCGGCGGCGGCGTGTCCGACGTCGGGCGCAGCCGCACGCGGTAGAAGCGGCCCTCGTGCTCGACCGGCCCCTCGTGCAGCTGCCACAGCTTGCGCAGGACGGTGACCAGCTCCTCCATCCGCGCGGCCGGTGCCTCGCCGCTGACGCCGTGCCAGTCCTCCATCATGCGCGGGGTTCCGTTGCCCAGCCCCAGGATCAGCCTGCCGCCGGAGAGCTCGTCGAGGTCCCGGGCCTCGGCCGCCCACACGAGCGGCGTGCGGCCGACGCCGTAGGCGATGTTGCTGCCCAGCCTGACCCGGCGGGTCGCCCCGGCGAGGACGGCCAGCGACACGGTCGCCGACCGGTTGTACAGCTCGTTGGTCCACACCGCCTCGAACCCCGCCTCCTCCGCGCTCGCCGCGATCTCGGCGGCCCGGCGGAACCGTTCCGGTCCCCCGCCCGCGCTGTAGACGGTCAGTCCGTACATCGTCATCCCTCCTGTGCGCGCGGACGTCAGGCGAACTTCGGTGGCCGCTTTTCCAGGAAGGCCGACAGCCCCTCGACGGCCTCGCCGGATTCGAAGAGTTCCTGCTCCTGCGCCACCTCGAACGCGAAGCCGTCGGCCAGCGGAAGGTCGAAGGCCGCGTCCACGGTCCGGATCACCGCGCTCTGTGCGGGCAGCGACAGGCCGGTCAGCTCACCGGCGAGCTTCAGTGCCTCCGCCTCGGCCTTGCCGGCGTCGACGAGCCGGTCGACGAGCCCCATCGCGTGCGCTTCGGCCGCGGGCACCTGGCGGCCGGTCAGCATGATGTCCAGCGCCCGGCCACGCCCAACCAGCCGCGGCAGGCGTTGCGTGCCCCCGGCGCCCGGGATCAGGCCGAGTCTGACCTCGGGCAGCCCGAACCGCGCGTCCGCGCCGCCCACGCGCAGCGAGCAGGCCATCGCCAGCTCCAGGCCGCCACCGAGAGCCAGCCCGTCGACGGCGGCGATGGTGATGCGGTCCGGCGCGGCGAGCCGATCCAGAGCCCCGCGGAGCTTGTCGCCATAGGCCGTGAACGACGTCGCGTCCACTCCTGCCATGTGCTTGATGTCGGCGCCTGCCGCGAAAAAGCCCGGAATCTCGGAGGAGACCACGACGACCTTCACCCCGCCGGCGGCGTCCGCGGCGTCGAGCGCCGCGTTCAGGCCGTCGATGATGGGCAGGCCCAGTGCGTTCGCGGGCGGGCGTGCCAGGGTGAACACCCGGATGCCCTGCCCGGCCTCGCGCCACGTGACCACGTTGTCAGTCATGTCGAATCTCCTCAAGGTCGCCGGGCGAACCTGGCGAAGTCGGGGGTGCGTTTCTCCTTGAAGGCCTCGCGGCCTTCCCTGGCCTCCTCGGAGGCATAGAACAGCAGGTTGGCGTCATGCGCGAGTTGCTGGATGCCGGCCAGCCCGTCCTCGGCGGCGTGGAAGCTGGCCTTGAGCATGCGCAGCGCGAACGGCGAGAGCGCCAGCATCTCCCGGCACCACCGCACGGTTTCGGCCTCCAGCTCCGCGAGCGGCACGACGGTGTTGACCAGCCCCATCTCCAGCGCCTGCCGCGCGTCGTACTGGCGGCACAGGAACCAGATCTCCTTGGCCTTGCGGGCGCCGACCAGCCGGGTCAGCAGGCCCGCGCCGAACCCGCCGTCGAACGATCCGACGCGCGGCCCGGTCTGCCCGAAGCGCGCGTTGTCCGCGGCGATCGCCAGGTCGCACACCAGTTGCAGCACGTGACCGCCGCCGATCGCGTAGCCCGCGATCATCGCGACGACCGGCTTGGGCAGGCGGCGGATCTGGACGTGCAGGTCGGTGACGTGGAAGCGGCCCGGCTTCCCCGGCTCGGACAGGTAGCCGGTGTCGCCGCGCACGCGCTGGTCACCGCCCGAGCAGAACGCGAGATCTCCCTGCCCGGTCAGCACGATCACCCCAATGCCGGTGTCCTCCCGCGCCACGTCGAGTGCGTCGGCGATCTCGACGAGCGTCTGCGGCCGGAACGCGTTGCGCACCTCGGGACGGCAGATGGTGATCTTGGCGATCCCGTCGCCGCTGTAGTCCAGCCGGATGTCGCCGTAGTCGCCGGCCTGCTTCCACTCGACGGCGGTCATGCCATCGTGAGCCCGCCGGAGACGGACAGCGTCTGCCCGGTGATGTACTCGGCGGCGTCGGAGGCGAAGAACGCGACCGCGGCCGCGACGTCGCTCGGTTTGGCCAGGCGCTTCATCGGCACCCCGCGCACCATCCCGGCCAGCACCTTGTCGGCGTCCTGGCCGGAGTTGTCGGCGAACTTGCGCAGCGCCGGGGTGTCGGTCGGGCCGGGGCACACGGCGTTGGCGGTGACGCCCTTGGTCGCGACCTCGCGAGCGAGCGTCTTGGTGAAGGCGATGATGCCGCCCTTCGCGCCGGAGTACACGGCCTCCAGCGACGAGCCGACCCGGCCGGCGTCGGAGCCGATGTTGATGACCCGGCCGAAACCGCGCTCGATCATGCCCGGCACGACGGCCTGGATGACGCGCAGCGCGCCCTTGAAGTTGATGTCCAGGATGCGGTTCCAGAAGTCCTCGTCGGTGTCGACGAACTTCATGAAGTCGTCCCAGCCGGCGTTGTTGACCACGATCTCGACCGGGCCGAGTTCCCCGGTCACCGTCTTGACCGCGGCCTGCACCGACGCGGTGTCGGTGATGTCGGCCTGCACGGCCAGCGCGGTGCCGCCCGCGGCCTTGATCTGCTCGGCGGTGGCCTGCGCGGCCTCGAGGTTGAGGTCGGCGATGGCCACCCGGTACTGCTGCTCGCCCAGTGCCAGCGCGATGCCCTGCCCGATGCCCTGCGCACCGCCGGTGACGAGCGCGACGCGGTTGCTCATGGTGTTTCTTCCTTTCAGGCCCACACGACCGGGCCGGCGACGATGGAGTGGCTGGTGAGTTTGCGGCCGAGCACGTCCTGCACGTCGCGCGCGGCGTCGATCAGCGCGGGCAGCGAGATCCCGGTCTCCACGCCCATCTCGTGGAACATGCTCACCAGGTCCTCGGTCGCGATGTTGCCGGTGGAGCCGGGCGGCACCGGGCATCCGCCCAGCTCGCCGAAGCTCGACTCGAAGCTCCCGCACCCGGCCTCGAGCGCGGCGAACGCGTTGGCCAGTCCCTGGCCGCGCGTGTTGTGGAAGTGCGCGGTGACCTCCACACCGGGCAGGCGCTCCAGTGCCGCGCCGAAGAACTCCGTGACATAGCCAGGGTTGGCCATGCCCGTGGTGTCCCCGAACCCGATCTCCGTCGCGCCCGCTTCGGCGAAGCGCTCGGCCAGCCCGAGCACGCGGCCGAGGTCGACCTTGCCCTCGTACGGGCAGCCGTACGAGGTCGCGATGACCGCGGCGCAGGTCAGTCCCTCCTCGGTGATCCGGCGGGCCATCACGTCGTTGTCCGCCATCGTCTCGGCGACGGTGCGGTTGACGTTCTTCTTGTTGTGGGTCTC
This sequence comes from Amycolatopsis sp., assembly GCA_035547575.1. Taxonomy (GTDB): domain Bacteria; phylum Actinomycetota; class Actinomycetes; order Mycobacteriales; family Pseudonocardiaceae; genus Amycolatopsis_E. The sequence goes on along the minus strand of DASZUO010000249.1, from coordinate 37,201 downwards.
GGACGCGGACACGAAGATCGCGGCCTCGTGGAACTTCTCCCGCACCTTCAGCGCGTTGTCCAGTCCCCGGCTGTTCGGGATCAGCACCATCAGGCGCACGTCGGCGGGCACGTCGATCCGGTCGAGCACCTCGGCGCCGTCGGAGAGCTGCGGGATCACGTCCGGGCGCACGAAGCTGGCGACCTCGATGCGCTTGAGCCCCGTCCGGCCCAGTTCGTTGATCAGCCGCACCTTCTGGTCGGTGGCGATGCGCTCGGGCTCGTTCTGGAACCCGTCGCGGGGCCCGACCTCGCGGATGTGCACACGATCCGGTCGCTTACTCATGGATCCTCCCTTTCGACAACGCTTCCCGGTGTTCGGGCGCGGCGATCGCGACCAGGCGCCGGGCGCGCTCGCCCAGATCGCAGCCACGCAGGTGCGCCGCGCCGTACTCGGTCACGACGACGTCCACATCCGACCGTGCCGTGGTCACCGCGCCGCCGTGCACCGCAGGCACGACCGTGGAATGCGAACCGGACCGGGAACGCAGGGTGATGATGGAGCGGGTGCCGGTCAGCGCGGCGGCCCGCGAGAAGTCCACCTGCCCGCCGACCGCCCCGATGTAGCCGCCGCGGCGCAGTTCCGAGCCGACCTGGCCGGTCAGGTCCACCTCGATCGCCGAGTTGATCGACACCAGCGAACGCAGGCGCGACAACGTCTGCGGCGAATGCGTGTAACTCGCGGGCCGGAACTGCACCGGCAGCTCCGGCAACCGCTCGTACAGCTCGGTGCTGCCCAGTGCCGTGCCGGTGACGATCACGCCCCGGTCGATCTCCTTGCGCGCGCCGGTCAGCACGCCCTTCTCCACCAGCCGCAGCACGCCGTCGGAGATCATGCCCGAGTGAAAGCCCAGGTCGGCATGCCCGGCCAGGCAGTCCAGCACGGCCGAGGGCAGCGAGCCCACGCCCATCTGCAGCGTGTCCCCGTCGGAGATGAGGCCGGCGACATGCCGCGCGATCGCCAGTTCGACCTCGTCCGCGGGCCGTTCCGGCGCTTCCACGAGCGGGCGGTCGGTCTCGACGACCGCCGCGAACCGGCTCAGCGGGATCCGCGGCGTGCCCGCAGTGGCAGGCATCCGCTGGTTGATCTCGGCGATCAGCACGGGCGTGTGCGCGATCGCGTCGGCGACGTAGTCGGCCCCGACGCCGAGCGAGCAGCGGCCGTCCGCGTCCGGCGGCGACACCTGCACCAGGCCGACATCGCACGGCAGCGCGCCTTCCGCGAACATCCTCGGCAACGCCGAGTAGTGGCAGGGCACGATGTCCAGCCGCCCGGCCCGGCTGAGCCGCCGCAGGTTACCGAGCGCGCCGTAGGAGGACAGCGACACGCTCCGCGGCAGCTGCCGGGTGAGGCGCTCGTCCCAGCTGAGCCCGCAGAACGCGCGCACCGGGCCGAGCCGGTCGGCCTGGTCCAGCAGCGCGTGCACGAGCGGGGTCGGCTCGGCGCCGGCCTGGCTCCACCAGATCCCGGCGCCGGACGGCACGAACGGGGCGAGGTCGATCATCCGGCCAGCCGTTGCACCAGGGTCGCGGTGCCGAGACCGCCACCGCAGCACATCGTGACGAGACCGAGCTCGACGTCCCGCCGTTCCATTTCGGACAGCAGCGTCGCGAACAGCCGCGAGCCGGTCGCGCCGACGGGGTGTCCGAGAGCGATCGCGCCGCCGTTGACGTTGACGCGGTCCATGTCGGGCTTCAGCTCGCGCTCCCACGCCAGCACCACCGAGCTGAACGCCTCGTTGACCTCGAACAGGTCGATGTCGTCCACCGAGAGACCGTTACGGTCCAGCATCTTGCGTGTCGCCGGGATGGGACCGGTCAGCATGATGATCGGGTCCACGCCGACGGTGGTCTGGTCCACGATGCGGGCCCGCGCGCGCAGGCCGTGCTCGGCCGCCGCCTCCCGCGAGGCCAGCAGCACCGCGGCCGCGCCGTCGGAGATCGGGGACGAGCTACCCGCCGTGATGCGGCCGTTCTCCTTGCGGAACGCGGGCTTGAGCTTGGCGAGGGTCTCGATTCCGGTGCCGGGGCGGATGCTCTGGTCGCCGCGCAGGTCGCCGAAGGGCACCATCTCCGCGTCGAAGCGCCCCGCCTCCAGTGCCTCGCTCGCCAGCCGGTGCGAGCGGACGGCGAAGGCGTCCATCTCCTCGCGGGAGATCTGCCAGCGCTCGGCGATCAACTCGGCGCTCTCGCCCTGGTGCACGAAAGCGTACCGGTCGCGCAGCTCCTGCGGCCACGGGTCGCCGTACAGCTCTGAGATCTTGCCCGGCGAGTCGATCGGCACATGCCCCATGTGCTCCACGCCGCCCGCGATGACCAGGTCGTGCGTGCCGGTGCCGACCAGCCCGGCCGCCATCTCGACCGCGGTCTGCGCGGACCCGCACCGCCGGTCCAGCACCACCGCGGGCACCTCGGGCGGATACCCGGCCTGCAGCCACGCGTTCCGCCCGATGTTGCGGGACTGCTCGCCGAACGGCGCCGTACAACCGATCACGAGGTCCTCGACCGCACCCGGCTCGATGCCGGTCCGGCCGATCAGCTCGTCATAGCAGGCGGCGAGCAGCGCGTTGGGATGGGTGTCGCGGTACCACCCACGTTCCGGATGCGACCTGCCGATCGGGGTGCGCACCGCCTCGGCGATCACCACTTCGCGTCCGTGCCGCATCACATCACCGTCCCGCCGTCGACGGGCAGCACCTGGCCCGTGATGTAGCCGGCCGCGTCGGAGGCGATGAACACGAAGCTGCCCGCGATCTCCTCCGGCCCGGCCCAGCGGCCCAGCGGGATGCGCGCGAGCGTCCGCTGGGCGAGTTTCTCGTTGCTGCGGATGTTCTCCGTCATCGCCGTGGCCGCCAGCGGCGCGAGCGCGTTGCACGTGATCTGGCGCCGCGCCAGCTCCTTGGCCAGCGACTTCGTGAGCCCGATGATGCCCGCCTTGGCGGCGCCGTAATTCGCCTGGCCGATCGTGCCCTCAAGGCCCGCGGCCGAGGTGACGTTGATGATCCGGCCCGTGCCGTCCTCGGGGAGGTAGTCCAGCACCGCCTGGCTGCACACGAAACTGCCGACCAGGTGGATGTCGAGGATCCGGCGAAACGCCTCCTCGGTCAGGTTGGGGAACATCGCCGGCGCGATGGCGCCCGCGTTGTTGACAAGGATGTGCAGGGTGCCACCGGCGAGCGCCGCCGCGCGCCGGGCCGCCTCGGCCGCCGCCGAGGCGTCGCGCACGTCGAGCGCGCAGTAGTCGGCCTTGCCGCCGATCTGCTCGGCGGTCACCTTCGCCGCCGCCTCGTCGATATCGGTGACGAGAACGGCCGCGCCCGCGGTGGCGAAGGCCTTCGCCACCGCCGCGCCGATTCCACCGCCCGCGCCGGTCACCAGCGCCGCACGGCCATCGAGTCGAAACATCAGTAGCTCCTGGGAAGTCCGAGCACGTGCGAGCCGAGGTAGTTCAGGACCATCTCCTGGCTCAGCGGCGCGATCTTGAGCAGCCGCGCTTCGCGGAAGTAGCGGGCGACGTGGTACTCCTCCGAGTAGCCCATGCCGCCGTGGGTCTGCAGGGCACGGTCCGCGGCCTGGAACCCGGCATCCGCGCACAGGTACTTCGCCGTGTTCGCCTCGCGGCCACACGGTTTCCCGGCGTCGTAGAGCCACGTCGCCTTGCGCAGCGCGAGTTCCGCCGCGTCCAGGCGCGCCAGCGAGTCGGCCAGCGGGAACTGCAGCCCCTGGTTCATGCCGATCGGCCGGCCGAACACCTCACGCTCGTTGCCGTAGCGGACCGCGCGCCGCAGCGCGGCCCGGCCCAGCCCCAGCGCCTCCGCGGCGACCAGCATCCGTTCGGGATTGAGACCGTCCAAAATGTACTTGAAGCCCTGGCCCTCTTCGCCGACCCGGTCCTCGACCGGGACGCGCAGGTTGTCGATGAACAACTCGTTGGACGTCACGGCGTTGCGCCCCATCTTGCGGATGGGCCGGATGTCGACGTGGTCGCGGTCGAGATCGGTGAGGAACAGGGTGAGACCGTCGGTCTTCTTCTTGGCGTCCTCGAACTTCGTGGTGCGCGTGAGCAGGAGGACCTTCTCCGACTCCTTCGCCTTGGAGATCCACACCTTCCGCCCGTTGACGACGTAGTGGTCGCCGTCGCGCTTGGCGAAGGTGGTGATCCGCGTGGTGTCCAGGCCCGCACCAGGTTCGGTGACGCCGAAGCACACGTGGAGGTCCCCGTTGACGATCCGCGGCAGCGTGCGCCGCTTGAGCTCCTCCGACCCGTGCACGATCACCGGGTGCATCCCGAAGATCGACAGGTGCATCGAGCTGGCCGCGTTCATCCCGCCACCCGAGGCGGACACCTCTTCCAGCAGGATCGAGGCCTCGGTGATGCCGAACCCGTGCCCGCCGTACTCCTCCGGCGTGGTGATGCCCAGCCAGCCACCCTGCGCGAACGCGTCGTAGAACTCGGCGGGGAACTCGTGCGCCTCGTCCTTCTCGAGCCAGTACTCATCACCGAATTTACCCGCCAGCTCGGCCACCGCGGTGCGGATCGTGGCCTGATCCTCGGTCAGCTCGAAGTCCACAGCAAACTCTCCTACCCGGCACTCGATATGGACCAACTGTACTAAAGGACTGACCAAATGTCTAGGCGACGGCGACCAGGGGCAGCGCTGCCGCGAGCCGCTCGTTCCAGACCGCGGGCGACCCGAACAGGCGGTTGTTCAGCTTGGCGCGCTTGTAGAACAGGTGCAGATCGTGCTCCCAGGTGTAGCCGATCGCGCCGTGCAGGGTCAGCGCCGCGTCGGCGGCACGCTCCGCGACCGCGCACACCTGCGCCTTGGCCGCGGCGGCGTGCAGCTCGCACTCCTCGTGGCCCTGCTCGACCGACGCCGCCGCGTAGTAGACGAGCGACCGGGCCGCTTCGACGTCGACCAGCATCTGTGCCGCCGCGTGCTTGACCGCCTGGAACGAACCGATCGGCACTCCGAACTGCTGCCGCTGCTTGCTGTACTCCACGGCCAGTTCGAGCATCCGCTCCGCAGCACCCAGACTGTCGGCCGCGACAAGGACGGCCGCCCGCGACGCGGCCCGGCGTCGCATCCCGGCGGTGTCGACATCCACCGTCGAGCCACCCGACGGCGGGATCGTCACGTCGGCGACGGAACGGCTGCGGTCGAGCAGCTTCCGCGGCGCAGTGTCCACATCGGACGACTCGACGATGCGCAGGCCGGCAGCGCCGGGCACGAGGAACCGGCGCGCCCGGTCCCCGCCGAGGACGTAGGCGGTGCCGCCGGTGTCCTCGTCGAGCGGCCGGCTCGCGTTCAGCGCCAGCACCGCGAACTCCCCCTCGGCCAGCGACGCCTCGGCCACGTCGGGCGATCCCGGCAGGAACGGCGCAGCCAGCACCGAGGCCAGCCACGCGGATGAGGGCGCCGCGGCGCGGCCGAGCTGTTCGGCGGCCAGCGCCAGCTCCACCAGCCCGCCACCCTGGCCGCCCAGCTCCTCGGCCGTGCCGACGGTGAACCAGCCGTCCTCGACGAACCGGCGCTCGAACTCCCCGGGGTCCCCGGACTCCAGCCACCCGCGCACGGTTTGCACCGGCGCGAACCGCTCCAGCCACCCCCAGAACGAGTCCCGGAACAGTTCCTGATCTTCGGTCAGAGTCCACCGCATGTCCGCGCCTCCCGGATTCCCGCGACGAATACTGGTTCAATACTTAGCGGACGATACGTGAAAAATGGTATCTTAGGTCAGACCGTTAGACCATCTGTTGGGAGAAACACATGGCAGGCGCTCGCGCGAACGAGCCCAGAACCATCCGATCGGCGGTGCAGCTGACGCCGATGGAGGTGCCCAAGGCCTCGGACGTGCTCGCCAACGAGCTGCGCGAGCGGATCCTCAACGGGGAGTTCCCCGAGGGCACCGCACTACCGCCCGAGCGCGAACTGGTGATCCAGACCCAGATGAGCCGCACCACCGTGCGCGAGGCACTGCGCATCCTCGAGGTCCAGGGACTCGTCCGGATCAAGACGGGCCGCGCGGGCGGCGCGTTCGTGCAGCGGCCGGACAGGGACTCGGTCGCCACCTCGGTGAGCCTGCTCATCCGCGGCCAGCAGATCCGCCTCGCGGCCCTGCTGGAGACCCGCGAGGCGATCGAGCCGTTCTGCGCGAGGCTCGCCGCGCGCCACCGCACGGACACCGACCTCGGCCGCCTCGACCAGGCGAACAAGGCCATCGCCGACGCCGAAGGCGGCCTCGCCCAGTTCCTCCAGGCGAACGTGGACTGGCATGTCGCGGTCGCCACGGCCAGCCACAACGAGCTGCTGACCGGGCTGATGACCGCACTGTCGCAAGCCATCTACGCCGCCACCGAGAACGAGGACTTCGTCAACGCCGAGGTGCGGCGCACGACGGTGCGGGCGCACAAGTCGATCACCGAGGCCATCCGCGCGCAGGACCCCGACGCGGCCGTCCGCCGGATGGGCCGCCACGTACACGCCTACGCCGAAGCCGTCCTCAAGGTCGAGGAACGCACCGAGATCGCCGTACCCGACGCCTGACCGGCCGCGATCACCACAGCGATCACCACAGCACCTGAACCCCTGCCAGGGTCTGGAATGCCTCGTCAGCGGTTGCCAGCGGCAACGACTCCGTCAGGAGGCTGTGCTCGTCGGTGACGGCGATGCTTTCCACAGCAGCACGAGGACAACCGCGTCTTGGCCTCCTGCACCTTCACCGTTCGCCGCATGCGCTCACCGTAGTTGGTCAGCCTTGGTCAAGCAGGCTGCGAATCTCGGCGACGGCTTCGGGGTTCTCGGCGCCGGAGAGGTCGCCGGGGTCCTGTCGCAGCACCGCGGCACGCACCGCGCGGCGCAGGATCTTCGCCGACCGCGTCTTCGGCAGCGCAGCGACGCGGCGAACCACGCTGGGCGCGAACGGTTTGCCCAGCTCGTCGGCCACCATCTCGCGCAGCCGCGCGGACACGTCCTCGCCGGCGCCCGCGCGCGGCACCCAGAACGCCCACACGGCCTCGCCCTTCTTCGCGTCCGGCACGCCGACCGCGGCCGCCTCCGCCACCGCCGGATGCGTCGTCATCACGGCCTCCACCTCCGCCGGGGCGAGCCGCTTGCCCGCGATGTTCATGACGTCGTCGGAACGGCCGCGGATGAACCACTGCCCGTCGTCGTCGACGAGCGCGAAGTCGCCGTGCCGCCACATCCCGGGAAAGGTCGACCAGTACGCCTCCAGGTAACGCGCGTCGTCCTTCCACACCCCCCGCGTCATCGCCGGCCACGGCTGACGGCACACCAGCTCGCCCACCTGCCCGCGCACCGGCCGCCCCGCGTCGTCCACGACGTCGACGTCCATCCCCAGCGACGGCCCGCCGAGCGAGCAGCTGCGGATCGGCTCGACCGGGTAGGGCGCGAGAAAGGAGCCGCCGACCTCGGTGCCACCGGAGAAATTGATGATCGGCACCCGCCCGCCGAACACCTCCCGCGCGAGCCACTCGTAGGAGTCCGGGTCCCACGGTTCGCCGGTCGAGCCCAGCACATGCACCGACGAGAGGTCCGGCAGGTCCTGCCCGCTGGTGCGCAGCGTGCGGATCAGCGTCGGCGACACGCCCAGCATCGTGACCCGATGGCGCTGCGCCAACCGCCACAACCGGTCCAGGCCCGGCACGTCCGGCGAACCCTCGTACAGCAGCAGGGTCGCGCCGTTGGCGTGCGTGCCGAAGATCGACAGCGGGCCCATGATCCAGCCCATGTCGGTCACCCAGCAGAACACCCCGCCCTCGCTGATGTCGAAGGAGTAGGCGACCTCGCTGGCCGTCTTGACCAGGAACCCGGCGTGGGTGTGCACGGCGCCCTTCGGGCGCCCCGTGGTGCCCGAGGTGTAGGCGAGCAGCAACGTGTCGGTGGCCCGCATCGGCTCCGCGGCACCGGGATCGCCTGCGGGCAGCTCCAGCCACCGGACGTCGCGCTCGTCCGCGATTTTCGGTTCCGCGTCGAGGTTTCCGACCACGACGACGTGCCCGACCGTCGGGCACGACTCCAGCGCCTCGTCCAGCAGGGGCTTCATCGCGACCTCACGCCGCCGCCGCACCGTGCCGTCGGCGACGATCACGGCCTTCGCCTCGGCGTCCTGCAGGCGCGACGCGATCGCGGTCGGGGCGAACCCCGAGAACAGCGGCACCAGCACCGCGCCGAGACGCGCGACGGCGTAACAGGCCACGACCGCTTCCGGGATCATCGGCAGGAACAGACCGACCGCGTCGCCACGACCGATGCCCAGGCCGCGCAGCCCGGCCGCGACCCGCTCGACCTGCGCGGCCAGCTCGCCGAAGGTGAGGGTGCGCACGCTGCCGTCCTCGGCCTCGTGCACCACGGCGGCACGCTCCGGTGCGCTCGCCGCCCACCGGTCCAGGCACGCGTCCACGATGTTCAGTTCGCCGCCGACGAACCAGTCGGGGTACTCGATCCCGCCCGAAATGTCGACCACCTGCCGGTAGGGCGTGCGGAACGGGAGGCCGAGGTCCTTCACCACCGCGTCCCAGTACCAGCCGATGTCGGCGACGGAAGCCTTGCGCAGCTCGGCGATCGAGTCGTACCCGTGCGCGCGGGCGAGCCGGGTGACGTTGGCGTTCTCGACGTAGTCGGGAGTCGGGGTCCAGGTGTACACGTCAGCTCCTCGGCATCCCGAGCAGGCGCTCGGCCACGATGTTGCGCTGGATGAACGTCGATCCGCCGGCGATGGCGGTCCCCCGCGCCTGGTAGGCGAGCCGCAGCCACCGCGAGTCGCCCGCCTGCTCGTCCTCGAGTGCGAACTGCCCGCCCAGGTCGTCGAGCGAAAGGCGGAAGTCGGCCAGATCCTCCACCAGCGGGCAGAAGAACAGCTTCCCGATCGAGGTCACCGGCCCCGGCGGCCCGCCCTCCGCCGCCTGCGTGATCACGCGCTGGCCGATCAGATAGTGCGTGAGCGCCCGGCCGTAGAGGTCGGCGACACGCTGCCGGATCCGCGGGTCCGTCCCCAGTGGACGGCCGTCCGGTCCGGTACGCCCCGCGATGTCGGCGATGATGTCGTCCACCGCACGCTTGGTGTTGACGCGCCCGGTGGCGATCGCGACGCGCTCGTAGGACAACGTGCCCATCGCGACCCGCCAGCCGCCGTCGACCTCGCCGACGACCAGCTCGTCGGGCACGAACACGTCATCGAGGAAGACCTCGTTGAACTCCGCCTCGCCCAGCATGTGCGCCAGCGGCCGGACGGTGATCCCGTCGCTGTCCATGGGCAGCAGGAAGTACGTGATGCCCTTGTGCCGCGGCCCGCCGCCGGTGCGGGCCAGCAGGATCGCGTGCGCGGCGAGCTGGGCGCGGCTCGTCCAGATCTTCTGTCCCTGGATGCGCCAGCCGCCCTCGACCTTGGTGGCCCTGGTGCGCAGCGACGCGAGGTCCGAGCCGGCCTCCGGTTCGGAGAACAGCTGGCACCAGATCTCGTCGCCGGTGAGGATCGGGCGCAGGAACCGTTCCTTCTGCGCGTCGGTGCCGAACTCGACGATCGTCGGGCCCGCGAAGTCCTCGCCGATGATGTTGAGCCGTTCCGGCGCGCCCGCGCGGTCGGTCTCCTCGGTGAACACGGCGCGCAGCTTCTCGTCGACGCCCCGGCCGCCGTACTCCTTCGGCCACGACAGCCCCGCGTACCCGGCGTCGAAGAGCATCTGCTGCCACTGCCGCCAGAACGGCAGCTTGCCCACCAGGTCCGGCGGTTCGGGCCAGGGCAGCTTCGGCAGCGCGGCTTCCAGCCACTGCCTGATCTCGGCCCGCAACCGGGCCTCCTCGGGCGAGTCGGCGAGATCCATGGCATTCCCCTTCGAACGTCTTAGGTCTGATGTTACTTTAGGTCAGACCAAAAAGGGAGACGGGTGTGACACCGGAGACCAAATCCTCACCGCCGCTGCCACACCGGAGCCCGCTTCTCCCGGAACGCCCGCACTCCCTCCACGAGATCCTCGGTGGTGAACGCCAGCGCCAGCTGCGCCTGCAGCATGTCGAGCGCCTCGGGCAGCCCGAGATCACGCGTCGAGTCGAGCGCGTTCTTGCCGAGCCGCATGAGCAGCGGCGATTTCGCGGCCACCCGGTGCGCCCACTCGCACACGGTCTGCTCGAACTCCTCCGGCGGCACGACCTTGTTGACGAACCCCAGTTCCGCCGCCTCCCGTGCGGAGATCGTGTCGCCGAGCATCATCAGCTCGTTGGCCCTCATCCTCGGCAGGTTGCGGTAGATGAGTGCGGAGATCATGAACGGGAACGCCCCGACATTGATCTCCGGGCAGCCGAAGCGCACCGTTTCCTTGGCCAGTACGAGATCGCACGCCAGCGCCAGCCCGAACGCGCCGGCGAGCACATCGCCGCCCGCCGCGCAGATCACGGGTTTGCCCAGGCTCGCGAGCAGCGTGAACAAGCGAGGAAACCGGTCGAGGCCCGCATACTTGGCGATCGGGGGCCGCTCGTCGGCGAATGCCTTGAGGTTCCCGCCGGAGGAGAACACGCGCTCGTGCGAGGACTCCAGCACCACGACCCGCACGGCCTCGTCGGCACGTGCCGTTTCCAGCGCGTCCAGCAGCTGGTCGAGCAGTTCGTCGCTGAGCGCGTTGCGGGTCGCCGGGTCGTCCAGCGTGACGAACGCGGCACCGTGCTCGTCGACCCGGTAACGAATCAGCTGTTGTTCCGCCATGGAGAACCTTTCAGTGACAGTGCAGGACGACCTTGCCGAAACCGCCGCCCTGTTCCAGGTATTCGTGCGCCGCGGCCGCATCATCCAGCGGGAAGGAACGGTCGATCACGGGCGGCGCGATCGTGTGCTCGTCGAGCAGCGCGAGCAGGCCCGCGAAGTCCCGCGGGCTGCCCATCGTGGTGCCGAGCAGGCTGTACTGTCCGAAGTAGAACCGGCGCACGTCCATCGGTGCCCGCTCGGCCCGCGACGCCCCGAGCACGACAAGCCGCCCGCCGGGTTTGAGCGCACGCACGGAGTCCTGCCACGTGCCCACGGAATCGAGCACCACGTCGAAACCGCCGGGCACGAGCTTCTTCGCCGCCTCGGGCCAGCCGTCCTCGGTGTAGAGCACCCCGTCGCGCGCACCGAGGTGTCGCGCCTGCTCGATCTTGTGCTCCGACGACGACGTGACGGCGACCGTGGCGCCGACGCCCGCGGCCAGTGCGACGGCCATCGTCGACACTCCCCCGCCGGCGCCGAGCACGAGCAGCGACTCGCCGGCACGCAGGCCCGCTCGCGTGAACAGCGCACGGAAGGTCGTCAGCCCCACCAGGGGCAGCGCGGCGGCCTGCGCCCAGCTGTAGCCGCGCGGCTTCGGCACCACGCACTCGCCCGGCACACACACCGCTTCGGCGTACGTGCCGGGGCGGTGGTCGCCGAGGATCTCCCAGCCGCGGGCCGGGAAACTGTCGTCGTCACCCCACCACAGCGACGGCACGATCAGCACCTCCTCGCCCGTGTCGGCGCGCACGCCGGCCCCGTCGGCGCCGGGCACGTGCGGCAGCGGCGAGCCGTACTTTCCCTGGCGCACCAGCACGTCGTGCCAGTTGAGCGCGCTGGCGCGCAGGCGCACCGTCACCCAGCCCGGTTCCGGCACGGGTTCGGGAACCTCCTCCGGCCGCAGATTCCCCGCGGGGCCGAACTCCCGCAGCACGATCGCTCGCACACAGTCTCCTCGTTGTGGTCGTACCATTAAACCTTAAGTGTGAGAGGGTGTGGTTTCAAGGGCCGGCTACGAGTCGCCCATGATCAGGCGCAGGTACTGGGAGATGGCCTCGGCGCGGTTCTCGACGCACAGCTTGCGCAGGATCCGCTTGACGTGGGACTTCACCGTGCCGTTGGCGATCACGAGCTCGTCCGCGATGCGGTTGTTCGTCGCGCCGGTGGCCATCAACGCGAGCACCTCCAGCTCGCGGCTCGTCAGCAGCGACTCGAGCGCGGTGGACGAGCGGGCTGGCAGCCGTGCCGGTCTCGTGGGGCCGTCCGGGCCGCGGCGGATCAACTCGATCTCCGCCGACGCGAGATCGTCCAGCACATCCTCGACGGTGCGCATCGCGGCACGCACCTCTTCCCGCTGCTCCCGCAGCCTGCCCAGCAGCACCGCGCGCTCGAAGATCTGCCCGAAGCCCGTCGCGAACGCCCACAGCACATCCCGGTCCAGTGCCGTCACCGGCTCGTCCACGTAGTCGGCGTGCAGGAACCCGATGACGCGGCCGGTGGGCATGAGCGGGGCGGCGACGTAGGACGCGAGCGAGGACGCCCGCAGCAGCGGCTTGTACACGCGCGGGTCGCCCTCCGGGTCGGTGACCAGCGCGGGCTCGTGCCTGCGCACCATCTCGGTCTCCAGCAGCATGTTGCCGAGCTGGATCTCCGGCAGCGTCCGCATCCAGTCGCGAAACGATCGTTCAGGGTCCCGGTCGCCGACGGCGTGGCTCTTCCACGGCCGCCACAGCGAGCCCTCCACCCGCGAGAGCAGCACCCGGTCGAACCCGCATCCCTCGACCACCGCCTCGCACGCGCGGTCCAGCAGCTCGTCGGACTCGTGCACGTGACGGAGCCGGGCGAGCGCACCGTCGAGCACGTCCAGGCGCCGAAGCCGCTCCCCCAGCTGGAACTCACGCACCTCGTGCCGCAGGGCGTAGACCTGCGCGAGAAGACCGCCCACCTGCGCCGACTCCGCGCCGCCTGCGGCAAGCAGGTCGCCGAGCTGCCCGGCGACGACCGCCAGCCCCGCGTCGAGCGCGGTCAGGTCCCCACCCTCGGCGGGCCGGAACTCGAGAAGCGGGGCAACCTCGCGCAGCAGCTCACCGGCCCGCCCGGCCAGCTCCCCGCGACGGCGCCTTACCTCGGCCTGCTCCGCACGCACCTCGTTGTGCCCTTCCGCTCGGCCTTCCGGCGATACTCCGAGTGTAGGACGACAATAACGATCGTTCACGGTCCTGTGCTAGGTTTTCCTGGTGGACAGGGACCGCAAGATCCTGGATACGGCCGCCGAGGTCTTCTTCGAGAAGGGCTTCCACGGGGTCGGGGTCGACGAGCTCGGCAAACGCGCCGGGCTCAGCGGGCCCGCGCTGTACCGGCACTTCTCGGGCAAGGACGAGATACTGGCGGCGCTGTTCAACGAGGCGCTGGACGAGTTGCAGTCCGCCACCGCACCGGTTTACGAGGAGCCGGAGCGCGACCTCGACCGGCTGATCCGCCACCACGTCGGGTTCACCGTCAACCACCGGCATCTCGTCAATGTCTACCAGCGCGAGGACCGGTCGCTGGTCGATCCGTGGAAACGCCAGTTCGACCGCAGGCGCCGGCAGTACATCGGGCGCTGGGAGACGGCGGTTGCGCGGTGTTTCCCGCATGCGGACAAGGCCGAGGTCGCGGCCGGCACCCAGGCCTGTCTCGGGGTCATCTTCTCCGTGGCCTACTGGCCGACCGCGCTCGCCCGGACCGCCGCACTGCCCGACCTGATCACCGGCTTCGCCGCGAACGGCCTGTCCACTCTGGCCTCTCCCGCCGGCCGAAGGTGAACATCGACGCCGCGACCGCGGCGTCGGTCACCCCAGCTTCCGCCCGATGTCGTCGCGCAGCACGTGCTTGCGCACCTTGCCGGTGGCCGTCATCGGCAGCTCGTCGACCAGCTCGAGCCGTTCCGGCAGCTTCGGTGTCGCCACGTTCCGGCCGCGCAGGTAGCCGGTCAGGTCCTCCAGCACGGGCCGCCCGCCCTCGGCCGGGACCACGTAGGCGCAGACGCGTTCGCCGAGCCGCTCGTCCGGCATCCCGACCACCGCGACATTTCCCACCGCCGGATGCTCCGCCAGCAGGTCCTCCAGCTCGCGTGCGCTGATGTTGAGCCCGCCGCGGATGATGATGTCCTTGAGCCTGCCGGTCACCCGCACGTAGCCGTCGGGGTCCATCACGCCGAGGTCGCCCGACCGCGAGAACCCGTGCGGTGTGAACAACGCCTGTGTCTGCTCGAGATCGTTGTAGTAGCCGAGCATGTGGCTCGGGCCGTGGTAGGCGATGTCGCCCTCGGTGCCGCGCGGTACCTCCTGGCCCCGCTCGTCGACGACCTGCACCGCGGACCCCGCGATCGCCGAACCGTCGGAGGTGGCCGAGCGTTCCGGCGGGTCTTCGAGGGTACACATCGTGGTCAGGAAGTTCTCGGACCGGCCGTACAGGCTCAGCACCTTGCAGCCGGGGAACTGCTCGCCGGCCCGGCGCACGATCGACCCTGCGATCGGCGAGCCCGCGCACACCCACACGCGCAGGCTGCCGGCGTCGTGGCGGTCGGGATCGTAGGCACCCATGAGCATCTGCAGGAACGGCGTCGCCGTGACCGCGGCCGTGCACCCGTGCTTGGCGATGCGCTGCAGCCCTTCGTTCGGCTCCCACACCTCCATCAGGTGCGACGACGCGCCGGCGAGCAGCGGCAGCACGAGGCTGGTCACCAGTCCGGTGCTGTGCGTGACGGGCGACGGTCCGAACTGGACGTCGTCCTCGCCGTAGTCGAGGCTGCGCGCGATGGCCGCGGCGGACGCGCGCACCGTGTTGAACGTGTGGAAGCAGCCCTTCGGCCGCGACGTCGTACCGGACGTGTAGACGATCAGGAACGGGTCGTCCGGTGAGGGCCCGTCGCCCAGTTCCCCCACCGGAGCGGTCAGCAGGTCCTCGAACCGCGTGGCGGCGCCCGCGTCGGCCGCGCGCACCGCGACCAGTTCCGCGAGGTCGGGACACGACTCGCGAAGCGCGGCGAACATGTCGAGGTACCGGAAGCCTTTGAACTCCTCGCACGTGATCGCGACCTTGGCCCCGGAATGGCGGACCACGTAGCCGACCTCGTCGGCCCGGTAGATCGGCATGATCGGCACGAGCACGGCGCCGAGCCGCCCCAGTGCGACCGCGATCAGCAGGAACTCGGTCCAGTTCGGTAGCTGGACCGCGACCCGGTCCCCCTTCGCGACGCCGATCCCGGCCAGCCCGGACGCCAGGCGCTCACCGCGCACGCGGAGGTCCGTGTACGTCAGCGAGGTCGTCGCGTCGGTGCCGAACACCTTCTCGCCATGCGTCCGCGCCTGGGCTTCCACGAGGTCGAACAGGTTTTCCCGCCGCCAGAAGCCGGCCGCGTAGAACGCCCGGATCTCATCCTCGTCATACCGGTCATGGACCGTGGTCAGCTGCGACATCAACATGCCCTCTCGACCGTCGTTGGTGGTTCAGGCCACACCTGTATAGGTCGCAATTTATAATGGTAAGACCAAATTGGCAAGAGGCTTCTGCCGAGCCGCCCGTGCTGGTCACAGGACGCGTGCAGGCGGTTGCCGTGCGCTTCCGGTGACGCCCGATCCGGCGCCGCAGACCGGTTTGCCGACACCGGGGAATGCGCCTTCCCCCGCGATACGATCAAGCGCCAGGAGGCGTTCGTTTCGCGTACATAGGAGTACTCGTGGAGATCAAGGGAAAGAAGGCCGCCGTGTTCGGTGGCGCGTCGGGCATGGGACGGGCAAGCGCCGAGCTGCTCGCCGCTCGTGGCGCGGACGTCGCGGTGCTGGACCGGCCGGAGTCGGCGGGCGAGCAGGTCGCGGCGGCGTTCGGCGGCACGTTTCACCCGGTCGACGTCACCGACTTCGCGGGTACCGAGGCGGCGCTCGATGCCGCCGTGGAAAGCCTCGGCGGCCTGCACGTCACCGTGACCACGGCCGGCGGCGGCCTCGCCAAGCGCACCCTGTCCAAGGAAGGACCGCACGACCTCGAGTCGTTCCGGCGGATCCTGGATCTGAACGCGGTCGCCTCGTTCAACATCAGCCGGCTCGCCGCGGCCCACATGAGCCGCAACGAACCCGAGGACCAGGAGCGCGGAGTCATCGTCAACACCGCCTCGATCGCCGCGTTCGAAGGGCAGATCGGGCAGGTCGCGTACACCGCGGCCAAGGCCGCCATCGCCGCCATGTGCCTCACGATGGCGCGGGACCTCGGGTCGCTCGGCATCCGGGTGCTGGCGATCGCGCCAAGCCTGTTCGAAACCGGCGCGGTGGCGCGGGTGCCGGAGGAGATGCGGGCCGCGCTCACCAAGGACGCCGCGTTCCCGCGGCGGATGGGACGGCCGGAGGAGTACGCGAAGCTGGTGCTGGCGATCGTCGACAACCAGATGCTCAACGGCCAGTGCCTGCGGCTGGACGCCGGCCAGCGGTTCGCCCCGAAGTGACCCGGCCGCGCTGAGCCGCCGCGTCGGGAGCGGAAAACGGCCATTCCTGACGATTCCGTGACGTCGCCGCCGTCGGCCGTGCGGCGGCGGCACGCGGGCCCCTAGCGTCGGCGGCGTGCGAGTTCTCCTCACCGGCGGTGCCGGGTTCATCGGGTCCCGGATCGCCGATCAGCTGTCCGACGCCGGCGACGACGTCATCGTCCTCGACGCCCTGCTGCCCACCGCCCACGGCTGCACCGAGCCGCCGGACTACCTGCGGCGCCACCGTTTCGTGCGCGGCGACGTCACCGACGCGGACCTGCTCGCCGAGCTCCTCGACGGGGTCGACGCCGTGTGTCACCAGGCAGCGGTCGTCGGGCACGGAGTGGATCCCTCGGACGCGCCCTCGTACACGTTCAACAACGACCACGGCACAGGGGTCCTGCTCGCGGCGATGTACGCCGCGGGGGTGCGCAAGCTCGTGCTCGCCTCGTCGATGGTCGTGTACGGCGAGGGCCGGTACGAGTGCGCCCGGCACGGCGTCGTCCCGCCATCGCCCCGACTGCAGTCCGATATGGACGCGGGCCGGTTCGAGCCGGCCTGCGGCCGGTGCGCGGGCGAGCTGGCTTGGCAGCTCGTGCCCGAGGACGCTCCGCTGCTGCCGCGAAGCACCTACGCCGCGTCGAAACTGGCGCAGGAGCATCTCGCGGGCGCGTGGGCGCGGCAAACCGGCGGCACGGTGTGGGCGATGCGGTACCACAACGTCTACGGCCCCCGGATGCCCCGCGACACGCCCTACGCCGGCGTGGCATCACTGTTCCGTTCGGCGCTGGAACGCGGCGAGGCGCCGACGGTGCTCGAAGACGGGCGCCAGCAACGGGATTTCGTGCACGTCGACGATGTGGCACGCGCGAACGTCCTAGCGCTGCGCGCGGACGGGGCGGAGTGCACGCCGCTGAACATCTGCTCGGGGACCCCGCACAGCGTGGGCGACCTGGCACGCGAGCTGGCCCGCGCGTGCGGCGGCCCGGACCCGGTCGTCGTCGGCGGCGCGCGTCCCGCGGACGTGCGGCATGTGGTCGCCGACCCGGCCCGTGCGCGGGAGCTGCTGGGCTTCACCGCGCGAATCCCGTTCGAGGAGGGCGTCGCCGAGTTCGCTACAGCGGAACTGCGCGCCTCGGTGGGCGTCTAGGACGCCAACGGCAACCGCACCTCGAAACGGCAGCCGGGGCCGTGGTTGCGGACCCCGATGTGTCCGCGATGGGCCTCCACGAGTCCCTTGGCGATCGCCAGGCCCAGGCCCCCGCCGCTGGTGGCGCCGTCACGTTCCGGGGTACGCGCGCGGGTGCCGCGGAAGGCCACGTCGAACACGCGCCCCAGCTCGTCGTCGGGGATGCCGCCGCAGCCGTCCTCCACCGCGAGGAACGCCTCCTGCCCGTCGACGCCCAGCTGCACCGCCACCGTGCCGTCGGGCGGGGTATGGCGGATCGCATTCGACACCAGGTTCCGCACGATCCGGGCCAGCTCCGGGTCGCTTCCGGACACCACGGGCAGGGCACGCGCGTCCTCCAGCACCCGCACCCGCTTGCGCTCGGCAACCGGCGCCTGCGCCGCGACGGCGTCGCTCACCACGTCACGCAGTGGCACCGCGGACATCGTCAGCTCCAGCGCGCCCGCGGTGATCCGGGACAGCTCGAACAGGTCGCCGACCATGCCCGACAGCCGGGTGGTCTCGCCGCCGATGCGCTGCGCGTACTCGGCCACCTCGTTCGGTTCGCACACGACACCGTCGGCGAGCGCCTCGGCCATCGCCTGGATGCCCGCGAGCGGGCTGCGCAGGTCGTGGCTGATCCACGCCACCAGCTCCCGCCGCGACGCCTCGGCCGCCCGTTCGCGTTCGCGGGCCTCGCGCTCCCACACGCTGCGCCGCGCGATCGCCCGCCCCAGCAGGACCGCGGCCGGTACCGTCACCAGCGCGACGAGCAGGCACACCAGCAGCTCGCTCGCCAGCGCCGCGGTGAACATGAACCCGCTGACACACAGCACCCCGGTGACCATCGCGGCGACGGGCGTCAGCACGAGCACGGTGATCGTCGTGGCGAGCGAGCGACGGCGCAGCACCCACAGCAGCAAGCCGCCGAGCACCAGCACCGGCACCGCGAACAGCAGTGCGAACGGCAGGATGTGCAGTACGTGGACGAGCATCGCCGAGAACGGCTCGCCGCCCCCGATCACGACGTGCCCCGGTCGTAGCGGTATCCGACACCCCACACCGTCGCCACCCGGACCGGTTTCGCCGGGTCACGTTCGATCTTCTCCCGCAGCCGCCGAACGTGGACGGTCACCGTGGACTGGTCGCCGAAGTCCCAGCCCCACACCTTCTCCAGCAGCTCGGCGCGGGTGAACACGACCCCTGGATGGGTCAGGAAGAACGCCAGCAGGTCGAACTCGCGGACGGTCAGCGGCAGCTCCACGCCGCCGAGGGCGGCCTGCCGCGCGGTCATCTGCAGCCGAAGGTCACCGTCGGTCACCTCCAGCGCCACAGGCGCGGCGTGCGGCATCCGCGCGCGCCGCAGCACCGAGCCCACCCGCAGCACCAGCTCGCGCGGGCTGAACGGCTTAGTCACGTAGTCGTCGGCGCCCAGCTGCAGCCCGGCGATGCGATTCTCCTCCTCGCCGAGCGCGGTCAGCATGACGATCGGCACCGCACTCGTGCGCCGGAGCCGGCGGCACACCTCGAGGCCGTTGATGCCGGGCATCATCACGTCCAGCACCACCAGGTCCGGCTCGGCGCGGGCGAACTCGGCCAGCGCCGACTCACCGTCGCCGGCCTGCCCGACGGTGAACCCGGCCGCCTCGAGGTAGCGCCGGACGACGTCGCGCACCGTCTCGTCGTCGTCGACCACGAGCACCCGGCCCTGCTGTCCGGTCATCGCACCTCACCAGCCCGTCAGCAACAGATGATTGACCGCGAGCGCCGTCGCCGCCTGCGCCGCGAGCCAGCCGCGGCGCCCCGGCGCGGGCAGCAGTGCCGTCGCCGGCAGCACCCACACCACGAACGGTAGCCAGATCCGTTCGACCTCCGCCTTCGACAGGCCCGAGACGTCCGCGACGAGGATCGTCACCACCCCGGCGAGCGCGATCAGCAGCACCGGATCCCGCAACAGACTCCGGCGCGCCACGGGCAGGAAGGCCGAGGTCACACCCCTGCGCGCGGCCGCGAGCACGGCGGGCCCGCAGGCGACCGCGACGGCGGCGAGGTCGGCCCAGACCCAGTACGAGTAGGGCCGCAGCGCCGCGATGCCCTGGTAGTAGCGCTCGACGACGAGGTGGTAGCCCTCGAGCCACGAGAACCCGGCGAGCGTCACCGCGATCACCACCGCGGCGGCTCCCACGAGCGCGAGCGCGACCGCCCGCCATTCACGGCCGAGCACCGCGACGGCCAGCACGACCACGCCAAGCAGCACGAGGCCGTAAGACAGGTACATCCCGAAGCCCAGCAGTACTCCCGCGGCGAGCCCGGCGACCCACGCGTACGCCCGTCCGGCACGGAAGCCGGTGGCGGACAGCGCCAGCAGCGCGATCCCCGACGCGACGACGCCCGCGAACATCCCGTCGGCGGACACCCCGAGCCACACCGCCGCGGGGCTGAGCACCGCGAACGGCAGCATCGCGCGGGCCGCCGCGGGATTCCCCAGCAGCCCGACGGTGGCGGGCACGCCGACCGCGACCAGCGCCGCCACGAGGACCACGAGCGTCGACGCCCACGCGCCGCCGTGCAAGCCGAGGCGGTCGAGCCACACGAACACCAACGTCGCGCCCGGCGGGTGGCCCGCCACGTGCGTCGTCCAGGAACCCGGCTGGTAGTCGAGGATCCGGGAGGAGAACTCGCGCAGGAACCGCGGGATGTCGGTGATCCCCGGCACCTCGTGCAAGTACTCCTGGTCCGTCGCGAGGCGGCCGGCGAAACCGCGGTCCCAGCCGTCGACGAGCGCGAGCGCGAAGATCCACGCCAGCGCCGCGGCGTAGCCGGCGGCCAGCGCACACCGCCACGACAGGCGCGCGGCCACGGCCGGCCCCCACAGCACGACGGCGGCC
Source organism: Amycolatopsis sp. (assembly GCA_035547575.1). Taxonomy (GTDB): domain Bacteria; phylum Actinomycetota; class Actinomycetes; order Mycobacteriales; family Pseudonocardiaceae; genus Amycolatopsis_E. The sequence continues at coordinate 16,849 of DASZUO010000249.1, read as the reverse complement.
GCGATCAGAATCGCGAACGGGGTGCCGGGGCCGATGTGCGGGAGCCAGTCGGCGAACAGCGGCGGAACGCGCACGAACAGCACGACGCCGGTCTCGGGGTGGTCGTTGTAGTACAGCCCAACGATCGTCGCTGTCGCGAAGAGCACGACCGCGATCGCGACCGTGACCAGATCGGTGCGCAGGCCGCGGGAACGGGGTGCGGGAGGCACCGGCTCCGCGGGCCGGGCAGCCGTGATCTGCGCACTCATCGGCGCCACCCTATCGCGCCCACGGGCATCGCGGGCGGCCACGCGGTGATCCGTCAGAACTCGGTAAGAACTCGGCTCCGTCAGGTTTTCGTAAGCATCACAAGGCTTCCGTGACAGTCCTTTACGGACCTAACGTACGCCGCGTGAACCAATCCGAAGTGGACGTCGTCCTGCCGTGCCTCGACGAGGCCGCCGCCCTGCCCGGCGTGCTCGCCGGCCTCCCGCCTGGATACCGGGCAATTGTCGTGGACAACGGGTCGAACGACGGCTCGCCCGAGATCGCGGCCGCCCTCGGCGCGAAGGTGCTGCGGGAGCCCCGCCGCGGCTACGGCGCCGCGGTACACACGGGGCTCGAGGCCGCGACCGCGCCCGTCGTCTGCTTCGCCGACGCGGACGGCTCACTCGACCTCGCCGACCTCCCCCAGCTGGTCGCCGCCGTCGAAGCCGGAGCGGACCTGGCCGCCGGACGGCGGGTGCCGGTCCGGCGCGGGGTGTGGCCATGGCACGCACGAGCCGGAAACGTGGTGCTGTCCCTGCTGTTGCGGTCGCGCGGGCTGCCGGTGCACGACATCGCGCCGCTCCGCGCGGCCCGCCGCCGCGAGCTGCTGGACCTCGGCGTCGAGGACCGTGCGTTCGGCTATCCGCTGGAGCTGCTGGTGAAAGCGCGGCGAGCGCGCTGGCGCGTGCGCGAGTTCGACGTGACCTACCGCGAACGCGCGCAGGGCACCCGATCGAAGGTGTCGGGCTCGGTGCGGGGGACGCTGCGTGCGGTGCGGGACTTCGGACAGGTGCTGGCCCGATGAGTCCCCGGTTCTGCCTGCTGGTCGTCGCGAAGGCGCCGGTGCCGGGGTTCGCGAAGACGCGGCTGTGCCCGCCCGCGACGCCTGTGCAGGCGGCCGAGATCGCCGCGGCCGCATTGCTGGACACCCTCGACGCCGTGCGCGCCACGGACGGCGCGTTGCCGGTCGTCGCCATGACGGGCGACCTCGGCGCGGCGGCCCGCGGCGCGGAGATCCGGCGGGCACTCGACGCGATCACGATGCTGCCCCAGCGCGGTGACAGCTTCGCCGACCGGCTGGCCAACGCCCACGCCGACACGGCAGCGGCATACCCGGACCTGCCGGTGTTACAGATCGGCATGGACACGCCTCAGGTGACGCCGGACCTCCTGACCGCGGCGATCGAACCGGTGCTGCGCAACGACTACGACGCCGTGCTGGGCGAGGCGGCGGACGGTGGCTGGTGGGGCCTCGGCCTCGCCGATCCGTGGCGCGCGAAAGCGCTGATCGATGTTGCGATGTCCCGGCCCGACACCGGTCTGCGCACGCGGCAGGCCCTGGAAGCGTCCGGCTCGAGCGTCGGCACGCTACCGACGCTGTCCGATGTGGACACCATGGCCGACGCGCGCCGGGTTGCCGCGACGGCTACCGGCCGATTCGCCGAAGCGGTGGTGGCGGTCCGATGACAGCGACGAGGGGAACCGAGTTCGACCACGGTCTGCTCGGCATGCGCTGCTGGCTCGAACTCGGGAACGGGGATCGGATCGAGCTGCCGGTCGACCGGTGGACCGACGGCTGCGAAGAGGGCGACGCCGTGCTGCTCGGCGCCTGCTCCGGGCCCGCGCTCGACATCGGCTGCGGACCCGGCCGGCTCACCGCGGCACTGACGCGGCGCGGCCTGCCCGCGCTCGGCGTCGACATGTCCCCCACCGCCGTGCACCTCACCCGCCGCCGCGGCGCGAACGCCTTGCGGCGCAACGTCTTCGATCGCCTCCCCGGCGAGGGACGCTGGCGGCACGTGCTGCTCGCGGACGGCAACATTGGCATCGGGGGAGATCCCGACACCCTGCTGCGCCGCATCGCGCGCCTGCTCGACCCCGCCGGCGACCTCCTTGTCGAGCTGGAGGCGCCGGGGCACGGGCTGCGCCGCGACCGGGTCCGGCTGCACCCGCCCGGCGTGGACGGACCGTGGTTCACCTGGGCGTGGGTCGGCGTCGACGCGATCGCGGAAGTGGCCGCCCGCACCGGGTTCCGCGTCGCGTGGACGACGAACCGGGGCCACCGCTGGTTCGCGAGATTGGTGCTCGCATGAAACTGCCACAACCACCGCGCGAGGAACACTTCCGCGGTGGCGCCCACGGCGAGCGCGCGACCGCGCGGGTGGGAATGCTGCTGGGGATCGCGTTCACGATCTGCTTCGTCACCGGGCTGCTCAGTCACCTCATCCAGCACCCACCCGGCTGGTTCTGGTGGCCCAGCAACCCGGTGTGGCTGTACCGGGTGACACAAGGCGCACACGTGATCTCCGGGATCGCCGCGATCCCGCTGCTGCTGGCGAAGCTGTGGAGCGTGTACCCGAAGCTGTTCGGGCGTCCGCTGGTGCGGTCGGTGCCGCACGCGGTGGAACGGCTGTCGATCCTCGTGTTGTCGGCGTCGGCGTTCTTCGAGCTGAGCACCGGCCTGCTCAACGTCGCGCAGAACTACCCGTGGAACTTCTACTTCCCCACGGTGCACTATGCCGTTGCCTGGGTCGCGATCGGGTCGATCCTCGTCCACATCGCCGTGAAACTGCCCGTCGTGCGCCACGCGTTCAGCCGGGAGGACGAGCCCGAGCCGCCCGCCCGCGGCCTGTCCCGCCGCGGTTTCCTGCGCACGACGTGGCTCGCGACCGGTGCCGCGGTCGTCGCCACGGCAGGCGCGACCGTGGCGCCGTTGCGTGAGGTGTCGGCGTTGTCGTGGCGGACGAACAAGGGCACCCAGGGGCTTCCGGTGAACCGCACGGCCGCCGCGGCCGGCGTCGTGCGGACGGCGGCCGACCCGATGTGGCAGCTGACCGTGGTGACCCCGGCCGGGACGAGGCGATTCGCGCCCGCCGATCTCCGCGCGCTGCCGCAGACCACGGCGGAGCTGCCGATCGCCTGCGTCGAGGGCTGGAGCCAGAACGCGGTATGGCGGGGGATCTCGTTCCCCGACCTGCTCCGCGCGGCAGGCAGCGAACCCGGTGTGGACGTCCGGGTGTCATCCCTCGAGCGCGTCGGCGCGTACGCGGTCACGACACTGCCCGGCGAGCACACGGCCGACCCGAGGACTCTGCTGGCGCTGGAACTCAACGGCGAGGTCCTCGACCTCGACCACGGCTACCCGTGCCGTGTCATCGCACCGAACCGCCCGGGCGTGCTGCAGACGAAATGGGTCGAACGGCTGGAGATCCGATGAGGACGATGCGCATACTGCTGGCGCTGCCGGGCCTGGCCGCGCTGGGGTTCGGCGCGTGGTTGTTCGTCGGGTACGCGGCACCCGCGTGGCCGGACAGCCTGAAGACCCTCGTCTGGCTGGCAGGCGCACCCGTGGTGAACGACGCGGTGCTCGCGCCGGTCGCCGGACTGGCCGGGCTCCTGCTCGCCCGGCTCGTGCCGGTGCCGTGGCGCGCGCCGGTGCAGGCGGGAGCCGTGATCACGGCGGTGTTGACATTCCTTGCGTTCCCGCTGTTGTGGCGGCCTTTCGGAGCCCCACCGTCGCCGGGATTGCACGACGACGACCCCGGCACGGGTCTGCTGGTGACGCTCGCCGTGGTGTGGGGGCTCGTCGCGATCACCGGCACGGTGCGGGCCGTGTTGGCGCATCGCAACGTCCGAAGCAAAGGCCGATCCCGCCAGACATAGCAACGAGCCGCCGCGTTGCGCGCGGGCCACGCCACCGAAGGTGCCACCGTCATCGGCACCCGCCGACGGGACTCAGGTTCTGCGTGGCATGGCGGTGCTTGCTCGGCTGTGGGGGAAGACGGCGCGCATGCCGCCGTCGACGATGATGGTCTGCCCGGTGACGAAGCTGGCGAGGTCGGAGAGCAGGAAGACCAGCGGGCCGGCGATCTCGTCCGGTGTTCCGCCACGCCGGAGCGGCACTCCGTCGTCGATGGCGGCGGCGTTGAAGTCTACGCCGGCCGCCTGCATCGCGGCGAGGACGCGCGGGGTGCCGATGCGGTCCGGCGCGATGGCGTTGACCCGGATCCCGTGTGGTGCCCATTCCTGGCTCATCGTGCGCACGAGGTCCATCAGGCCGGCTTTGGCCACGCCGTAGGCGGCGTGCATCGGCGCGCCGTAAACCCCGCTCACCGACGCCACCATCACCAGGGCGCCCGCGACACCGGAGTCGATCATCACCCGGGCCGCGGCGCGGCCGAGATAGAGGTGATGGGTCAGGTTGCGGCGCAGGTCCAGATCCCAGCTCTGCTCATCCAGCGACAGCACGTCCATCCAAGCCGCGAGGCCGACGATGTTCGCGACCACGTCGAGGCCACCGAATGCGTCCACCGTCGCGGCCACCATGCGAATCGCGTCCGTCTCGATGGTGACGTCACCGGTCACCGCCACCGCGCGGGCCCCGATCCCCTCCAGTTCGGCGACGACCGCCTTGGCCCGGTCGACGTCGATGTCGGCGACGGCCACGTTGGCACCGGCGTGTCCCAGCAGCAACGCCGTCTCCCGGCCGATGCCGAACCCGCCACCGACGACCAGCGCATTCTTTCCCCGCAAGCCCAGCCCGGTCTTCGTCACGTCAGGCCGCCGTCCTGCGGAACGCGGCGGTCCGGTGCTCCGCGGCACCGTCGATCTTCGGGATGACATGCTCGCCGACCAGCGTGAGCGTGTCGATCGCGTCCTCGAAGGTCTGCGCACCCGTCGCGCAGCACAACTGGTCCGCCCCCGCCGACTCCCACCGCCGGATCTGCTGCAGAGCCTCGTCGGGGTCGCCGCAGATGATCGTTCCGCTCTGGATGAGCCCATCCAGCGCGTCCGCGTCGGGTTCGGGCACCCTGGCCGGCCACGGCGGCACCGCCGCGGGCCGGGGAAAGGTGTCGTGGTAGCGAAACACCTGGGTGTTGAGATAGCCGAGCCCACCCTCCAGCGCCTTGCGCCGCGCCTGCGCCGAGTCCTCGGCCACATACATCGGGATGGTCACCATCACGTTGTCGTTGACGAACGCGCCGACCGGTTCGGCCGCCCCGATGGCGCCCTTGTACGCGGCCAGCACCCCCTCGAGGTCCGCGAGCGCACTGACCGAGAAACCCAGCACCCCCAACCCCTTACGGGCCGCCATCGCGTAACTGCTGGTGTTGCCCGCCGCGTACCACATCGGGGGATGCGAACCACCGTAGGGCTTGGGCAGAATGCTGCGCTCCGGCAACGACCAGTACTTCCCGCGGTACCCCGGATACACGTCCTGGGTGAACATCTTCGCGAACTCGCCGATGACGTCCTCCCAGATCTCCTTCGTCGTGGCGGTCTCGGTGATCTCGGCGTGGTCGAGGAAACCCAGGATCTCGTGACTGCCCGCTCCGCGGCCGGTGCCGAACTCGACCCGGCCGCGCGACATCTGATCCAGATACGCCACCGTCTCCGCGACCTTCGCCGGATGGTTGACCTGCGGCAACGGATTGAAAATCCCGGAACCGAGGTGAATCCGCGAGGTCCGGGCCGCGACGAAGGCCAGGAACACATCGTTGGCCGACATGTGCGAATACTCCTGCAGGAAATGGTGCTCGCTCGCCCACAGGTACTTCCAGCCGCACCGGTCCGCGGTCACCGCCAGCTCCAGATCCTCCAGAATCACCTTGTGCTCCGCATCCGCCACCCCCCGCCACCGGGTCTCAGGCAGATAGTTCTGAACGAACAGTCCGAACTCCATGTTGTCCTCACTCCCGCGGAGGTGTTGACGGCAACCCCGAGGAACACTCACTCAATTTCGATATACCGGAAAACTCGCATTTTTTTGATATATCGAAACAGAGTTCGCATCCCACCATTCACAAATAACAAATCACGCGCCAGGAGCCACTGTCAACACATCCCGCCCCACCCGGCGCCCACTTGACGGCAGCAAACAAGGCACTTTGGCGGAAAAGGAAGAATCGGCGAGGGGACGGGTTTCTTCAGGTGAAGTTGGAACGCCGGCGCCGGTCGTCACGCACCGTTGACGGCGAGGAAAACCGCCATTGACGATTCGCCCGATCAGACGCGTCGGAAAACGGCGCTGGCCACGCTGATCACCCGGTCGCCCTTGCCCTCGTCGCGCAGCGTGAGCTGCGTGGCCATGCGCTCGGAACCGCCGCTGACGATCTCGGCCTCCGCCCGGAACGGGCCCACGACGCCGGGCCGGATCATCATCACCGTCCAGCTCTCCACCTGGAGAGAATCCGTCCCCGCGTGTTCGGCGACCCGCTCCATCGCGGCCGCCTCCAGCACCACATTGATCGGCCCCAGGTGCAGCGCGGCATGCGGCGAGGCCAGCTCCACCTTCATCTCCGGAAGCCGCCACACCCCATCCACGCCACGCTCGGCGCCGAAAGCCGCGGGCAACGGGGGAAGCACCCGATCCGACACGTCGATCGGCGGGTTGGGCACCTTCTCATACCCTTCGGGCACGTCACCTAGACTGACACCCGTTCCACACGACACCGCGACAACCCGCTCGTGGTCAGCGGCATCGACGATCTTCGACCTGCTGAAGCCCATCGTGCGGCCCAGATGAACCACCTCCCGCAGCACGTCGACCCGCGTGATGTCGCGAGCGCTGTCGAGGATCTCGTAGCTCATCACCACCGGAGCCGGAATGCACTGGTCATCGGTCCAGTAGGGCTCCGGCGCGGCAATACACAGCGGCGCCGCCATCACCCCGCCCGACGGGTTGCGCATGTCGGGACGCAACGGCATCGTCTCCCGCTCGACATCCGCATCCAGATCCGGACTCTGCTTCCCCAGGTACCGGTACGTCAGCAGGGCCGTCCACGCCTTCTCGAACTGCTGCCAATGATCCTGAGGCGAAACCGTGCGGATGTCCTCGAGCATGTCGTCACTCCTCCTCGAGCGCGTCAAAGCCCATCACTGCCATGTCCTGTCTACCGCGTGTCCATGGCGTTTGACTACCGATCGCGTCCGGCCGTCGTCGAGCGGATCACGACGAGTGGGCAGCCTTTCGATATTTCAAAATCGAGGCGAACGCTATTTCGATATGGTCGCCGGAACCGCCGCCGAACATTGACGCGACGCCGCGAAACGACCAGGGTCACCGTTGGCCGGGTTCTTTCTTCCGTATCAAGAGGAGCGTCGACGATGAAGTCTGTGCCGGATCGGGCTACCACCAACTGGGGCCGCTGGGGCTCGGAAGACGAGCGCGGTGCGCTCAACCTGATCGACGACGAGACCGTGCTCGCCGCCACGCGGACGCCGCGCACCGGCCACGTCTACAACCTCGGGCTGCCGGTCCAGCGCACCGACCTGCCGGTCGTGGACTACCGGGGCGCCCCGCAGCGGCTCACCCTGGTCAGCCACTCCGACAGCGACATGTACCAGGCCTTCCAGGCGCCGGAGGGCTTCGGGGCGAACGAGGACGTCCTCGTGGTCCCCACCCACAACGGCACGCACATGGACGCGCTGTCCCACGTCTACTCCGAAGGCCGGCTCTACAACGGCTTCCCGGCGGAGACCTTCGCGTCGCACACCGGGGCGGGGCGGTGCGGCGTCGAGAAGCTGGGCGGCTTCGCCGGGCGCGGGGTCCTGCTCGACATCGCCCGCCTGCACGGTGTCCCCCAGCTCGAGCCCGGCCACGCGGTGACCGGCACGGAGCTGGAGTCGGCGGCGGCCGCCGCGGAGGTCGAGCTGCAGCGGGGCGACGTCCTGGTCGTCCATACGGGATGGCTCACCGGGTTCCGCAACGATCCCGCCGGTGCCCGGCTCGACGCCCAGCCGGGGCTCGGCCTCGACGCCGTCGACTTCGTCGTCGACCACGAGATCGCCGCCGTCGGCGCCGACAACTCGGCGATCGAGGTCATCCCGTTCGACCGCGGCGAGTTCATGGCGGTGCACCGCGAGCTGCTCGTCGGGTACGGGGTGCCGTTCATCGAGCACCTCAGTCTCACCGAGCTGGCCGCCGACGCCTGCACCACGTTCCTGTTCATGGTGGCGCCGCTGCTCATCACGGGGGCCACCGGCAGCCCGGTCAACCCGATCGCGATCGGCTGACCGCGGACGGAGCCTCGTCCGCACGATTTTTTCGAGATTCCGAAAATGCTTTTGAATTCTGGCCAGGAAGCAGGTTTAATCGTCAACGGATGGTGGCGAGGCCGTCACCGGTCGACAGCGAGTCTCGCTGCGCGATCACCACCCGTCTCGGTCCAAGGGAGTACCGGATGAGTCCCGCCGCACTGGCCGCGTCGCGTGCTATTGCCGTGCTCGACTTCTTCACCGCCCACCCCCGACGGTCTTTCACGCTGTCGGAGCTGTCCGTGGCGCTGGGCATCAACCTGGCGTCGCTGTCGTCGGTCCTGCGCTCGCTCACCGACACCGGGTACCTCATGCGCCATCCGCGCCACAAGACCTACGAGCTGGGTGCGGCGCTCCTGGCCATCGGGCAGGCGGCGAACCAGCGGCACCCGTTCGTCGAGCTGGCGCGCCCGGAGATGCGGCGCCTCGCGGAGACGATCGGCGCGGAGTGCGTCGGCTCGGTCGTGGTCGGCGAGGAGATCCTGATGCTCGCCATCGAGGGCCGCCCGTCGGCGCGGTCGCACGGGCTCGCCCTCGGGGACCGCGTCCCGCTGGTGCCGCCGTTCGGCCAGGTGTTCCTGGCCTGGAGCGAACCCGCGGCGATCGAGCGGTGGGTCACCAGGGGGCTGGGCGAGTCACTCCGGCAGTCCGAGCGCAGCCGCCTGCTCGACGCGCTGCGGCACGTGCACGCGCGCGGCTACGCGGTGAACCTGGCTAGTACCGAGCTCGACCAGGTCCGCGTCATTCTCGCCGCCCTCGCCCAGCGGCCCCGCGACGGCGAGCTACGGGCCCGGCTCGCAGCGGCCGTGCGGTCGCTGGGCGACGACTATGAGCTCGTCGACGAGAAGCCGGACCTGCGATACCCGATCGAGCTGATCAGCGCCCCGGTCTTCGGCCCGAGCGGCGAGGTGGTCTTCGCGATCACCGCGAACGGCCTGACCGAGGTCACCGGCCACGAGCTGCGGCGGATCGGCGACGAGATCGCCGCGGCCGGTCGGATGGTGACCCGGCGGATCGGCGGGGTCACCCGTGACGCCGGGCGTATCCCGCGCGCGGACGCGTACCGGAACTCCGCACCGTCCGTGCGGGCGTCCGCCGCGAGCCGGGTCTGACGGCGGCGAGGACGCAGGCGCATCACGACGCGGTGCGGTCGCCGTGCTGCTCGCTCGACGGGACACGCCCGCCGATGGCCCTGGTCAGCCGGAGCCCGGTCTCGACGACGTCCGCCGCGATGCTGTCGATCTCCGAGCCCGTGCACGGTTTCAGCCCAGTCAGCGTGATGGCGAACGCGACGGAGGCGTCGGGACCGAATACCGGTGCGATGATCATCTCCGGTTCGTAGGTCGCATCCGGGCTCTCGTCGAGCAGCTCGTAGGAGTTGAACGAGGCGGCCATCCGGGCGAGCTGCTCACGGGCGTCCTCGCCGTAGGGGCGCCGGCCCAGTAGCGCGTGCTGGAACGCGTCGAGCCGCTCGCTGCGCAGGTTGACCGCGAACCCGCGTTCCCGCACCCGCCGCAGGATGTCGTGCATACGATGCTCGGTGTCCGTCAGCTCGGACGCCTCCGCGCGTGCCGCGTCGGCATCGTGCTCCGCCGGCAGTACGCGGGCGAGCCACCGCCGGACGGCGTCGGGTTCGCTGTAGGCGAGCCAGATCTCACCGAACGGTGGCACCAGCGGGATCCGGTGGCCGATCGAGACCCCGCGCGTGTTCTGTGACGCCCGGCCCTCCACGACCAGCACCAGGATCTCGTCGGCGACAAGGACGCTGCCCACGCAGTCGGCGTCGAAGCGCTCGGCAAGGCGCTGCAGCTCGGGCCGGGCGAGGTCCACCACGGGGTGCCGGGCACTCGCGGCGCGGCCGACGGCGACGAGTGCGGGGCCGAGCTCGTAGGTCTTGTGCCGTGGGTGCCGCACGAGGTAGCCGGCGCCGGTCAGCGCGCGCAGGACCGACGTGAGCGACGACGGGCTGGCGCCGACCTCGACCGCCAGCTCGGACAACGTGCACGGCCGCGTGGGATGTGTTGTGAAGTAGTCGAGAACGGCGACCGCTCGGACCGCCGATCTCGCCGAGGGAGTCGGCACGTGCCACCTGCCAGAATCGTACGACGACGAATGTCGAACAGCACGGATCGTGTCAGCGACCCGCGATAGCCGCAAGTCGTTACGAAGTCTCGTCGTGCGGTTCGAGAAGACGAAGCCTATCCGAGCGCAGCGTCGCTCCTGACGGCGGCATCACACGCTCGTCGCGACGGTCGGTCCTCAGTAGGCGTCGATGACATGCCTGCCGTAGAGCCGGATCATGTCGGCGAGCTCCTCGAACTCGCCCATGAACGCCTTGTCGACGCCGGTGGCGGGGATCCCGTTGCCGAACGCGATGTGCACGTGGTGGGCCCCGGTGAGCTTCTCGAAGCGGCGGATCTGCGTGATCACGTCGTCCGGCGAGCCCCACAGCAACCGGTCCCTGGCGATCTCCGCCGCCGGGATGTCCGCACCCTCGTCCAGCCGGCGCACGATCTCCCGCGACTCGGCGACCTCGGTGGACTCCCGCCAGTGCGCGACCAGACCGTTCACGTACCGGGGCAGCATCTCCTCCTCGACCTCGCGCCGGGTCGGCTTCACCCACCCGAACCGGCGCAGGACCCACTCGGGCTCCTTGCCGAGCTCCGCACACGCGGACTGATAGGTCGGCAACAGCTCCAGCACCGAGCTCAGCGCCTCGACCGGCCCGCACAACCACGCGTCGCCCCGCCGTGCCGCCCGCCGCACCGCCACGTGCTTGGCGCCCGCGACCCACAGCGGCGGCGACGGGAGCTGCACGGGCCGGGGGTAGACGGTCAGCTCCTCGAAATCGAAGAACTTCCCCTGATAGGAGGTGTTCTCGTGCTCCCACACCAGCTTCAGGATCTCCAGTGCCTCTTCCATCAACGCCCCGCGGCGGGCGAAGTCGGCGCCGAAGACCCGGTACTCCTGCTGGTTCCACCCGATGCCGGCCCCCAGCGTCACCCGGCCCCCGCTGAGCTGGTCGAGCGTGGCGACCTGCTCCGCGACCAGGAGCGGATGGTGGATCGGCAGGATGTGGATCCCGGTGCTGAAGCGCAGCCGCTCGGTGTGGGTGATGAACCCCGCCAGCAGCGTCAGCGGATCCGCGGGATCACCCTGCCGGAAGTGGTGCTGGCCGATCGTGACGGTGTCGAATCCCGCCTCCTCGGCGAGGGCGAGCAGTTCGAGGGTCTTCCGGTACGGCGCGCGGTCGGTCAGGTCACGAACCAGCGGCAGGGACATGGAGAACTTCACGAGCGGCCTCTTCCATCGTCGTCGTCGACTATGCCCAGCGGTCTGTGACAGCGCCGGGGCCGGACACGGTGACACCGGACGGAACCTCCGGCGGAAAACCCCTTCCCGATGCAAGCACGCTGTCGATCGAAAAGGCAAGACCGTTCTCGCGTACCGAGTCCTGGCCGGCCCAGCACCGAAGCGCCCTCGGACACCTCACCCGGATTTCGTTATTCCGAAATCTGGTGCAAAATCAAGAATTTTTCTTGCCTTGGTACGAAACTTGTCCCACTCTCGAACTCGGTACAGCGACATCCACATCGAGGTGATCCCATGTCTGCCGTCCCTGCCCGATCCGTGCCCCAACCGGGCGCTGCCCCGTGGTCGCACACCGGGAGGCCGTCGTGACGCGCGGCCCCGCGGCGGATCGCGCGCTCGCCGAGCGCAGGCTGGCGGCGGACGCGGGTGCGCAGGTTCCCCCTCCCCCCGGAGTGACGGTCTCGGATGTCGTGCTCAACGGTGTGCCCGCGATCTCCGTCCGGCCCGACGACGTGGCCGGTGGCGACCGGACACTGCTGTGGTTCCACGGCGGGGGCTACCGGCTCGGCTCCGCCCGCGGGTTCGCCGGATGGAACTGCCGGCTGGCGGCCGCGTGTGGCTGCGAGGTCGTGTCGGTGGACTACCGGCTCGCACCGGAGCGGCCGTACCCCGAGGCTCTGCTCGACGCTGTGCTCGCCTACACCGCGCTGCTCGGACCGGAGCGCGGGCTGATCGTCGGCGGCGAGTCCGCGGGCGGGGGCCTCGCCGCGGCACTGCTGCTGGCCGCGGCCGATCGGGGGTTGCCGCAGCCCTTGGCGGCCGTGCTCTGCTCGCCGTGGCTCGACCTGCGGAACAAGGCCCAGTCCTTTGTGGACAACGCCGGACGTGACGAGCTCTTTCCGCGGGAGTCGGCGGACCAGGCCGCCGCGCTGTACCTGGGTGGTCACCCCGCGAGCGACCCGTACGTGTCCCCGCTGCTGGGGACCTGGCCAGCGGACACGCCACGGATCCTGGTCCAGGCGAGCCGGGACGAGAGCCTGCGGGACGACGCGGTCGCGTTCGGCGCCGCGGTTCCCACGGCACGGATCCAGCTCTTCGACGGCGTCCCGCACGTATGGCAGCTCGGTTACCCGGACGCGCCGCGCAGCGTGGAGGCGGTGGAGGAGATCGCACGATTCGTCGACGAGGTCGCTCCGCCCGCCGCGGTCGCGACCGCGGGCGAGGGGGCGTCCAGGTGAGCGAGTCGCCGGCCGTGCAGGCCTTCACGCTGACGGACCGCGTCGCGGTGGTGACCGGCGCGGCCAGCGGCATCGGCAGCGAGACCGCCGTCGTATTCGCCGAGGCCGGGGCCGACCTGGTACTGGCCGACCGCGATCCGGCCGGCTTGCGGCTGACCGAGAAGCGGGTCCGCGAGCTCGGGCGCTCCGTCCGCAGCCACACCGTGGACGTGACGGATCGTGGTCAGGTCGAGGACCTGGCCGACGCGGCGGTGGCCGAGTTCGGGGCGGTGGACGTGTGGGCCAACGTCGCCGGCGTGATCGGCTACTTCTCTCTCGACGACGCCACGGAACCCGACGTCCGGCGCATCGTCGACGTCAACCTCCTCGGCGTCTACTGGGGTGTCGCCGCCGCGGGCCGGCGGATGACCAAGAAGGGCCGCGGATCCATCGTCAACGTCGCGTCCACCGGCGGTGAGGTCGCGGTGCCCCGCCTCTCGGTTTACGGCATGACCAAAGCCGGGGTCATCCATCTGACGAAAACCGCGGCGGCGGAGTACGGGTCCGCGGGCGTGCGGGTCAACGCGGTGGCACCGGGTTTCGTGGAGACACCGATGGTGGCGGTGAACTACACCGCCGAGGACGGTTCCATCCGGCAGGACGCACGGGACGCGCTGATCACCGCACGGGCCCAGGGGGCCGCGCTCGGCACCATCGGCACGCCTCGGGACATCGCCCTCGCGCTGCTGTACCTCGCCTCCGACGCCTCGTCGTTCATGACCGGGCAGACGCTGCGGCCCAACGGCGGCACCACCATGAGCTGATCGTCCGGCAGCGGCAGCAGCCAATCGGACATCGTGCACCAGAGAGGACTTTCCTTGGTTGGCAACGACTTCCTGCGCTCGGCGATCGAACACGCCGAGCTCGGAGCGCTCAAGATCGCGCTCTACCAGGCGACCGGCGACCCGGAGATCGCCGCGATCCCGATCGAGAACGTGACGGTGCGCGGAGGCGCCGGCGCCCTGCCCACCGTGCCGGCGGCCTACCACGACCAGCTCAAGACGGCGGCCATCCGGTTCCTGCGCGAGGAAGCGCCGAGCTTCGTGCCGAGGGTGCCGACCAACGCCGAGGTCGACGACCTGATGCAGATGGCGCACGGGCACCCGGTCTCGGACGAGGCCCTCGCCGCGCGCCGTGACCTGCTCGCCTTCGGCGACTACACCCGGCAGACGAAGCCGCCCGAGGGCGGCGTGGCGGTGCCCGACGGTTTCCACGTTGTCGTGGTGGGCGCGGGGTTCAGCGGCATCGCGATGGGTGTGCAACTCGGGCTGCTCGGCATTCCCTACACCGTTCTCGAGCGCAGGCACGAGGTCGGCGGGGTGTGGAGCGTGAACACCTACCCGGACGCCAGGGTCGACACGCTCAGCGCCACCTACCAGTTCTCCTTCGAGAAGAACTATCCCTGGACGGAGTACTTCGCGCGCCAGGGCGAGGTGCGCGGCTACCTCGAGACGATCGCCCGCAAGCACGGGGTGTCCGAGCACATCCGGTTCGGCCGCGACGTCGTGCGCGCGGACTGGCACGACGAGGACGCCGAGTGGGAACTGACGGTCCGCGGCGACGGCGGCGTCGAGGAGACGCTGCGGGCCCCGGTCGTCGTCAGCGCCGCCGGCCTGTTCGCGCTGCCGCGCGACCTCGACCTCCCCGGGGTGGCGGACTTCGCCGGCGAGATCGTGCACAGCACGGCGTGGGAACCGCAACGCTCGGTCCGCGGAAAGCGTGTCGGGGTCATCGGAAACGGCTCGACCGGGGTGCAACTGCTCGGCGCGGTCGCCCGCGAGGCCGGGCACGTATCGGTGTTCCAGCGCACCCCGCAGTGGATCAGCCCGCGCGAGCGGTACGGGGAGCCCGTCGAACCGCAGGTGCGGTGGCTGCTCGACAACATGCCCTACTACTGGAACTGGTCGCGCTACTTCGCGGTCATCCCGCTCCTGGACGCCTACGGGCTGCTCGTGCCCGACCCCGACTGGATCGCCGCGGGCGGCAAGGTCAACGAGCGCAACGACTCGTTGCGAGAGCTGCTCGTCGGGTACATGCGCTCCCAGCTGGGTGATCGGCAGGACCTGCTGGAGCGGCTGATCCCCGACTACGCACCGATCGCACGCCGTCCGGTGGTCGACAACGGGTGGTACCGGGCACTGACCCGGGAGAACGTGGAGCTCGTGACCGACCCCATCGAGCGCATGACCCCCGGCGGCATCCGCACCGCCGACGGGCGGGAGCACCCGCTCGACCTGGTGATCGCCGCGGTCGGCTTCCAGACGGACCGCTATCTGTGGTCCACCGACTACCGCGGCCGCAACGGCGACTCGTTGCACGAGCTCTGGGCCGAGCACGGTGCGGAGGCCTACGCGGGGATGACGGTCCCTGGATTCCCGAACATGTTCATCCTCTACGGTCCGAACTCCCAGCCCGTCTCCGGCGGGAACACCCTGCCCGTGTGGTTCGAGATGTGGTCCAGCTACATCGCGCAGTGCCTGCTGGCCATGTTCGAGCGAGGCGCACGGCGGATCGAAGTCCGCAAGGACGTCTGCGACGAGTACAACGAGCGCCTCCAGCAGCGTGCCTCCCAGCTGATCTATCTGGCCGACGAGGGACTTCCCGAGGCGAACTACTACGTGAACCAGCACGGGAAACTCGGCGTCAACGTGGCCTGGGACTTCGAGGAGTACCACCGGATCTGCGCCCGGCCCGACCTCGATCACTTCAACCTGTCGTGACGAATGTCCGGCCGTGCGGCAAGGTTGGGCCCGTGAGCATCCCTGGCGGGTGGGATGTCGAGCAGTGCCTACGAGGACGGCGCGGTCGGCGCGCTGTCGGATGAGGAGGGTGTGATGTCCGATCGCAGAGTCGCGTTCGTGACGGGAGCCAGCCGCGGGATCGGCAAGGCGATCGCGGTGGCGCTCGCCCGTGCCGGGTTCGACGTGGCCATCACGGCGCGCACGGTGGAACCGGGTGAGGAGCGGGAGCACTCGTCGACGTTCGGTTCTTCTGACACGAGTCCGTTGCCCGGCAGTTTGCGGGAGACAGCCGCTCTGGTGGAGAAAGAAGGGCAGCAGGCGCTGTTGCTGCAGGCCGACCTGCTGGACCGGCCTTCGCTGGGGGTGGCGGCGGCGACCGTCCTCGAGCGCTGGGGCCACGTGGATGTCGTGGTGCACAACGCCCGCTACATCGGGCCAGGGCACATGGACACCCTGCTCGGTGCGCCGTTGTCGGTCGTCGAGAACCACATGCAGGGCAACTTTTTCGCTCCGTTGCAGCTGAACAAGATCTTCCTGCCCAGGATGATCGAGCGAGGCTCGGGCCGCGTGATCGACCTGACCAGTAGCTCTGGGTTCAGCGACCCGCTGAGCCCGGCGGGCTCGGGGGGCTGGGGTATCAGCTACGGGGCCACGAAGGCGGCACTGCACCGGGTGGCGGGGATCCTGGCCGTCGAGCACGGGCCGGACGGCATCCAGGCCTTCAACGTCGATCCCGGCTACACGGCCACCGAGCGCATCGCGCAGGACATGGCGCGCTTCGGGTTCGCCGCCAACGGGGAACCACCCGAGGTGGTCGGCGCGGTGGTGGCGTGGCTGGCCTCGGCCCCCGAGGCCGCCGAACTGAACGGGCAGACCATCTTCGCCCAGCGGTTCTGCGTGGAACGAGACCTGCTGCCCGGCTACCCCGGCGCCAAACCGCTGACCCAATCGGTGCGGCCCGACCTGTCCGGAGCACGGTTCGCCGAAATCCTCGGCGACTCAGGCGATCAAGGAGGATCGAAACGATGACCGATATGGGACTGCAGGGCAAGCGGGCGCTGGTCGCGGGTGCGGGCTTCATCCCGGAGCGCGCGGGCCACGGCCGCTACAGCGCACTCGCTCTGGGCGCGGCGGGCGCGACCGTGGCGTGTGTCGACATCGACACCGACCGGGCCAAGGGGATCGCCACCGAGATCACGCAGGCAGGCGGATCGGCGTTCCCGATCGTCGCGGGCG